>NZ_JBQENZ010000016.1:0-167526 GCF_052044935.1 Ensifer sp. 22460
GTATGCGACGTCCACGCCCCATGGCTTTTTCAGTTGCAGCAATCTGAGGTTGATCTACGGGCCGTCAAATGAGCTCACCGAAGAGTACCTGACGAGCTCATTGTGAGGCCTTGATGCGGGCGGCATAGGCCCATGGCATCAGGGCATCGATGTCTTTGGCGAGGTGGCCGTTTGCGAGGCGGGTGAAGAGGTCGCACAGATAGGCGTAGGGCTCAACGCCGTTCATTTTACAAGTGCCGATCAGGCTGGCAAACCGGGCCCAATTGCGGCCCCCTTCATCGTGCCCCGCAAAGAGCGCATTGCGGCGGTTCATGGCCGGTCGGCGGATCGCGTTTTCCACCAGGTTGGAGTCGATATCGACGTGGCCGTCGCCCAGAAACAGCCGGAAGCCGTCCTGCCGCGTCAGCATATAGGCCAGGGCTTTTCCGAGGTCAGACTTGCGTGAGACGCGCTTGGCTTGCGCTGCCAGCCAGGTGAAGAACTCGTCCACCAGCGGGAGGGACAGGTCCTGTCGAACTGCCCGGCGATGTCCGGGATCTGAGCCCCGGATACTGTCTTCGATCTTGTAGAGCGCGGCGATCTGCACCAGCGCCTCGTCGACGATGGGCGATCCACTCTTTGGCGTGGCCTTGATCAGCTTTCTGCGCCCGTGCGCCCAACAGAAGGCCAGCTTCAAGGGATCGCCACCCATCCGGTCCGACGTGGCGAGGTGAGAGTAACCACCGTAGGCATCCACCTGGATTGTCCCGTTGAACCCGTCGAGGATTTCAGCGGCATATTCGCCTTTACGCCCAGGTCGATAATGGAACACCACGCCCGACGGCGCAGAGCCATTCCAGCCGCGATCGTCACGCAACACGGCCCACAGATAGCCGGTCTTCGTCTTGCCTCGCCCCGGATCAAGCACCGGAGCCGTGGTCTCATCGACATAGAGCCGCGTGCTTTCCCACAGCAGCCGTTTTGCCATGTGGTCGACCACCGGTGCGATTTCGCTGCCCGTGCGCCCCATCCAATCGGCCAGGACCGTGCGGTCTATCGGCACCCCGTGTCGCGCCATGACCTCGGCCTGCCGGTTGAGCGGCATATGTTCGGAATGCTTGGAGACGGCAATCTCAGCCAGAAGGGCTTCCGTCGGCCAGCTCCCTTCCAGCAGATGCGCTGGCGCTCTGGCCTGGATGACGCCCGTTCGACCCTTGGGGCATGCGTATTTCGGGCGGATGGTGACGATCACCTCGTAGCGCGCCGGAATCCGGTCGAGCCGTTCCGTCCGGTCTTCGCCGATCCGAACCATGTTGCCGCAACCGCAGGGACAAACGATGCTCTCGGGCTCGATCACTCTCTCGACCCGCGGCAGGTGTTCGGGCAGTGCACGGGCTTTACGCTCCTTGCGAGGAGCGACTTTTTCCGGATCGGATGCGCTGGCTTCGATCTTTTTCTCCACGGCGGCAATCCGCGCCTGTGTTTCGGCAATTGCCGTTTCAAGGTCTTCCAGCGCCAGTTCCATCTGCGCCGGATCGAGCTTTTCCGATTTCGGCCCGAACTTCGTGCGCCGATAGTCGTGAACCTGACCTTCAAGCTTCTCGACCAGTTCCTTCAGCTCGGCGATGAAGGCGTCCTTTTCGGCAACCACAGCCTGCTCGTGCTGACGTGCAGCACGCTCGACCGACAGTTCGAACTGCATCGCCGCAAACGCCTTCACCACCTCTGGCGGAAGGTCCGGAAACAGGCTGAGATCAAGGGACGACGACATGCGGTCTTATAGCAAGACAGCACAAAAAATCCAAATAAAACAATGCAAAGGCAGCGGGATATTCACCCTGCCGCCGACGGCGCGATCACCCGTTGCGCCATGACTCGCCGCCAGTCGAGCCCCTCGAATAACGCTTCGTATTGCCCCCTGGAAAGACGCATCGTCCCATCCTGCACCTTGGGCCAGGCAAAGCTTCCATGTTCAAGAATTTTGTAGGTCAACACCATTCCGGTGCCATCCCATACCAGGATTTTCAGACGATCACCGCGCTTCGACCGGAAGATCACCGTCACCCCGGAATGCGGGTCGAGCTTCAACTCGGTCTGCACCATCAGAGCCAACGCCTGATGCCCGCAGCGGAAGTCCACCGGCCGCGTTGCAATCAGGATCGGCAGTCGTTGGCCCGCGACGATCATGCCGTCCCTCGCATGGCGCGCACCAGAGCGGCCACACGTTCAACTGGCACATCGCCGGGAACCCGCATCACAACGTCCGGGCCGATCTCCAACGTCAAGACCGGACAAACCGCCTCCGACAGCGGCGGCGCCAAAACATTCACAGCCTCGCTCGGCTCTGCCGCAATCGCCAAAGGCACAAATGCTGGCTCGGCATCGCCGCTCTCCGACAGGCCCGGCATAGCCTCAAAAGGCAGCGTCAGAATGCCCTCGCGCACTTGCCGGCGCCACAAGGAAAGCTGGTGCGGAACAACGTCATGACGGCGCGCGACATCAACAACACGAACACCAGGCTCAAGGCTTTCCGCGACGATCCGCGCCTTCACATCATCTGGCCACCGCCGGTTTCCGCGGCGCGGCTCGACAACTTCGTAGCGCCCAACAAATCCATCATCTGCCATGCAAATCTCCAGATAGTCCTGGAAACCTTCTCGCACGCCCGGCCAGCCTCAAAATACAGCCTATCCAATGGGGCGGAGACGGCGCTTACGATCTGGCGCAATGGCTTTGGGAAGAGTTTCGTGTTTCGGTGAGCGAGCAAACGCTGAGCCGTGAAGTCCTGACCATGGGCTATCGCAAGCTGGCTGTCCGGCCCAAGCATCACGCTCAAAACCCTCAAGCCATTGAGGATTTTAAAAAAGTTCCCTGCCGCAGTGGCAGAGATTGCCGCTGGAGCGGCCCGAGGAAAACGCATAGAGATTTGGTTCGAGGATGAGGCCCGTATCGGGCAGAAGAACAAGATCACGCGCCGTTGGGCCAAGCGTGGAACACGGCCTTCAGCACCGCACGATCAGCGCACAAGGTCGGCCTACATCTTCGGCGCAATCTGCCCGAAGCTCGGCAAGGCGGCGGCGCTGGTCATGCCATGGTGCGACACCTACGCAATGACCCAGCATCTGGCCGAAATCGCCCGTCACGTCGATGACGACGCGCACGCGATCCTCATCATGGATCAGGCAGGCTGGCACATGTCCAACAATCTCGTCGTGCCCGAAAACATCACCATTCTGCCTTTGCCGCCGAAATCGCCGGAGCTGAACCCGGTCGAAAACCTCTGGCATTTCATGCGCGACAACTGGCTATCAAACCGCGTGTTCAAATCATACGACGACATCGTCGATCACTGCTGCGATGCCTGGCGCTGCCGCATCGCTTTTCACCGTGGCTTGGACGTATCACACCGGCCATGCCACGGCACGTGAAGAGAGCGATCGAGTTCATGATCGCCAACATTGCGGAGCCTTTGACGCTTGATAAAATTGCCGCCGTAAGCGGAGTGAGTGAGAGGGCCCTTCAGATGGGCTTTCGGCAATTTAAAATGACGACGCCGATGGCCTATCTGCGATATCTGAGGCTTGAGGCCATGCATCAGGATCTCAAAGGTGGTCAACCCGGCATGGAACTGAAGGAGGTTGGCTTAAGGTGGGGGTTCCTCCACATGGGACGCATGGCAGCCGAATATCGCAGCCGATATGGCGTACCCTCAGAAACCTATAAACGAGCTCACGGAATGAATCACTGAACCGCTTCATCTTAGCGAGAAGTGTGCAAACGCGGCAACGCGCAGGGCCGCAACAGTGGTTTGCTGCACTATTGGGCGGAGAACTGCTCAATGAGCCACCGACCCGCCGGTCCGAGTGCACGGCCATTCTGATGTGCAATGACGAGGGGAAAGCCAGGCATTCTGGCGGATCCCTCCCAACGGTCAAGTTCCAATTCCACTAGTCGACCTGCGGCAATATCGTCTACGACAACAGACTTCGGCATAGATCCCCATCCGACCCCTTCCAAGATCAGTCTGTGCTTCGTTTGAACATCGCTAACGCGCCAGTGATTGACCGCGTGAACCCCGTAGTCGCGCCCCTTATCCGTTCCAAGCGCGGTGCCCAATACCAGTTGTGTGCAGTCAAGCAACATCGCCGCATTCAACTTTCCTCTGATCTTGCCTAGTGGATGGCCGGGTGCTGCAACCGCAATAAGGTCGACCCATCCGCATTGATGCCGCTGCAACTCCTTCGATAGTGGTTCATGCTCAGTCAGTAGTCCGATATCGGCGCTACCTTGGCATAGAGCTTCGATGGCAACGGAAAAGGAGACCGTCGATAGATGGACGCAAACGCGCGGGAAGCGCGTGTTGAACGCACCAAGGATCCGGCCGACAGGAACCTCCGTCGCGTAAGGTACCATGACGAGCGAGATTTCTGCCTCCAACCCCTGAGCGATACCGTGGGCATGCTGGCGCCAGTCCGCAATGTCGTGCAGGATGCGCCTAGCTCTGGGGAGCAAAGCAATTCCGGCCTCAGTCAACGTTGGGCGGTATGTTGACCGGTCAAAGAGTGCAAGCCCGCTTTGCTCCTCAAGCTTCTGTATAGCGTAGGTGATCGCCGATTGCGCCCGGGACAACTGTCGTGCGGCGGCGGCGAAACTGCCTTTCTCGACAACTGTCACGAAGACCGTGAATTGATCGATCGTCAGGGCGTCCATGGTGACTATCCCTCTCGCCGAGTGGTGAAGCTATTTTTGTGCATGTCATTCCAATTTTTTGAACTAGATGCTCGAAATTTAACTCATTTTTTTGAAGGGTATTCACAGTTATATGTCGTTTCCCAAAGCTGCACGCGCCGCGCCAGAAGTCTCGCCAATACGATCGTAAGCGCGGGGCCATGCAGGCGGCCCCGGGAAAAAGGAGACAGTAGCAACTATGGCCAGCACCGACTACTTCGATCACAACACTGCTCCCATTCAAATAGGTCTGGTTACACTTAAAGTGCGAAATCTACCACTCGTCTCAACCTTCTATCAGGAGGCACTCGGGCTTGAAGTGTTGTCGACCGGACCGGGCCAAGCCCTCCTAGGCGTGGACGGCTTCGCACTCCTCAGGCTTTCCGGTGACCCTAGCCTTGCTCCCCATGATCAACGAAACGCCCGTCTTTACCATGTCGCTTTCGCTCTGCCGAGCAGCAGGGATCTTGCACGATGGCTTCTTCATGCGATTGAAAAGCGGGTGCCGCTGCAGGGCACCTCGGACCACCACACGCACGAGGCGATCTATCTTGCCGACCCGGAGGGCAATGGCATTGAAATTTATGCTGACCGCCCGATGGCGCATTGGCAGGCGCAGGATGGCACGATCCTGACGACCAGTACTCCTCTCGACATCAATGATCTATTGGCTGCAGCCAATCTGACTTCCTGGCAGGGGCTGCCTTCGGGCAGCGTTATCGGCCATGTCCATCTTCGGGTGGATCAAACAGGCAAAGCCGAGCATTTTTTCGGCAAGGTTCTTGGCTTTGAAGTGTCATTGCAACTCCAGGGAGCATCCTTCTTCGCGCGGGGTGGCTACCACCATCAAGTTGCCTGCAACAACTGGGGCGGGCAATCCTTTGCAGGGCATCGTCAGAAAATGACAGGTCTGGAAACCTTCGAGATCATTGTGCGGCACAAACAAGAACTCCCACGGATCGCCGAGCGGGCAGAAGCCTCAGGAATCTACGTCGAATGGAACGAGAGCACTCTTTCGCTGCGCGATCCCTGGGACACTACGATCGTTCTGAAGAGTAAGGAAGGAGCAGATGCGCCTCAATGCCAAGTGGTCGAAGGCTGAAAACGCGAAGGTGCCGACGGATAGAGGGGATTGGCCGCCGAGCCGAACCGCTACAACTTCTAAAATAGTTGCGTTTAGTCTTGTCCATGGGCGGCTCCCTTCGTTTGAGATCTTAACAACCTCACTCTGGCACATTTCGATGCCGTTCGGGGCCGTCCACCCCAACACATGAAGGATGTGCTGGTGGCCCCCCTGTCCTTTTCCTTCAGCACCTGGACCGTCGTCTCGTCACCATGGATCAGCGGTTGCGATCTGAGCCGCCGTTTCAGCGCGTCATAGATGCGAGAGAGATGCCTCTCGCTCGAGCCGATCACCCAGTGACCCAGAGCACCACGGCTGACAGGAACGCCGGCGCGCTCGAAGGCCTGCGCCAGACGGTAGGGCGGTGTGCCATCGACATATTTGTGGACCAGTGCAAATGCCAGCGTCGAGGCCGTGGCGATGCTGCCCGGCAAGGGCTGCGCGGGCATTGGCGCGAGAACGACAGGCGTGTTGATGCCGGTCCGGTCGCAATGGCGGCAGGCGTACTTGAACCGCACTTTTTGCAGGACCTTGGCCTTCACCTCGATATGGAGCTGCTCGGTGACGGCCTCACCCATGCGATGCATCTGATGACGGCAGCAAGGGCAGGCCTTCTGGTCGTCGGCAAGGTCATACTCGACACGCTCGCGCGGCAGGTGTTCCGGCAGGGGCTTGCGGCCACGCTTCTTGCCCTCCGGTTTCTCGATCGTCGCAAAACCGGTTTCCGGCAGGTCGAGACCTCGCCATCTTCTCCGCTGGCGTCGTCTTCATCGGCAACCTGCTCGGCTTCATCGAAGAACATGCTTTTCGCTCTTCGGCGCAAAACGATGCAGCCGCGCCAGCTCCAACTCTTCCTCGAGCTTGACCACGCGGGCGCTGAGCGCTTCTTCCTCAGCTTTCAGCGCGGCGATTTCGGCAGCATTTGCCGCCAACTGCGCCATCAGTTCTGCAACGCTTGGTTCGCCGGTTCGATTCATCGGATTCTTGAATCTGAACCGCACCACCGCGTCAACCGCAGAAGTTCAGAGTCGTCAGCCGGCGATCTGATATTGCCGCACAGGGTTGCGCACCATGGCGTCGATATCGATGCCGTCGAGAATTCAGTGAAGCTGCTCAGTCGAAAGCGTCACCACCGCCGTCTCCCGGCATGGCCATCTGAACCGATCTTCGGTCAATCGCTTCAGGACCATCACAAAACCGGACCGATCGAAGAACAGGAGCTTCAGCCGGTCACGGCGGCGATTGCAAAAGGCAAAGACCGCAGGCGCAAACGGGTCGAGCTCCATCGTCTCCTGCACTAGGACCGCAAGGCTGTTGATGCCGGCGCGGAAGTCGATCGGTTCGCGGTGCAGGTAGACCTTGAGATCAGCGTCCAGTCTGAACATGGCCCAATGCTCCAATGACAGCCGTCAACCCATCCACATCTCTGCATTCCAGCGAAAGCTTCACGCCGTTTGGCAGCAATGCGCTGATTTCGGATAAACCTGACGGATGGCCCGTCTTCTCCAGTGATGCTCGTTGTTCTTCATCACACGTGACCGACATATCCAGCGAGCAGGTCCCGACAGGCAGGCTGCCGTCTACTGCCACGACCGGGATAAACGCCGAGCGTGGAGATACCGCCAGGGAGCCAGACTCCCTGGCCTCCTTGACACACACTTGCGCAGTAGGTTGGCATTGATCCCATGCGTAAGCGCAAGGCCGGATATCGACACACCAGGTTCAAGGCAGGCCGCAACAAGCCGCGCCTTTGATCCTGGATCGTAGCGGCGTCGACCATCGCGCCCCACATGCCGCACACGCAGTTTCTGCTCTTCGTCACTCATATTTGGTGTCCACCTATTTTTAATGGACACTTCATGCGGCAGAGGCATCAACGAGAAAAGGCGCATGGAAATGAGCGCTTAGTGCGGCTGCAAAGCCGATGAAAGATAGTTGATGAAGGTTCAATACGGAGAAGAAGTGGCGAATCACTCTGACCCCGAGTCATGCGGGGCACATCGCGAGGTGTGCGTCGAAGCGTTGACAGTGGAAACCGGCAGGCCGGCCATTGAGCCGCGAAATGATCAATTCGGGATGCCGACGCTGTTAAGCGAAGGAACGCGGATCGAGCTCACGCCTTCCAAGCTCGATCAGAACCTCGGGGCCTCCGCATCGTCGAGCTGCAAGCTAAACAGGAGACGATCGACATTCGTTCAGGAGAAGCTTCGCGCAAAGTTTGACGGATGCCGGAGGGTATTGATCGCAAACCCGGAGCCGTCAGAGAAAAGTCCACGCAACGCCGCAATCACAAGTCGATTCGGCTGCGAGCACTCGTTCCATGATTTTTCTGTGGCCTCCTTGACTAATCCGGGAAAACGCTGCCGCTGCCGACAGTTCCCGTACCCGAACCGAGGACAATCGTCGCTGCGCGACGAGACATGTCCACTGTGAGACGCAATCAGAACTTCGGCGGCGTCTGGCCGGCTTTGCGACAGGCCGCGATGACCGTATTGGCCATCAGCATGGCAATGGTCATCGGTCCGACGCCGCCCGGAACCGGCGTGATGACGCCGGCAACTTTGGCAACCTCGTCATAGGCGACGTCGCCGACGAGGCGCGACTTCCCCTCGCCCTTTTCCGAAGCCGGGATGCGGTTGATGCCGACATCGATGACGGTGGCTGCTGGCTTTACCCAATCCGCCTTGACCATTTCCGGGCGACCGACGGCGGCAACCAGGATATCGGCATTGCGGCAGACGCCGGCAAGGTCCTTGGTGCGCGAATGAGCGGTCGTGACAGTCGCATTGGCGGCAAGCAGCAGAGCCGACATCGGCTTGCCGAACAGGTTGGAGCGGCCGATCACCACCGCATTGAGACCGGACAGGTCCTCGCCATGGGTGCGGCGCACGAGGATCATCGCGCCGGCCGGCGTGCAGGAGACGAGACCGCCATCGAGATCGCCGGTCGCGACCTTGCCGGCATTGACGACATGCAGGCCGTCGACATCCTTTTCCGGCTTGATCGACTGAATGATCGGATCCGAATTCAAATGCCTGGGCAGCGGCAGCTGGACGAGGATGCCGTGGATGGTCTCGTCGGTGTTCAGCGTCTCCACGAGCGCGGCCAACTCTTCCTGCGTCGTATGTTCCGGCAGCGTATGCTGGATGGAGTTGAAACCGCATTCCTTCGACATGCGGCTCTTGGCGCCGACATAGGCGTGGCTTGCCGGATCATCGCCGACGATGACGACGGCGAGACCGGGCTTGACGCCGGCCTCGTTCTCCAGGGTCACCGTCGCGGCCTTCACAGCGTCAATCACGGAAGCGGCAACCTGCTTCCCATCGATAACTGGCATCCGATGTATATCCTTCGCTGACATCTCGCTTAGCTGAATTCGAGGCTCATGCGCACGAGATCGTCCCATAGACTTTCTGCAAAACCACGCAGAACGAGAAGCTCGAAACCATCATCCTCCATTCGCGTGACATGGGCAGCGATATGGCCAATGAGCGCCGTGGCCGACTGCCCGACGGGGAACGCGGCGTTCGACAGATCGATGGCCGTACCCTTGGCGAGGACATGGGCGGCCTGGGGCCCGCGCACGAGGATGCGCACGCGCCCATGGCTCTGGTCGATGACATCCGCCACCGGCCTCAGCTTTTCCGCGATTGCATCGAGATCCGCATAAGGCAGAGCCGTCGCACCCACGGCGAACCATTGGCCGACCGAGACGGAGCGAAGCGACAGGCCGGAGAGTGAAGCATCGCCGATAATCTCCGGCGAGCCGGTATCGGGACGCGCGAGGAGATGCAGGACCGTGCCCTCGGGAAGGGCTTCCAGACTGACACCGGTGCGCAGAACGGGCTTGCAATCGGCCAGGGCGGCGCGCTGCGTGACACGATAGGCTGACATCCAAATCCTCCCTCAATCAGGCGTGAAGCTTTTCATTGGCGGCATCGAAGGACACCGGATCGCAGATCCGGCCGGGCGTGAACTCGCCGCGCAGGCCGTTCCAGATCATAATTTCCTCGCCATGCCGTTCCGGCCCGCGGCGCACCAGCGCAAGGCCGATGGTAGAACCGACATGCGGTGAATAGCAGGTCGAGGTGACATAGCCTTGGTCGTTTTCCAGCGTGGGCGCGGCATTCTTGGCAAGGATGTGGGAACCAGTGCGGAAGCCCGCCGCGGGATCGAGCGGCACGATACCGACGAGCTGCGGCCGGTCCGGCGCATGCAGGCCCTCCCGCTCCAGCATCCGCTTGCCGATGAAGTCGGCCTTGGCGGCCGAGACCATGCGCGCGAAGCCGAGGTCCTTCGGCACCACCGTGCCGTTGATCTCGTTGTGGGTGACATGACCCTTCTCGATGCGCAGCACCGAGAGCGACTCGACGCCGTAAGGCTGGATGCCGTGTGCGGCGCCTGCCTGCATAATGGCGTCGGCAACGCTGTCGCCGTAGCCCGCCGGCACCGCCAGCTCATAGGCGAGCTCGCCGGAAAAGGAGATGCGGAACAGCCGTCCGCGTAGCTGCCCGCCGAAAAGCGAAACCTCGGCCGCGCCCAAGAACGGGAAGGCCTCGTTGGAAATATCCGTATCGACGATCGCCTGCAGGATCTGCCGCGACTTCGGGCCGGCAACGGCCATCTGCGCCCACTGGTCGGTGACGGAGGCGAGGCGCACGTCGAGATCGGGCCAGAGAGCCTGCGCACAGAACTCCAGATGGTTCATCACGCCGGCGGCATAGGCCGTCGTCGTCGTCATGAAGTATCGGTTTTCCTCCAGGCGGCTGGTCGTGCCGTCGTCATAGATCATGCCATCTTCGCGCAGCATGAGGCCATAACGCGCCTTGCCGACGGGCAGCTTGAGGAAGGCATTGCAATAGACGCGGTTGAGGAATTCAGCGGCATCCTTGCCGGTGATCTCAATCTTGCCGAGCATCGAGACGTCGCAGATGCCGGCATTCTTGCGGACGTTCAGGACTTCCCGGTCGACGCTTTCGCGCCAGGTCGTCTCGCCATCGCGCGGGAACCACGACGAGCGATACCACAGGCCGGTCTCGACGAATGTCGCGCCGTTCCGGCTTGCCCAGCCATGCAGCGGCGACTTGCGCACCGGCTGGAAATGCTTGCCGTGCGAAGGCCCGGTCAGCGCGCCGAACGAGACAGGCGTGTAGAAGGGGCGGAAGGTCGTCGTCCCTACTTCTGCGGGTGATACGCCGCGCGCTTGGGCCAGAAGCGCGATCGCATTGACATTCGACAGCTTGCCCTGGTCCGTCGCCATGCCGTTCGTCGTGTAGCGCTTGGCAAGTTCCACGTGACCGTAACCTTCGCGAACGGCAAGCCCGAGATCCTTGCGATGCACGTCGTTCTGATAATCGACGAAGGCCTTGCCGCGCACGCCGGGAATTGACCAGAGCGGCTTGGCGACTGCGCTCGGATCGTCGGCCACGGCCGGAACGGTCGTGCGCTTCGCGCTGTAGCCAAGAGCCTCGGCGCGCTCGGCGCCCTTGGCGAAACCATGCCGCAGGCAGGCGCCGAGCCCGTCGATATTGGCGGCAGCGCCGGCAAGTGTCAGGCCCTTGAGGTTGGACGGAGCCAGAAAAACGCTCGATGAGGCGTTCCATTCCGGCCTGCCGCCGCGATGGCAGGCAAGGCTGATGACAGGGTTGAAGCCGCCCGACATCGCCAGGGCATCGACGGCAAGCTTTTGCGTGCGTCCGGCGATCGTGACCGAAATCGACGACAGGCTCTTGCCGCCATGCGCATCCGACACCACGGCGCCCTTGATGATCTTCGCCGTGCCGGCATATCGGAAGCCAGCGCCTTCGGCCCTGCTGTCGATGATGACGACATCGCTCGCGCCGACGGCTTCGAGATCACGCGCCAGCGCATAGCCGCTGTCATTGGTCGTGAAGATCGCCACCTTCCTTCCGGGCGCGACAGCATAGCGGTTGAGATAGCTGCGCATGGCGCCCGCCATCATCACGCCGGGAATATCATTGCCGCCGAAGACGAGAGGCCGTTCCTCCGCACCGGTCGCCAGCAGCGCCTCCCTGGCGACGATGCGCCAGAGCCGCTCGACGGGAAGCCGCTCCAGCGGCGCCTGCACATGCTTCTGCACGCGCTCGACGGCACCGAAGACATTTCCGTCATACCAGCCGAAGACCGTGGTGCGCGGCATGACGGTGACGTTCGGAAGCGAGGCGAGTTCCGCAAGGGCCGTCGCCACGAACTCCGTCGCGGTCTCGGTGCCGATGCGGGCCGTCTCCGAAAGCAGGCCGCCGCCGCAGCGCGAATGCTCGTCGACGAGAATGACCCTGGCGCCCGCGCGGCCGGCAGCAAGGGCGGCGGCGAGGCCGGTCGCGCCCGCGCCCACGACAAGCAGGTCGCAATGGATCCAGGCCTTCTCGTAGCTGTCCGGATCCGCCTCGTAGCTTGCCCGGCCGAGACCGGCGACGCGGCGGATGAAGGGCTCGTAGAGCTTTTCCCAAAGGGCGGCCGGCCACATGAAGGTCTTGTAGTAGAAGCCGGCGCTGAGAAAGGGCGACAGCAGGCTGTTGAGGGCGCCGATGTCGAGATCGAGCGACGGCCAGCGGTTCTGGCTCACCGCTTCGAGCCCATCGTAGAGTTCCTGCATGGTGGCGCGGGTGTTCGGCTCCGTGCGGCCACCCCGGCCGATCGTCATCAGCGCATTCGGCTCCGCGCTGCCCGCCGTCAGGACACCGCGCGGGCGGTGATACTTGAAACTGCGGCCGACCAGCAGGCGGCCGTTTGCCAGCAGCGCCGAGGCAAGGCTGTCACCGGCAAAGCCGCCGAGCGTCTTGCCGTCGAAGGAGAAGGAAAGCGGCCGCGACCGGTCGATCAGGCCGCCGGAGGAGAGGCGAAAGGGCGTCATGGGGTCACCTCGCCGCGACGATCGGCGGCATCACGGGTCGCGTGGATGTCATGGGTTGCGGTGTCGCGCTCGACCACCAGCCACCGGCGGCAGCCGGATGTGTGATGCCAGTATTCGCGGTAGGCGCCGCGCGGGTTGTCACGCAGATAGACGAAATCGAACCAGACCTCCTGGGACGCATCCGCGGCGGGGCGCGGCAACGCGGCGCCCTTGACGGTGAACTCTTCCTTCGGGCGTGGTCCGCAATGCGGGCAGGTGACGAGGCTGGCCATTTCGATGTCCTTGGTCGGGCAAACTAGTGAAGGTTCGGCTGGGCGCCCTGGCCCTTCTCATCGATGAGATAGCCGCGCTCGAACCGGTCGAGACGCATCTGCCGGGTCGTGGCGTGCGAAACGTCTTTCGCGATGAGATGGGCAAAGCAGAAGCCGGAGGCAGGCGTCGCCTTGAAGCCGCCGTAGCACCAGCCGGCATTCAGATAGAGATTGTCGGTCGGCGTCTTGTCGATGATCGGCGTGCCGTCCATCGACATGTCCATGATGCCGCCCCAGGAGCGCAGCACGCGAATGCGCGACAGCGCGGGGATCATCGCCTTTCCGGCTTCCGCGACATGCTCGACGGTCGCGAGATTGCCGCGCTGGGCATAGGAATTGTAGCCGTCGATGTCGCCGCCGAAGACCAGCCCGCCCTTGTCTGACTGGGAAACGTAGAAATGGCCGGCACCGAAGGTCACGACGCAATCGATGA
Source organism: Ensifer sp. 22460 (assembly GCF_052044935.1). Lineage (NCBI taxonomy): Bacteria > Pseudomonadati > Pseudomonadota > Alphaproteobacteria > Hyphomicrobiales > Rhizobiaceae > Ensifer > Ensifer sp. 22460. Next base: position 13,449 of record NZ_JBQENZ010000016.1, read on the forward strand.
ACGGCTTCAGCCCCTCAGAAACGAATGCTTGCAGGACATGGCTTTCGATCGGCAGCTTCATGTCCGCCATCTGGGCGACGCGCGAGGAATTGCCGGCCGCCGCAAGGCCGAGCTTGCCGCAACCGATGAAGCCGCGCGTCGTCTCGACGCCGGTGACGCGGCCGTTCTCACGGCGAATGCCCGTCACCTCGCAGTTCTGGATGATATCGACGCCGCGGCTATCGGCTCCGCGCGCATAGCCCCAGGCAACGCCGTCGTGGCGCACCGTGCCGCCGCGGCGCTGGATCAGGCCGCCCTGGATCGGGAAGCGGGCATTGTCGAAATCGAGGAAGGGCAGCATCGCCTTGATCGCCGCACGGTCGAGCAGTTCGGCATCCACCCCGTGCAGGCGCATCGCGTTGCCGCGCCGTGTATAGGCGTCGCGCTGGGCGTCGGAATGGTAGAGATTGACGACACCGCGCTGGGACACCATGGCGTTGAAATTGAAATCCTGCTCCAGCCCCTCCCAGAGCTTCATCGAAAATTCATAGAAGGGATTGTTGCCTTCGAGCAGGTAGTTCGAACGAATGATCGTCGTGTTGCGGCCGACATTGCCGGACCCGATATAGCCCTTTTCAAGCACGGCGACATTGGTGATGCCGAACTCCTTGGCAAGATAATAGGCCGTTGCCAGACCGTGACCACCACCGCCCACGATGATGACGTCATAGCGGGCTTTGGGTTGCGGGTCGCGCCAGGCGGGGCGCCAGGAACGATTGCCCGTCAGTCCGTTCAGGAGAATGGATAAAGCAGAATAGCGCATGGTCAGGCCTCGACGATCACAGGTCCGAGCCTAGTCGCCGTTTAGACGGCAGACTTTCAAAAATAGGACGCCATGATATAGATTTGGGCCATGACTGCGTTTGACACGAGAAAAACCCAGAGGATCGGATTTCTGCTCGTGCAGAATTTCGCCCTGATGTCCTATGCCTCCGCCGTGGAGCCCCTGCGGGCGGCAAATCTCATTGCCGGCCTCGATCTCTACAGCGCGCTACCCCTGTCTCTTCATGGCAGACCGGTTGCGAGTTCTTCAGGCCTGACCGTCGAATGCACGGAACTGACCGCGCTCGGCGAAACCTGCCACACGGTCTTCGTCTGCGCAGGCGGTAATCCCAAGGACTGGAGCACCGTCGAGGATGCCCATCCGGTCCTGCGGCGCCTTGCGCGAAAAGGCGTTCGCATCGGCGGCATATCGAGCGGCGCCTATGTTCTTGCGGCTGCGGGCCTGCTCGACAACCGCGACTTCACCATCCACTGGGAACATGCCGGCCTGTTGAAGGAGGCCTTTCCCGCCCTCGCACCACGCCAGGCCCGATACGTGATCGACGGCGACCGTGTCACCTGCGCCGGCGGCGTCGCGCCGCTCGATCTCATGCACGCCATGATCAGCGAACGTATGGGCGCGCATTTTTCCCGGCGCGTCAGCGACTGGTATCTGCATACGGCGGTGGCCGAACCCGGCGCTCCGCAGCGCGGGTCCCTGCCCGAACGGTTCGGCACGCACCATCCTGCGCTTCTGGCCGTCCTGGAGAAAATGGAAGCGACGATCGAAATGCCGCTCGATCGTGCAGCCATGGCAAAGCTTGCCGGCGTCAGTGTCCGTCATCTCGACCGCCTGTTTGCCGAGCATATGGCGGGCGGCTTCCTGGAAACCTACCGCAACATCCGTCTCGACCATGCCCGGCGCCTGCTGGAGCAAAGCCCGCTTTCCGTGGCGGAAATCGCCTTCGCCACGGGTTTTTCGGGGGCCGCGCATCTGTCGACCGCCTTCAAGACGCGGTTTGGCCAGACACCGACGGCGCTGCGCACGAGATTTTCCTACGAGTGAGCGATATTTTCCTGTAGGGAATGTTTTTACCATGAAGAGCGGGTGGGCCATGGCCAGCGGCAAGCAGATCTCCAAGAAGGCGCAGAACGCCCTGTCCCAGAACCCGCACGCGGTGCGCGAGCCGCGCGAGAAGAACCTTGAAATGGCGATCGGGCACGAGGTCCGGGCCTATCGCAAGAAGCTCGGCATTACCGGCGCCGATCTCGCCGCCGCGACCGGCATGTCGGTCGGCGCGCTCTCGAAGATAGAGAACGGCAACGTCTCGCCATCGCTGACAACCCTGCAGTCCCTCTCCAAGGCCCTTGGCGTCCCGCTCACGGCGTTCTTCCGGCGCTTCGAGGAACCGCGCAACGCGACCTTCGTCAAGGCGGGTGAGGGCGTGAAGATCGAGCGCCGCGGCACGCGCGCCGGCCACCAGTACAGCCTGCTCGGTCATATCGACAACAATTCGAGCGGCGTGACGGTGGAACCCTATCTCATCACGCTCACGGCCGAGTCGGACATCTTTCCGACCTTCCAGCACGAGGGCATGGAATTCCTCTACATGCTCGACGGCGTCGTGGTTTACCGCCATGGCGACCAACTGTTCAAGATGGAGGCGGGCGACAGCCTGTTCTTCGACGCGGATGCACCGCACGGCCCCCAGGAACTGGTGAAGCTTCCGGCGCGCTATCTCTCCATCATCAGCTATCCGAAACAGGGCAGCAGTCCCGGCTAAAGTTGCCTCACACGAAATTTTTATTCCTATCAGTTGATTGATCGAAAGCCCCATGGTAGCCATTTGTCACAGCGACAAATGGAGGCACCTATGTGTGGCATTGTTGGATTGTTCCTCAAAGACAAGAGCCTCGAACCGCAGCTCGGAACGCTGCTGTCCGACATGTTGATCACGATGACCGATCGCGGCCCGGATTCGGCCGGCATTGCGATTTACGGATCACCGGCTGACGGAAAAGCGAAGGTCACCCTGCAGTCGGCAAAGCCCGAGGTCGATTTCCGCGGGCTCGACAAGGATCTCGCCGCCGCCGGCATCGACGCCAGCGTGACCGTCAAGAGTACCCACGCCGTCGTCGAGATCGCCGCCGGCGCCATCGCGGCAACCCGCGCGGCCATCGCCTCGATCCGGCCGGATATCCGGGTCATGGGCTCGGGCGACAGCGTCGAGATCTACAAGGAAACCGGCCTTCCCAAGGATGTCGTGGCGCGCTTTGACGTGCGCTCGATGGGCGGCACGCACGGCATCGGCCATACCCGCATGGCCACCGAAAGCGCCGTGACGACGCTGGGCGCGCATCCGTTCTCGACGGGCGCCGACCAGTGCCTCGTCCACAACGGATCCCTGTCCAACCACAACAACCTGCGCCGCGAGCTCATCCGCGAAGGCATGACCTTCGAGACGCAGAACGACACCGAAGTGGCGGCCGCCTATCTCACGGCGGAGATGGCCAAGGGCAAGGATCTCGGTCAGGCGCTGGAAGGCGCGCTTGATGATCTCGACGGCTTCTTCACCTTCGTCGTCGGCACGAAATCCGGCTTCGGCGTCGTGCGCGACCCGATCGCCTGCAAGCCCGCCGTGATGGCCGAGACGGACCAGTATGTCGCCTTCGGCTCGGAGTATCGCGCGCTCGTCAACCTGCCGGGCATCGAGGATGCACGCGTCTGGGAGCCCGAGCCGTCGACCGTCTACTTCTGGGACCACGAAAAAGCTGCGTGACCGGCCAAACGAGAAAGCCCTGCAATGCCTGTATTTGACCTTTCCAAAACGCCCTTGCGCGAACTCAACAGCGCCCTCCATGCCCTTTCCAAGGGCGCCAACGACACCGCGTTCGAGGTCGTCAATCCGCGCGGCAGCCATGCGGTTGCGGTCGGCATCGACAGTCCCGTCAGCGTCGAGGTCCGCGGTTCGGTCGGCTATTACTGCGCCGGCATGAACGACGGCGGCACCGTAACCGTCAAGGGTTCCGCCGGTCCCGGCGTCGCCGAGAACATGATGTCGGGCACCGTCGTCATCGAAGGCGACGCCAGCCAGTATGCCGGCGCCACCGGCCGCGGCGGCCTGCTCGTCATCAAGGGCAATGCCGCCTCGCGTTGCGGCATCTCGATGAAGGGCATCGATATCGTCGTGCATGGCAATATCGGCCACATGTCCGCCTTCATGGGGCAGTCCGGCCATCTCATTGTGCTCGGCGATGCCGGTGATGCGCTCGGGGACTCTCTCTACGAGGCGAAACTTTTCGTGCGCGGCACGGTCAAGAGCCTTGGCGCGGACTGCATCGAGAAGGAACTGCGGCCGGAACATCTGGAGAAGCTCGCCGAGCTTCTCGAAAAGGCCGGCGTCACCGGCGTCAAGCCGGAGGAGTTCAAGCGCTACGGCTCGGCCCGCACGCTCTACAATTTCAACATCGACAACGCTGACGCGTACTAAGGCAGGGACAGACCGATGAGCTATCACAACCCCTATACCCCGCCGCGCAAGTCAGCGACCTTTGACGACTATACGCTCGCTGAAATCCGCCGTGCGGCGGCGACCGGCATCTACGATATTCGCGGCGCCGGCACCAAGCGCAAGGTGCCGCATTTCGACGACCTTTTGTTCCTCGGGGCCTCGATCTCCCGCTATCCGCTCGAAGGCTATCGCGAGAAATGCGACACGACTGTCGTGCTCGGCTCGCGTTTTGCCAAAAAGCCGATCACGCTGAAGACACCGATCACCATTGCCGGCATGAGTTTTGGCGCGTTGTCCGGCAATGCCAAGGAGGCGCTCGGGCGCGGCGCGACGATCGCCGGCACCTCGACCACCACCGGCGACGGCGGCATGACGGACGAGGAGCGCGGCCATAGCCAGACGCTCGTCTACCAGTACCTGCCGTCGCGCTACGGCATGAACCCGAAGGACCTGCGTCGGGCGGACGCGATCGAGGTCGTCGTCGGCCAGGGCGCGAAACCGGGCGGCGGCGGCATGCTGCTCGGCCAGAAGATTTCCGACCGCGTCGCCAACATGCGCAACCTGCCGAAGGGCATCGACCAGCGCTCCGCCTGCCGCCACCCCGACTGGACCGGCCCGGACGACCTGGAAATCAAGATCCTCGAACTGCGCGAGATCACCGACTGGGAAAAGCCGATCTACGTGAAGGTCGGCGGTGCACGCCCCTATTATGACACCGCGCTTGCGGTCAAGGCCGGTTCCGATGTGGTCGTGCTCGACGGCATGCAAGGGGGCACCGCGGCAACGCAGGACGTCTTCATCGAGAATGTCGGCATGCCGACGCTCGCCTGCATCCGCCCGGCCGTCCAGGCGCTGCAGGATCTCGGCATGCACCGCAAGGTGCAACTGATCATCTCGGGCGGCATCCGGTCCGGCGCCGACGTCGCCAAGGCCCTGGCGCTCGGCGCCGATGCGGTCGCCATCGGCACGGCGGCGCTGGTTGCCATCGGCGACAACGATCCGCACTGGGAAGACGAATACCAGAAGCTCGGCACTACCGCCGGCGCCTACGACGACTGGCACGAGGGCAAGGACCCCGCCGGCATCACCACGCAGGACCCTGAACTCGCCAAGCGGCTTGATCCGGTCGCCGCCGGCCGCCGCCTTGCCAACTATCTCAAGGTGATGACGCTGGAAGCGCAAACCATCGCGCGCGCCTGCGGCAAGAACCATCTGCACAACCTGGAGCCGGAAGACCTCGTGGCGCTGACCATCGAGGCGTCCGCCATGGCGCAGGTGCCGCTCGCCGGCACCAGCTGGATCCCCGGCAAGGGAGGCTTCTGACGTAAAATGCCACGCCGGCCGCCGCCTGAAACTCCCAAGCCGGGCAGCGGCCGTTTCCATGAAAAAGTGTCTGATAAATCCAAAAGGGGAACACAGTGACACTCGATCTTGCCACCTACGCCAAGGACCGCGGCGTGAAATATTTCATGATCAGCTATACCGATTTGTTCGGCGGGCAGCGTGCCAAGCTGGTGCCCGCCGAAGCGATCGCCGACATGCAGAAGGACGGCGCGGGCTTTGCCGGTTTCGCGACATGGCTCGACCTCACGCCCGCCCATCCGGACCTGTTTGCCCTGCCGGATGCTTCCTCCGTCATCCAGCTTCCCTGGAAGAAGGATGTGGCCTGGGTCGCCGCCGATTGCGTCATGGAGGACAAGCCGGTCGATCAGGCGCCGCGCGTGGTGCTGAAGAAGCTGGTGGCCGAAGCCGCCAGGGAGGGGTTGCGCGTCAAGACCGGCGTCGAGCCGGAATTCTTCCTGATTTCGCCGGATGGTTCGAAGATCTCCGACGAGTTCGATACCGCGGAAAAACCCTGTTACGACCAGCAGGCGGTCATGCGTCGCTATGATGTGATCGCCGAGATCTGCGACTACATGCTCGAACTCGGCTGGAAGCCCTACCAGAACGACCACGAGGATGCGAACGGCCAGTTCGAGATGAACTGGGAGTATGACGACGCGCTGCAGACGGCCGACAAGCACTCCTTCTTCAAGTTCATGGTGAAATCCGTTGCCGAGAAGCACGGCCTGCGTGCCACCTTCATGCCGAAGCCCTTCAAGGGCCTGACGGGCAATGGCTGCCATGCACATATTTCCGTCTGGGACCTCGATGGCAGGACCAATGCCTTTGCCGACAAGGCCATGCCGTTCGGCCTCTCGGCCAAGGGCCGGACCTTCCTCGGCGGCATCATGAAGCACGCCTCGGCGCTTGCCGCGATCACCAATCCGACGGTCAATTCCTACAAGCGCATCAACGCACCGCGCACCATTTCCGGCGCGACCTGGGCACCGAACACGGTGACATGGACCGGCAACAACCGCACCCACATGGTCCGCGTCCCGGGCCCCGGCCGGTTCGAGCTGCGCCTGCCGGATGGCGCCGTCAATCCCTATCTGCTGCAGGCGATCATCATCGCGGCCGGCCTTAGTGGCCTGAAGACCAATGCCGATCCGGGGCCGCACCACGACATCGACATGTATCGCGACGGCCATATGGTCACGGACGCGCCGAAGCTGCCGCTCAACCTGCTCGATGCGCTGCGCGAATACGAGAAGGACGAAGCACTGCAGGCGGCGCTGGGCACGGAGTTTTCCGCCGCCTACATCAAGCTGAAGAAGAGCGAATGGAACACCTACTGCGCCCAGTTCACGGCCTGGGAACACGCCACCACGCTTGACATCTAGTCCCCGAGCCACCCCTGTGGCCGTTTTCCCCGCGTCGACAGGCGCGGGGATTTTTCACTTATCGCGAGGAGATCCGATTTGACGACCTTCGTCCTGACCGTCACCTGCCCGTCCACCCGCGGCATCGTCGCCGCGATTTCCGGTTTTCTCGCGGATATGGCGTGCAATATCGTCGACAGTTCGCAGTTCGACGATCTCGGTTCGGGCCGCTTCTTCATGCGCATCTCCTTCATTTCGGAGGAGGGAAAAACGGAAAAGGACCTGCGCGGAGGACTGAAGCCGATTGCCGAGCGGTTTTCGATGGAGACGGAGCTTTACGATCAGGAAAGGCGCATGAAAGTGCTCCTGATGGTTTCCCGTTTCGGCCATTGCCTCAACGATCTGCTCTATCGCTCGCGGATCGGCGCCCTGCCGATCGACCTCGTCGGCGTGATCTCCAACCACTTCGATTACCAGAAGGTGGTGGTCAACCAGGACGTCCCCTTCCACCACATCCCTGTGACGAAGGAAAACAAGCCGCAGGCGGAAGCCAAGATCATGGAGATCGTCGAGACGACCGGCACCGAGCTCGTCGTGCTGGCGCGCTACATGCAGGTGCTCTCCGATACGATGTGCCAGCGCATGTCGGGCCGGATCATCAACATCCACCACTCGTTCCTGCCGAGCTTCAAGGGCGCCAATCCCTACAAGCAGGCCTATCAGCGCGGCGTGAAGCTGATCGGTGCAACCGCGCATTATGTGACGGCGGATCTCGACGAAGGTCCGATCATCGAACAGGACACCGTGCGCGTCACCCACGCCCAGTCCGCGGAGGACTATGTATCGCTCGGACGCGACGTGGAGGCACAGGTCCTTGCCCGCGCCGTCCATGCCCACATCCATCACCGCGTGCTCTTGAACGGCAGCCGCACCGTCGTCTTCCCGCCGAGTCCGGGAAGTTTCGCGTCCGAGCGCATGGGCTGACTGTCAGGCCATGCGCAAGCGCGCGCGCCTGTAGGCCTCCGGTATGGACAAGGCCCACACGAACAGGCCGCCGGCATGGCGGCCTATGAAGGAATGTTCCGGCGTCGTCGTGAGATAGGACAGGATCGCGAACATCAGCACGAAAAGCGCAAAACAGAGGCCGCGGCGGGTTTCGCCCAGGAGCACGTGACCGCCGCCGGGCAAGAGTACGGCGGCCGCGAGTACGGAATACGGGTTGATGGCCTTGCGCATGTTCGTTCCTTCAGCCTGCCTGGCGAATTGTGCTGCCTGAGGCAAGCTCACGCAGATCGACGGCGACGCCAAGCGCCTTTTGCAGGCCGGACACCGCAATCGCCTGGATCGAGAACCGCGCCTGCCGCAACAGGAGATGCGATGCCGGCTCGCCCTGCGCGGCCTGAACGACGATCCTGACAAAATCGGCGTCGACGACCAGTTCCTTGACCGTCTTGTCGGCGGTGAAGCCGACGATACCGCGGCGCAATCCCTCCCAGCAGGCATCCTCCGACCCGGCATTGCCGCGCATGAGGGCTGGCACGTCCGATGGCGGCGGGGCGATCCAGTCCGTGAAATCATGCACGACGGAGTAGAACTCGGCGCCCGTCGGCCGTGCAAGAAGGCCAAGCGACGGCAGCGCGGGCAGATCCTGGAAGAGCGTCACGCGCAGCCACAATTGAGGAAGCCGGCGCGTGATCAGCGTGTCCGTGATCACCTCCAGCTTGACCGGCGTGCCGTCTGCCATGCGGCCGAGCACGATCGGGTGCCCGTCGGCCGCATGGGTGAAGCGCGCGTCGTCCAGAAGATCGCCCACCTGGTCGAGCAGGCCCCGTCTTTGCGTCATGCTCTTGCGTTGCTCCCGGCTTGCCACCCAGAGCACGCAAAAGCATCCGATGCACAGGATCACGATTGTCTGCCAGACCATGGAAGCCGCCTCCTGCTCAGCCTCAGTAGCCGTTCGGGCGCGGCCACGGCATGGTGAACTGATCCCCTCTGCGCACGAAGCGGTATCGGCGGAAATGGAACCAGAGGGAGGCGACGATGTAGAAGCCGATCATCGCGATAAGCTGCGTACCGTAGCCGAGGAACACCGCGAAATAGGCCGTCGAGCAGAGCAGGAACAGCACGATCGTCGGCAGCGGATGCAGCGGATGGACATAACCACGCTTGATGCTGCCCAGCGGCCATTTCTTGCGGAACATGACCATGTTGAACGTCATGAACGTGTATCCCAGCAGACCGGACAGGATCGAGAACGTCACGACCTGGTCGAGCGGCGCGCCAAGCGCGAAGATCAGCGCGATCGGGACGAGGAAGACGATCGAGCGGTAGGGCGTGCGATAGCGCGGATGGACGGCGCCGAACCAGATCGGCAGGTAGCGGTCGCGTCCCATCGAGAACCAGGCGCGGGACGCATCATTGATGCAGCCGTTCGCCGACGCAAGCGTCGAGAACATCGTGCCGATGAAGAGCAGCACCATGAGGCCGCTATTGCCCGTGACGCGTGCCGCGTCGAACAGCGGCGTACCGGCCTGGCCGAGATATTCCCAGGGAATGAGGCCGGAGCAGACATACCAGGTCATGGTCGCGGCGATCAGCAGCGTCATGATCCCGGCCATGGTGCCATAGGGCAGCGAACGCGCCGGCGAGCGCACTTCCTCGGCCGCCTGGCAGGTGCCTTCGATACCGAGATAGAACCAGAGGCCGAAATGCAGGGCGGCAACGATGCCCACCCAGCCGTAAGGCAGGGGATCCGTCGTCACGGCCGAGAAATCGAGCGGCACCTGCGAGCCGCCGAACTGGACGACCAGGAACAGAGCGACGATCGCAAGGAAGGCGATGGCGGTGATAACGAGATTGAACGTCAAGGTCGCCAGAACGCCCCGGTAGTTCAACCAGGCAAGGAACATGATGGACAGCACGATGAAGGGCTGCTGGCTGAGCCCGCTATGCCCCTGCAGGCCGGCAACCGTATCGAGAAGGAAGCCGATCGTAATGGCATTGCCGGCCTCGAGCATCGTATAGGCCATGACGAGAAAGAGGCCGACATTGAAGGCCATGAGCGGCCCGACGATATGCTTGGCCTGCGCATACTGGCCGCCTGCCGCGGCAACCGTCGACGTCACCTCCGAATCGATCATGGCGACGCAGGTATAGAGAAGGCCGGCGACCCAGCAGGCGACCAGGCCGGCAATCATGCCGCCTTTGCCCACCGAAAAGTTCCAGCCCATATATTCACCAACGAGAACGATGCCCACGCCGAGCGCCCAGATATGGGCAGGGCCGAGAACGCGGAGCAGCTGCAGTCTTTCCGGTTGCCCGGCCGTCGCTGGAGATTTCGACATGCGCTTGTCCCTTTTAGATGACGTGCCGCTCTGCGGTGGCCTCGATTTCACCCTCGCGGGAGGATGTCAGCAGGTCGTTGTCGTAGGTAGTGTCGACGCGCGCCATATCGTAGAGCATGGCGATCGCGAACACGGCCGAGAGCGCCCAGGCGGCATATTCCAGGATGTTCCAGAGATCCATGTGCTCACCTTTTTCCGTTCGGGCCGAAGCGCTCGTCGATCACCTCGCGATACTCCTTGTCGGAAAGCCTCACGACGAGGAGGAAGTAGCCGATGACGAGCACCGCCATCACGATGAGCGCCGACCAGCTGAACGAATAGTCGAAGCGGGCCGTGATCATCTCGTTCACGCTGGCCGGATCGGTGTAGCCGAGGGCCGCCCATTGGGCCTGCTCGCCGGCATTCTGGCCGAGCGCTTCCCATGTCGGGTTCTCGATGGGCGCCGGCGTCTTCGCCGCACCCGCGAGGCCGAGATAGAGGGGAACGTAAAGGGCACCGACGGTCAGGACGAGAAGCGTCAGAACGTCGAAGATCTGCCCGGCGAGACCCTGTTGCGGCGGTTTATAGGCCATGATTAGCTCCTTCCCGGCGGCGGGCGCGCATTTCATCGAGGTGCTTTAGGTCCAGCCCGTAGATGAATTCCCTATCTTCGACATAGTGGCGAAGCATGGCGATAATGGCCGCGGAATTGAAAAGCAGAACCAGCGCGCAGAAGATCGAAAGGATGATGCGGATGGCCGGGATCGAAATGAAGGGCCATACCGTGAAAAGGGCAAACAACATCGTACACCAGAGCACGACGATAAAAGAAATAAGGCCGGCACGATCCCGCGCGTGCATTTTGTCGATGCGGCGGGAAAGGTGTATATCCACACCTTCGCTATGCGACACCATGCGCTCTCCTCCCCAGAAGAAATTGCCCCCCAGGCAACTTAGTTTCGCAGTGGGAATATGAACGGTTGCCGCGAGATGTCAAGCAAACCCGCGCTATTTTGCCGCACCAATCGTCAAAGCGTCATCCACGAGGCAATCACCAAAGCCATGGTGCCGGAACCTGGGGATCAGGCGCAGGGACCACCGGATGCGACGGCGCCAACAATGGCTGGCCCGGCGCGGGAGAGCGCAGGTCACGGCGGCTTGGCGGTCGGGTCAGAAATGGCACAGTCGCTCGAAAGCCATTTCTGGATATGAACCATGACAGAACCAGCGTTGTCGCGCTGCCACGGAGTTGACGCAAGACCTGGAACACGTGGAGCAGGCTGCCCGACCTCGATCGGCAGATCCCGGGCACCTTCGAACGTGTGGAGGTCCGGTGTGAAAGCCGGGACGGCACCTGCGGTCCCCCTCCGATTCCCAAGATGGCGCAGAGCCTGCAAAGCTCTATGTCGGTCTTCTGAGTTATCTCAAGTTCATCTGCCAGCTGATTGATAATTTTCGTGAACTCGCGATCTGGTCCAAATAGATCGCGACCATCTCTCGCACAACGGCGGGTAGGACCCTGGCCTCGTCGGCTAAGGCTTCCTCCAGCACTCTCACGCTTGCCGGCTTCAGATCGGAACGGTGGCCAGAATGAAATCGCGATAGGCCGGCTCGTTTGGAACCAATGGCCGACTTCATCTGAATGCGCACTCTGCCGGACCAGACATTGGTGGGCGCGGAAAGCGACGGCACAACCCTTCGTGGCGGCGCTTTTCCTGAAGAACCGCATGGATGGCCGTGGCGCCGCCTTCACGATCGCTTCGGCGTCTTAGCGGTCGTTCTCTGACGCTTGACCAAGGGTTTCACCTAGACGGCCGGAACCAACCGGACTCGTGCCCGTGTGCTGCGTCACTCGACCCCAATGATGCGACGTCGTGCACGCGTCCATAGCAACCACGCAAGCCTGCTAATCAGTCAGCAATACGATCAACGGCGACTTTGACAAGGCGCAATTGAAACCCGGCCGTGCAAACTTGGAAGTTACCCTTCACCGGGTCGATTGTCGGCATGCTCATCTCAGTCATGAATGTACCCTCCGATTGGTTCTGAACCGTCATGACCGCTGGGTGGGGCATCCACCGCCTCCGTTCAAATTGTGCGACAAGTAGCCATGGATGAAACGACCCAAGGCCTTGCTTATGCGCATCAAAACTCCTCCCAATCAGACGAAAGAGCAGCGTTGCCTTGGAACGAGGCATACAGTTTGGCTGAGAGCTGACGCGCCGGCGATGGAGCAGGACGTGATGTGGCCGCGACGGCAACTGAGGCCTGTCCGGAAGCGCAAGCTGATCGACGGGATGCTGTTGGACTGGGGCATATCGATCCGACGGGCCTGCAAGGTCCTGAGGTTCGACACGTCGCCCTACCACTACAAGTCCCGCCGCACCGGACAGGCCCCGCTCGAACGACGCATCAAGGAGATTTGCGAGACACGCGTGCGGTATGGCTACCGGCGGGTCCATGTTCACTTGCGCCGCGATGGTGGGAAGATCAACATGAAGAACACACGCAGGATTACAGTGAGTTAGGCCTTCAGCTGCGTAACAAGCACCCCAAGCGCCAGGAAGGCAAAGCTCCGGGAAAATCGTCAGGAAGCCGCCGGCCCGAACGACGTCTGGGCGATGGACTTCGTCCACGACCCGCTCGCGACCGGCAAGAAGCTACGCATCCTCGCCGTGGTCGACACGCACTCGCGCTATTGCCCCGCAGCCGACGTCCGCTTCACCTACAGAGGCGAGCATGTGGTCCAGACCCTGGAGGGCATCTGCCGGAAGACCGGCTATCCGAAGACGATCAGGGTGGACAACGGCAGTGGGGGCTCAGGTCAAGGGTCAGCGCGTACCACCGAATTGGTCCCAGTTATTCGCTTCTCGTACCAAAGGTCGCTCGATCAAATAATTAATGTCGCCGATTGGCCTTTGGTCAATTTCTCGACCGAACCGATGTCCTGAATGAACCGCATCTGCGATTGTGCCTGGCGCATAGCAGTCGCCGACCGCATGGACGGTGAAGTTCAGCCGGTTGTCTGCAACTGTCTTTCGCAAATCACGAAGTAGACCGTCGTTCGGTGAGCGTAGACAGATCATTACCACCGTCGTGGCAGGCAACCGGATTTCTTTCCCGGTGTAGATGCAATGGGCTTCTACCTCGTCGGTGCCGACCTCGACTAGACGTCTAGCCGTGACGAGCTTCACACCCAAGCTGAGCAAAGCTTGGTGGACGACCTCGCGCTCGGACGTATATTTAAGTAACGGAGAGGGTTCTGGATCGGGGGTAAGGATCGTAACCTCCAGACCTTGCTTGGAGAGCTTTTCAGCGATAACTCCTCCTAGATAGTAGCCTTCATCATCATAGATAACAACCGGCCCTGTAATCGTCTGGCCCGCAAGGACGTCATCGGGAGTGATGACGTGTCCCTGGTCCCAACCCTTGACCGGAAAACGGTTTGCCTTGCCGATTCCGTCCCGGTCCCACCTTGCTCCAGTTGCGATGAGTATTGTTGAAAAGTCAAAATCGCCTACATCGGAACATTGTATTTCACTTCCGAGGTAGACATCGATATTTGGAAACTTGTTGATCTGACCGATTCGATAATCTGCTACGCGCCGATACGTTGATAAACCTGGTAGTGTCGATTCGAGCACCGATCGACCTCCAAGGAAAGTGTTTCTCTCAGAGAGCGCAACAGAATAGCCGCGCCGTCCAAGTGTTAGAGCCGCCTCAAGTCCTGCTGGACCCCCGCCAACAACAAGCACGCGTGCATCAGACCCCTTTCCCGGAACGCGTTCGGGATGCCAACCTCGCCGCCATTCTTCCCCCGTTGTTGGATTTTGCGTGCAACGGATCCCACCACCCATGTATTGCATGGACAGGCACGTATTGCAGCCTATGCATTCACGAATATCGTCGATACGACCTTCTTCAATCTTTTTCGGGAGAAAGGGATCTGCAATCGACGGGCGTGCCGCTCCGATCAGATCGACCAAACCCTTCTTGATGAGCGACACCATCCGATCTGGTGACGTATAACGCCCGACGGCAACCACGGGCTTAGATGTTACTTGTTTCACAAAGGCGGTAAACGGTTCCTGCCATCCCTCATCGGCGAATCGCGCGGTCATTACATCGAGATTGATGTTCTGAATGTTAACGTCCCAAAGGTCAGGCAGTTCGGCCAGCATTTCGACGACCCGTCGACCGTCTCCACTGCAGGTGTAGCCCGCATCGCCAAGGCCCTCATCAACACCAAAGCGGACCGCAACTGCACAGTCGGATCCAATTTCTTCTTTGGTATCCTCAATCAACTCACGCAACAGTCGGGCGCGATTGGCAATAACTCCACCGTATTCATCGGTTCGCCGATTGACACGTTCCGTGATAAAATCGCCGGGCAATCCCATCATGTGGCTCGCGTAGACGTACACGATGTCGAATCCGATTTCGCGTGCGCGCCGGGCAGCAGCGCGATGCCATCTTCTAACGTCGCTAATATCCTGCTTATCCATCTGCCGGACGACAGCCGGTACATCCATTGCAGGCCTGGGTGAGGCAGACATCGGGCGCTCTCGGGACATTCGGTTTCCGGCAAGCGCACCCTGATGGGTCAACTCGCACCCTGCAAGCGCCCCGTGCTTTTGAACCGCCTCTACCATAAGCCGAAGTCCGGGCTTATCATCATCCGACCAAAGCCGCTCACCACCGCTCGGGGATGAATCCGAGGAAGGATGGATCATACACAATTCAGTGTTTACGACACTCCAACCGCCCTCTGCTTTGATTTCTCTGAACTTTGCTGTCGCGTGCGGAGAAAAAGTACCAAGCGCTGTACAGTGCGGAACTTGGTAGAAACGATTTTTTGTCGTCTTAGGTCCAATTTTTACGGGCTCAAAGAGTACGTCGTATCGCGGATCACGTGCCATGCAACCTCCCACGGTTTGCCGCTCAAATCAGCTGCATAAAACCCCACCGTTGCCGCGTGCATTAATAGGATCTGTCTGCAAATGAAGCCCGTCCCAGACGAGACAGGTATTTGAATGCCCCACCGCTTGACGCACCCTGCCCCGTGTAGTTGGCGCCATCACGGCTGACGCCAACTACACGCGTCCTCTAAGGTGAAGAGGACGCCCCGGCTGATGGAGATCACCACTCGATGGTAGGACACTCAATCGAGGTGGAGCCTTCGCTGTTGTCGAAGCAGCTGCGCCACCAGCCTAGCAATGTTGCGATAGCTTGCAACATATTTATTCGTAGTTTTATTTTTTGCGCAAGCTAGCTGAACTCAATACAAAAGAGCACAGAGAGCAACAATTCAACTAAACGTACTATTTATAACGATTTATTCGATATGTTTTTCCCTGGCGCCAATTCTATCTGCCAACGTGAAATCATCGATGATCGTGGTCATTCATCTTCGGAATAATTCTTCTGCTCGACAAGCCTCCATTTGTAATTGGCAATGGTTTCGCAGGGTATGGGTCAAATTTCAAACTCGTTTGATGCTGACAGCGACGGCGGGGAAAGTGCCGGAGCGCCCGCTGTTGGCAGCTGCACCTCTTACCCGGTAACAGATGCAAGGCTACCTGCCCAAGCATGGCGTTTGGCGCGACAACACTGCCTGCCTTTGCCCTGCAGAAATCTCTCCCCGAATCCGGCAACACGTTTATCGTGAGCGCGAAGAGCGGCCTACGTGACTGGGAGAGCATGTGTGGTAGATTTTCGCCTGCCTGTTTATAGTCCGGCGTTTCCAGCGCCGGTCAAATTGCGGCGAGGGCGGTTCAACGCTGGTTTCCTGGCTGTGCTAAGCTCAGCCGCCAGTGACGCTCATGTGGCGGGCAACGGCGGGTATGTTGCGGGTGCGGTCGATGATGAAGTCGTGGCCCTTGGGCTTGCGGGTGATCGCCTCTTCGATGACGCGCGATAGATATGCGTCGTCGTCGGAAGCCCTGAGCGCCGTCCGCAGGTCGGCGTCGTCATTCTGACCGAGGCACATGTAAAGCGTGCCGGTACACGTGAGGCGGACGCGGTTGCAGCTCTCGCAAAAATTATGGGTCATCGGCGTGATCAACCCAAGCCGCCCGCCGGTCTCAGAGACACTCAGATAACGGGCGGGGCCGCCGGTCTTGTAGGTGAGGTCCGAAAGGGTGAACTCGCGGGCGAGGCGATCACGCATTTCCGACAGTGGCAGGTAGTGGTCGGTGCGATTCTCGTCGATCTCTCCCATCGGCATGGTTTCGATCAGCGTCAGGTCCATTCCGCGCCCATGCGCCCAGCGCAGCATGTCGGGGATCTCGGTATCGTTGAAGCCCTTCAGCGCGACGGCGTTGATCTTGACCCTGATGCCGGCCGTCTGCGCCGCGTCGATGCCTTCCATCACCTTCGACAATTCGCCCCAGCGGGTGATCTGCCTGAACTTGTCGGGATTGAGCGTGTCGAGCGAGACATTGATGCGCCAAACGCCGCAATCGGCGAGTTCAGAGGCAAAGCGCGACAGCTGCGATCCGTTGGTGGTCAGGGTCAGTTCATCGAGAGTGCCCGAATGGACGTGCTTGCCAAGCTCGCGAACCAGCAACATGACATTCTTGCGCACCAGCGGTTCGCCGCCAGTCAGGCGCAGCTTGCGCACACCCTTGGCGATGAAGGCGGAACAGAGCCGGTTCAATTCCTCCAGCGTCAGAAGATCCTTCTTCGGCAGAAAGGTCATGTTTTCCGCCATGCAATAGGTGCAGCGGAAGTCGCAGCGATCCGTCACCGAAACCCTGAGATAGGTGACGGCGCGTCCGAACGGGTCGATCATCGGCGCTGTGGGATCAATCTGAGTGCCGACCTGGTCGATGGTGACGGTATCCAACGAAATTCTCCTGTTGAATTAATGTCGTGAGCGAAACGGGCGGCGTTAAAACCCGTGAACACATTCTTTCCGTCGAGGAAAGTGAAGGCAAAGAATTCCTTCCGCCAGGCATCTGCGATATTGCGCAACGATCGAATTGCGCCATTTTCATTGCCCTGTTACCGGGTTTTGCTTGATCTTGTCCAGTCGATGCCGGACAGCAGAAGCAAGAACTGTGCATCGAACCATTTGCGGCCGGACGAACTTCCACTCTTAGCCATTTTGTCGCAGGGATCATGCCTCACCTGCCCGGGAATGCGGCGCAACCGATCAAGCCGTTTTGCCGGGAGACAAAAACATGGGTCTGGAGGCCCATAGATCGCAACGCGCCGGCTAGGCGAAGTGCTCTCTCGTGCAATTGCGCGTAGGTGAGCGTCGCGGAGTCGGTATCGGTGGGCTTCCGACTGTTGCAGAGTAGCCTTTGATCGCCCAAAATGGGATATGTTTAATATTAGACACTCTGACGAACGGGAACAGGCGCAGCGCTGACGAGCAATCGAAACGCACCGTTTCCCATCCTCGCAGCACAAGTTTGGTCGAAGGCCGCATCGACCGCCTCAAGACATTCCGATGTTGCGGCTTCTCGACTGGCGATCTACGGATGATTGAGCGGCAGAAAACGGTGACAAGGAGCTCGGGCAAGCGTGAGCAACCGATCTCCGTTTCCATTGTCCTACTCGCGGCGGGACTATCGAGCCGGATGGGTGAAAGCGGTGCTCATAAGCTGCTCGCCGAATTTCAAGGCGTGCCGCTCATTCGCCGATCCGCGATAATTGCAAGCAAGTGTGAGAGCCATTCGGTCGTCGTAGTGACCGGCTATCGGCATCACGACATCGGGGATTCGATCTCAGACCTCCCAGTCGCGCTCGTGCACAACCCCGGCTTTCCGTCCGGCATGGCAAGCTCAATCGCTGTCGGTGTCGCGGCTGCCGAGGCCAATCAGCCGAGCGGAATAATGATCATGCTCGCCGATATGCCCACGCTGACCGGGGCAGATCTTGACTCTCTCATATCGGCGTTTCGGGATCACGAAGCTGCGTGCATCATCCGCGCGGTGGCCGGCGGGAAATCGGGCAATCCAGTGGTTTTCCCCGGCATGCTTTACCAGGAACTGAAAAGCCTGAACGGTGACAAGGGCGCGAGAGAGCTTATTCGCGCTTCCACCCTGCCCGTCATCGATGTTGAGATCGGTGATGGCGCGCTTATCGATGTTGATACCCCACATGCCGTTGAAGCGGCAGGTGGCGTTTTGCGTAAATAACGAATAGCGGCTCTTTTTCAATGCGAACGGATGCAATCACTGACTTCAAAGTCGAGAGACGCCACCACGCTTTCCCACATAAATGAGCTCTTCCAGTAAACCTTCTTCGCCGGAGCTTGGAATACGAACTGTCGAGGCTGTGGAAAATTGTTTGCCTCGGTAGATATCCATCCCAATCACGTTAGGAACTCCAGCACGCGTCAGCGTCGGAGTTGACCCAATCGTCGGCCCACACTGGAGCCGGGCTTTCGGCAGCCGCCTGGGTGCCAAAGGGACGCAGGCCCGCAAGCGTCGACCTGCAATGCGTTTTGCAAACTTGCTATGAGTTATCTTGGCGATGCATCGGCGCGCTCAAAGACGTCGTTGGTTCGCGACGGAGAAAAGTGACGCTTTGGCGATATCGAGCTTCAATCCAACCTCCTTCGGCGTTGCGCGCGCCGATGCTACGGCGAGACGCACGCTGAAGCGCTTGCCAAAGCAATCGAACCAGCCAAGGGCATCCGCGCCGAGCAATTCTATGAAGGACAAGGTCGCCGGCAGGCTGCCCGGCGCGCCGCGATCAACGACGCTTATATCCTCGCAGCGCACGCCTAACACCGTTTCGGCCAGATTCGTAGCATTTTCAAATTTGTACTCGGAGACATCGATTTGGGTATTGTCCGTAACGAAGCTCGCCTCGCTATCCAGCCGGCCATTCAGGAAGTTCATGGAAGGTGACCCGACGAAGCCGGCGACGAACAGGCTGGCCGGTTTCTCATAAATGGCCTGCGGATGGGCGAATTGCTCGACCTGCCCCTTGTACATGACGGCCACACGGTCAGCCATGGTCATGGCCTCGATCTGGTCATGGGTGACATAGATCATAGTGGACTTTAGCTTTTCGTGGAGTTGCTTGAGTTCGACGCGGGTTTCGGCGCGCAGCTTGGCGTCTAGGTTTGAAAGCGGTTCATCGAACAGGCAGATCGATGAGGAACGCACCAGGGCCCGGCCGATCGCCACACGCTGGCGCTGTCCGCCCGACAGCTGGCCAGGCTTGCGCTCCAGCAGCGGTTCGATCTGCAAGAGCTTCGCCACCCAGTCAACCTTTTGCGCGATCTCAACCTTGGGGGTGCCGGAGATCTGCATGCCGAAGGAGAGGTTGCGCCGCACCGTCATGGCCGGGAAGAGAGCATAGGATTGGAACACCATTGCGAGGCCCCGCTCGCTAGGCTCCAGGCCGACGACGTCCCTGCCGTCAATGACGATCTGTCCGGCGTCGCAATCGTCCAGGCCGGCGATCACGTTGAGCAGCGTGGACTTGCCGCAGCCAGAAGGGCCGAGGATGACGACGAACTCGCCCTTCTCGATGTCCATGTCGACGGATTTGAGGATGTCGAGGCCGGCATAGGATTTCTTGATTTGGCGGAGGGAAATGCTGGACATGGATCAACCCTTGACGGCGCCGGCGGCGATGCCGCGGACGAAATAACGGCCGGAGAGGAAATAGACGACGAGCGTCGGTATGGCGGTGATGAGGGCGGCGGCCATGTTGACATTGGGATTGGCCGCGCCACGGGCATTATTGACGATGTTGGTCAGTTGCACCGTCATCGGCAGATTGTCGTTGCCGGCGAAGATCAGGCCGAGCAGATAGTCGTTCCAGATGCCGGTGAACTGCAGGATCGCCACCACAACGAGAATATTGGTCGAAATCGGCAGGATGATCGACCAGAAGGTGCGCAGGAAGCTGGCGCCTTCCATGCGGGCCGCCCGGCTGATTTCATCCGGCACGCCGACATAGAAATTGCGAAACAGCAGCGTCGTATAGGGCAGGCCATAGATGACATGCACGAAGACGATGCCGGCATAGGTGCGAAACAGCCCGATATTGCTGAGGATCTTCACCGTCGGATAGAGCATGGCCTGGTAGGGAATGAACAAGCCTACTGTCACCAGCAGCATTGTGATATTCGCATGGCGCGATTTCCATTGCGCCAGCGCGTAACCGTTCAGCGCTCCCGCCAGCGTCGAAATGATGACTGCGGGGATGGTGATCTTGATCGAGTTCCACACACCGGGGCGCACGCCTTCGCAATCGAGGCCGGTGCAGGCGCTCTTCCATGCGGTCACCCAGGCATCGAAGCTCGGTGCGAACGGAAGGGTCAGGAGGTTGCCCTGGCGGATCTCCTCGATCGGCTTCAGCGAATTCATCAACACGAGCAGCAGCGGCATGAGGAAGAAGATCGCAGAGACGACGAGGAAGGTATAAAGGCCGATGCGCGCGGCGCGTGGCGCGAACGGTTTGGACTGGGCCAGCGCGATCATGTACGCCTCCGGAATTCGCTGTAGAAATACGGCGCAAGCAGCAGCAGCGAGAGCAACAACATCATAATCGACGCTGCCGACGCGAGCCCTAGATTGACGCGGGCGAAATAGAAATCGACGGCGAATTTCGCGGGCATTTCAGTCGAAATGCCGGGACCGCCCTTGGTCATGGCGATAACGAGATCGTATCCGCGGATGACTTCCGACATCAGAAGCACGACGCAGGAGGCGATGACCGGACGCATGCCGGGAAAGATTACCTGGAGATAGGCCCGCCACAGCGGAATGCCCTCCATTCGGATCGCCTTCCACAGATCGGTGTCGATGCCGCGCAGGCCGGCGAGAACGATGACCATGATGAGACCGGCGGAATGCCAGATGCTGGCGATCACCAGCGTGTAGAGGGCGCGGTCGGGGCGCACCAGCCAGTCGAAGGTGAAGCTTTGCCAGCCGATGGAGTGCATCAGCGCCTGCAACCCGTTGGAGGGATCGAGCAGCCAGCGCCAGGACAGGCCGGTGACGATCAGCGACACAGCCAGCGGATAGAGGAAAATGGTGCGGAACAACGATTCAGCGCTGATGCGGCGATCCGCCAGAACCGCCAGCAGCATGCCGAAGGCTAGCGTACCAACGATGTAGAGTACACCAAAAATCACCATGTTGACGCAGGAAACGAGCCAACGCTGGTTGGCGAATAGCTTTACGTATTGGCCAAAACCAATGATCTCGTAGCTCGGCACCAGTGTCGACCGCGTCATCGACATGTAAAACGTCCAGAAAATCGAGCCGTAAAAAAATATCGCGATAGCGGCGAAGAACACCGCCACGGTGATATCTGGCCTGAAGGCCTGCCGGTTGAGCCAGCTTGTCATTCCGAGGTCTCCCGAAACCCTCATGGGCGGCGAGGCGCCGCCCTTCTCAAATATTATTGGCTTTGGAGGATGCCACTCAGGGTCTCGATCGCCGCCTCAGTCGGCATCGTCGGGTCGGTCCAGAATTGCGTGGCGAGATCGGTCAACTGGCCGTTCAGGTCTCCCGCAAGGGCGACATAGGCGGAGTTGACCGCCTCCCCCGGCCTGGCGAGCATGGAGATCCCCTTGGCCGCACAAGCGTCAAGCGAACTGGTATCGACGTCGAGGCGGGACGGAACAGAACCCTTGACCGCGGCGATCTTCGTTTGGACGACCGGGTCCATCACGGTTTCTGCCAGCAGCGTCTGGCCGTTGATGCGGTCCTCATCGCTGTTAACCGGGAAGGCGAAAATATCAACGATCACGGCATAAGCGGGCTTTTCGCTCGGCGTCAGGAAGCAGCCGAACTCCTTCCCGGCCGTCAGCCCGCCCGCGAGAAATTCGCCGCGCGCCCAGTCACCCATGAACTGCATGCCAGCCTTGCCGGTGATGACAAGATTGGTCGTGTCATTCCACGAACGGCCGGGACTTGCCGGATCAGCATAGGTCGAAACCTTGCGGTATAGCTCGAACGCCTTGGGCAGGATCGGAGATTTCAACGCCTGCGGATCGCGTTTGACGAACAGTTCGTTCCAATAGTCCGGTCCGCCCAGCGCAAGGATAAAATCGGTGAGGATCGAGACCTCTTGCCACGGCTCGCCGCCGACAGCAAAAGCGATGTAGCCGGCGGCTTTGAGCTTGTCTGCAGCCGCAAACATATCGTCAATGCTCTTCGGTTCTTCAAGCTTTAATTCATTGAACAGCGACTTGGAATACCAGATCCAGTTATCTGCGTGGATACCCACTGGCAAGGCGACCAGCTTGCCGTCTACATTGAGCTTGTCCCAGATCAGGGGTGCCATCAGCTTCTGCCAGCCGCCGGTTTCTGCCAGATCGTTGAAATCGCGAAGCTGGCCCGCTGCGGCAAGGTCGCGCAGTGCCGCGTTCGGCGTCATCAGGACGGCGGAGGGCGGCTCCCCGCCGGCGATACGGCTGGTGGCGGCAGCTATGGCAGAGTCGAAATCGGCCGACGGGCTGTCGATCCATTTGCCGCCCCGCGCTTTGTAAGCATCGGCGATGGCGTTCATCGCCTTGGATTCACTGGAGCTGGTCCAGTACTGCTGGACATCGACCGTCTGGGCATGTGCTGCGCCGGCTACCGCGAGCAAGCCGAATAGGGTCAGTGTGGAAGAGAGGCGTGTCACGTTCATTTTCATTCCCCTTTTTCTGCAACGTGCTGTCGGTTCCGGTTCGACAGGATGGAGAGGCGCCGCTTTCTGCGCCCCGGAAATGTCAGGCGGCCTTGCCGGGAGCAGCACCCAGATCGCGGTTGATGCTGTCGAGAAGAGTGGCCATGTCGCTCTTGGTGATCTTGTCGCCCGCGACCCAGGCCACGGTGTTGTAGATCCCGAGGAAGGAGCCGCCGCAATATTCCAGCATCTTCTCGGTCTCCTCGTCGTCGAGGTCGAGCTGGACCTGTAGGAAGGCGCCGAAGCGCTTGCGGGCGAATTCCTGCTCCAGCACCATGGAGGGCTGGCTTTCGACATTTAGGATGGTGAGCGGCAGCGCTGCCGCATCGACATCAACCACGCATTCGCCGCGAATGTCGCGGGAGGAGGCGGCGACCTCGATGCTGAACTTGCCGACATCTAGCAGCCAGCGGCGATAATCCGGGTCGTAGTAGCGCAAATCGCGAGCCTCGACGGTAATGGACACGCGCTTCGTTTCGCCGGGTTGAAGCTCAACCTTGGCGAAGCCCTTCAGTTCCCGCAGCGGGCGAATAAGACGCGGCGCATGAGGACGGGCATAGACCTGCACGATCTCCTTGCCAGCGACCGGGCCGGTATTGGTCACGTCGACGGAAACGGTCAGTGTGCTTTCGGCATCGATTCGCTCACGATCGGCCACGACATTGGCATAGTCGAAGCTGGTATAGCTGAGGCCGAACCCGAAGGGGAAAAGCGGCTGGAGCTTGCGCTTGTCATAGGAGCGGTAACCGACATGGATTCCCTCGCTATAGACATGACGGTTGTTTTCGCCGGGATAGCTGAGGAACCCGGGCGTATCCTCAAGTTGAACCGGGAAAGTGACGGTGAGCTTGCCGCAGGGATTTTGGACGCCGAACAAAATATCGGCCACTGCGCGGCCCGCTCCCTGACCGCCGAAGAAGGCGGAAATCACCGCAGGCGTCTGGCCGATCCACGGCATGACCACCGCATCCGGGATTGCCAGAATGATGGCCATCTTGGCGTTGCGACGCGACAGCCGGTCTATCAACTCGTCCTGGCCGTCATGCAGGTTGAGATGGACACGGTCCGAACCTTCGCCGTCATAGCCCACTTCGGTATTGCCGAAGAAGAGCACGATATCGGCAGCGTCGATATCGGCGAGCGCGGCCTGTTCCGTGGCGCAGCCGGCATCGAAATCGGTTACCCCATGGAAGCTGATAGCCGCGGTGGGGGCCAGCCGGCGGATTTCGTCAAGCGGAACATCGACATCGGTCGGCCGGGTGGTGGCGCAGCCGGATCCTTGGATGACCGGCTCCTTCGCAGCAGCGCCGACCACGACGATGCGCTTCAGCTTTGCCCCGTCCAGCGGTAGCAGCCCGCCCTCGTTCTTCAGCAGGACGGTCGATTCCGCGGCCATGCGCCGCGCCAGTGCATGATGCTTTCTGTAATCCACCGTCACATCGTCGCGGGCGCCATTGTGGGCCGTGCGCACCAGCTTAAGGACGCGCTGGCAAGCCTCGTCGAGCGCTTCCATCGACACGCGGCCATCCTTTACGGCATCCAGCAGTTCCTGCTTGCGCGCGCCGCTTTCGGGCATGTCAAGATCGTTGCCGGCGTTCAGCGAGGCGGGGCGGTCCTTGATGCCGTGCCAATCGGACATGACGAGGCCGTCATACCCCCATTCGTCGCGCAAAACCTCGGTAAGCAGCCAACGGTTTTCGGCAGCCTGAACGCCGTTGAGGCGATTGTAGGAACTCATCACCGTCCAGGGATTGCTCTTGCGGATCGCCCGCTCGAAGCCTTTGAGGTAGATTTCGCGTAGCGCTCGTTCCTCGACATCCGAACTCATCGTGGTGCGCTGCACCTCAGAATTGTTGCAAGCAAAGTGCTTCAGCGATGCGCCTACGCCGTTGTCCTGCATGCCGTTGATGACGGCGGCGGCAATATCGCCGGAAACGACCGGGTCTTCGCCATAATATTCGTAGGAGCGACCGGCCAGGGCCGTGCGGCGGATATTAATGCCGGGGCCGAGCAGGATGTGGACGCCGAACGCCTGACATTCGACCGCCAGCGCTTCGCCCAGTTCGTAGGCCAGATCAACATCCCAGGAACAACCGAAGGAGGAGCCGTTCGGAAAGCAAGTGGCCGGACGGGTGGCGCCGAAGGCGCCCTCGACGCCACGCGACGGGTCCGCATTGACGACGCTGAGGAACGAGGCAAGCTGGCTGTCGCTATCCTGCGGACCCTCGATCTGGTCGATCGAATAGCGCACACCGTAGGTGCCGTCAGTCATGAGGATTTCCGGGATGTTTAGACGGTAGTTGGTTGCTGTGCGCCACAACCCCTGGCCGCTTACCAGCGCCACCTTTTCTTCAGGCGTCATCTGGTCCAGCAATCCGGCCAACTGCTTGTCGGAAATGTTCCATTTCATCGGTCGTCTATCCTAATTTTGCGGGCACAGGCCAGCCTACTCCGGCAGGCCTCCTCGCCTTTGCGGCTCCCACGCCGCGCCAAAGAATGTCTTAACGATGTCACAGGAAACGCGATGCATCTAGCCGCGAAACTTGTTCTGGATATAGATCAGTTTTTGATATTTAGTGCTTTTGAAAGTAGGGAGGAGCACATGAACGTCGCCTATCTTAGTCAGGACCACTGGTGCGAGCGGAGCGGTTGTGGATTCGAAGATCACGGTCCATTCGGCCAATCCTACTGCCGAGCCTTTGTACATGGCTACGCCGACGTACCATACCACTGGCACCGGGAAATGGAGATAGTTTTCGTTCTGCGCGGGAGCTTCCGTCTGATCGTCAACGGGCAGGTCTGCGAGATGCACAAGGACGACCTCATCATCATCAACGGCGATGTCCCCCACAATTCCACGTCGATTTCCCGCGATGCATTGATCTGCGGCGTGCATCTCGACAGCAGCCATTTCGAGCGCATGGGACTGTCAGGGTTTTCCAGCCGGCAGTATCTCTGCCGCACGTTCCTGCATTGCCGCTCTTTCATGAACAAGGTCGCCCCGATCAAATCGCTGATCGCTCGCATTATTGTCGACCAGGCCGGTCGGCCCGAGGAAGAAATGGCGCACCAGACCGTCGCCAATCTCTTGGCTTGCTATGTCTACCGCTGGATACCCTTTGAGGATGCCGAGACCGCGAATGCCCAAATGCGCGCCGACAGCCGCAATCGCATCTTGCGCATTATGGATTCGCTCGGCGGCCAGGACGAGGGCCAGCACCTCAACGAGATCGCGGAGGCGGAAGGCTTGACCGTCAGCCATCTTTCACGGCTGTTCAAACGGCATCTGGGCATCGGTTATCGCGATTATTCGCAAAACCTGCGGCTCGATAGCTGCGCGGGCGATCTGCGCACCACCGACGATACGATCAGAACGATCATGGAGCGCAACGGCTTCGGCAATCCCGCCGTCTTCTACAACAAGTTTCGGGCCCGATTTGGTAGTAGCCCGGCGGAATTTAGACGCGGCAGCCGCCCTCTCCGTCCGCAGAGCCTCCTTACCGACGAGGATACTTCCACGGCTTTGAAAATTCTTTCCACTCATGCGGCAGGATTAGGCAGGGCCGCAGACCTGGCAGTCGGGCTGAACGCAGCAAAGCGCCATGTCGTCCTGAGCGCTCCTCACCATGCCAGCCTGAGCTGACGTTGGGATCTAGGCTAGCAGTCAAGCTTGCTTTTTCGAAAGCAAGTGTCGATGAGCTGGTTAAGCGCCTTGTGCACCCTGCCGATGAATCGGTCGCCCGCACCCGTAAGGCTGACGCCGCCATGCCCGCGAATGAACAGGGCAACGCCAATTAACTTTCCGGCTTCAAGCCGCTTCAGGTAAAGTGACATGCCGATCCCGTCGTGCCATAGAACGTTGATCAGATGACCCTTGCGACCCGAAAGCAGAAGATTTCGCCGCTATGACGATCGCGGCCAAGATCGTGTTGCACTTTCAGCGCCAGGCTGTTCATACCACAGAGCATGTCCGTTACACCATCCGCGATCGATACCTTCACCCCAGCCGGAAAGGCGATCATGACGCATCCAGGACCGGCCACAGCCGGGCAAGGATGGTCGGATCAAGCGACGCCGAGATCATCAGCCGTCGGCCGTTCGGCAGGCCGATCTCAATCGTTGGCTGCTCGGGCAGTGGGCCCAAACCGCGGCGCACGTTCACGTTGACAGCGGCGC
Source organism: Ensifer sp. 22460 (assembly GCF_052044935.1). Classification (NCBI taxonomy): domain Bacteria; kingdom Pseudomonadati; phylum Pseudomonadota; class Alphaproteobacteria; order Hyphomicrobiales; family Rhizobiaceae; genus Ensifer; species Ensifer sp. 22460. Next base: position 40,617 of record NZ_JBQENZ010000016.1, read on the forward strand.
GAGCTCCTTCGGTGTCATAATGCTCTTTCGTCACTACGGGCACACGCCGACTTCCTTCATGGATGCTCTCTCCTCCAATTGACGTTCTGACGAACATCACTCTGGCACATTGCGATGCCGTCGGGAGGGGCATCCACTCCATCAGCTCTTAGTGGAAATCAACAGCTCACGACAAAGGAACAAGCTATCGGTGCGCCCACCGTGTTGGGTAAGCCATCCCGTGGGCGAGCATCCCATTTCCCTGCGAAACGCGTAGGTAAATGCAGAGGTGGAGCTGAAACCTAGGTCGAGCGCAATGTCCGTTACCCGCCGTTTCGCGCTTAACCATTCTACAGCTCGGAACAGACGCATTCGATGACGCCAGAGATGTAAACTCATCCCAACCTCGGCATTGAAATGGCGGGCGAGAGTTCGCGAGGACAGTCCGGCATCGGCTGCCCAATCATCTATATGGCGCGGATTGTCAGGGCAAAAATAGAGCACTTCGCAGATGTCACGTAAATGACTGCTTCGAGGCCAAGGAAGGTGGAAATCAAGCTGCCTAAGCCGTGTTATCTGAGAAAGTACGACAGCATCGAGTCTGTCACGGTAAAGCGCCTCGTCGGCATCCTGCGCGATTGCCGCGATTTCCACGATCAGCAAGCGAAGAAGCGGGGAGACGGAAAGAACGCTGCACTTCTCAGGCATGCCGAGGTCGGGCGCCTCCCCAATATAGAGGTTTCGGAACTCTACGTCGTCAAGAGCGGCTGTAGTGTGGCGCACGCCGGCCGGAATCCAAATCCCCTGCTCCGGTGTGATGACATAGCGCGCGTCATCAAGCGTCACTAAGAGTGTTCCTGCGGTGGCATAAACGAACTGGTTCCACGAGTGCACATGCATGGGAAAGGCATGCCGGGCTGCAAGCGCCTGAGATCGCAAGAAGACCGGGCGGGGCAACGCAAGGATTTTCGGGACATCGACGGTGTGCCAAACGCGTTTCATGAGAATACCCCCTGATAGAAAATGTCTGATTGTTGATGCCAGTGGTCTGTTTATCGAAAGACAGACAATTCGACAACGTCTATGCTCGCTTGCGATTGGCTGGCCTTGGCGTCGACGTCGGGCCAACTCGCTCGAGCCCGCCTCGCTATTCAGTATATCGCAGCGATTGGATTGACCCCGCGGCACATCAAATTGGTTCAAAATGAACGGAGAGGACGTATGGCAATTGGTTACAAGCAGATGCTCGCCGAAGCTGACGCCGAAGTTGCGTCGGTAACTGTCGAAGAAATGGCGGGGCGTTTTAGCTCTGACGATATCGTCATGGTCGATATCCGCGACCCGCGAGAATTAGAACGCGATGGCATGATCCCAGGTGCATTCCACGCTCCCCGAGGGATGCTCGAATTCTGGATCGATCCAGAGAGCCCTTACCACAAACTGGCGTTCGCGCAACGCAAAACCTACGTATTCTACTGCGCGTCCGGCTGGCGCTCGCTGCTTGCTGCCCGTCTTGCCATGCAGATGGGCCTTGATGCCCGCAGCCTACGCGGGGGTTTTGGAGAATGGAAAAAGCAGGCGCAACCCGTCGGCGAAAAAGCTGCGCGCGGCTAAAATCAGCCGGAATGACCTGCGGGAAGGAATATGCGAATGGAAAAATACGAGGATGGTTTGGGCCGGTGCCCGGCCAATCACCAGCCGTTGACGCCTATCTCATATCTTGAGAGGGCCGCGTTGACCTACCCCGATCAATTGGCGGTGGTTCACGGAGCAACCAGAACCAGCTACCAAGAACTATGGCTGAACTGCCGGCGGCTGGCGTCGGCACTCATCAAGCTTGGAATTGGAAGGGGCGACACCGTCTCGGTGCTTTTGTCCAACACGCCGCCAATGATAGAAGCGCACTATGGCGTAGCCATGGCTAATGGCGCAGTGCTGCACTCGCTGAACTATCGGTTGGACGGACCGGCTATCGCGTTTCAGCTTGATCATGCCGATAGCAAAGTGCTGATTGTGGATCGCGAATTTTCAGCGCTCGCCGCGGCAGCACTCTCGACGCTCGATAATCCTCCGATCGTTATCGACTACGACGACCCCGAGTTCCCCGTAGATGCTCCTCAACCGAAAGGTCCGCGCATCGGGTCACTGGATTATGCCGAGTTTCTTGAAGCGGGTGATCCGGAATTCGTTGCCCAACCGCCCCAAGACGAGTGGGACGCAATCTCGCTAAACTACACCTCCGGCACGACCGGCAACCCCAAGGGCGTGGTCTGCCATCACCGTGGGGCAGCCCTCATGGCGCTGAACAAGACAATCCATGGGGAAATGAGCGGGCATCCCGTTTATCTTTGGACATTGCCTCTCTTCCACTGCAACGGATGGAGCTTTTCTTGGACTGTGTCCGTCCAGGCAGGTACTCATGTCTGCCTACGCTGGGTTCGGTCTAAGTCGATCTACGATCTTATAGTAGAACATAGGGTAACCCACCTTTGCGGCGCGCCTATCGTCATGTCGACATTGCTAGACTCTCTAGACGAACACAAACGCCGCTTTTCTCATGAAGTCCTCTTCATTACCGCCGCTGCGCCGCCCCCGGCGGCCGTTCTGGCTGCGATGAAGGAAGCGGGGTTTCGCGTCCTGCATCTCTACGGATTGACGGAAACCTACGGTCCGGCCGTGGTCAATGAATGGAAAGCCGAATGGGATGAACTTCCGCCTGCTGATCAGGCCGCACGCAAAGCACGCCAAGGTGTTCGCTACCTCTCGATGTCGGACGTTGCGGTCCTGGACCCCAGGACTATGGAGCCGGTTCCCGCCGACGGGGAGACGCTTGGTGAAGTGATGATGCGGGGCAGCGTCGTAATGAAGGGCTATCTGAAGAACAGGAAGGCGACTGAGGAAGCGTTTGCCGGTGGCTGGTTCCACACCGGCGACCTCGGAGTGTTGCATGCCGACGGTTACATTCAACTCAAGGACCGCTCGAAGGACATCATAATTTCCGGAGGAGAAAACATCTCTTCGATCGAGATCGAGGATGTGCTGTACCGTCATCCAAAAGTATCGCATTGCGCCGTTGTCGCGATGCCTGATCCTAAATGGGGCGAGCGGCCCGCAGCATTTGTCGAACTGCGTCGGGGTGTGGAAGCAAGCGAAGAGGAACTGCTTGACTACTGTCGAAGCACACTTGCCCGTTTCAAATGCCCATCTAGGATTATCTTCCAGGACCTGCCGAAGACCTCAACCGGCAAGATACAGAAATTCGTGCTTCGAGCTCGTGCCGAGGATTTGGCCTCAGACGGCAGTGCCGGGTGACCGCATTTAGACCGTCGCTTGTCGTCCTGAGAAAGGAAGAATTGTGGTTCAGTCTGCCCCCCTTGTTGTCGTCAATCACCTTGGTGAAGCGCTGGGCAATGCCCTGTCCGCGCATCCATGCAAGCCTATCGTCGAAACGGTTTCAACGCTCAACCGACCGTGGGCTATACGTGAAGATGCGAATATTCTGATCACTGGAACGCTTCCGGGCTGGCGTGACGCGCCTGAACAGGCGCCGTCAGAGCTGTCGGACCTCGGTTGGATCCAGACAATATCTGCTGGGGTGGATATTTTTCCGAGGTGGCTCCTGTCCGGGCGGCTTGTCTCGACGGGGCGCGGACTGACATCCTCCTTAGTTGCAGAATATGTAATGGCGGCAATTCTGCGGACGCAGAAACCCCTCGAACTAACGGCCGTGCGCGGAAATATATGGACTAGCGCGCCTCTGGGGGCAGTGGCAGGACAGCGGCTTGGTATTGCAGGTTTTGGGGCCATTGGCGTGGAAATTCTCCAACGAGCCAGAGCCTTCGAGATGGATGTCTCCATCTTACGGCGCGAGCCGCCCGCCGAGGCACCCGCAGGCGCGCGTTATTGCTCCGATATCGAGGAGCTTATCGGCTGGGCCGATCATCTCGTACTTGCCCTGCCATCAACGTCCGAAAGCCGCAACTTGCTGAACCGGTCACGGCTTCTTTCGGCTCGGACCGGGCTACATTTGATCAATATCTCTCGCGGTGATTTGCTGGATCAAGAGGGTCTGATCGCCGCAGTCGATGCCGGATGTATTCGGTGTGCGACGCTGGATGTCACCGATCCCGAACCGCTGCCCATCGGGCATCCAATGCTTAACCATCCGAATATCTTGATCACTCCCCACAATGCGTGGACCGGAGGAGACTCAAATGCCGCCTTTACGGCGCGCGTCTTACGGGGGCTCACCGCCTACGCCAATGGCGACAAGCCAGACTTTCAGGTTGATGTGGAGCGGGGCTATTGAGCCGGAGGAAGGGCAATTCGTTTATCGCCTCAGAATGCACGCGAGCGGTACCGAAAAGCCGGCAATGCAGTCCGCTTTCCACCTAAGCTGTTTTTTCGAGGGAGCGCTGGCTTCCCGCACAGTTTTACCGGAGCCCTTGGAGTAGTGCGGTTGGAGCTTCCAAACGAAGTTCTTGAGTCTAGACGTGCACCGGGCACGTCGTAACGTTTCTGGTTATTGTTCCGATATCCTGCTACTGTTGACTATGCACTGTAGCGGTGTGTCGATGTCGTTTCGACGAACGAAAGGAACACCCTTGGACCTAAGACAGATCAAATGTTTCGTGGCGCTCGTTGAGGAAGGCAGCGTGACGGGCGCAGCAAGGCGCCTGAATGTTGTGCAGCCTGCCGTCAGCATGTCCCTGCGCAAGTTCGAGGATGAATTCGGAGTCGTCCTATTCGACCGGACCGCGCGTGGTGTTGTCGTTAGCCAAAAGGCACGCGGACTGTACGAGATCTGCGTCCATATTTTGGATCAGGTAGCTGCGGCAGCGGATGTGTTGCGGTGCGGCGACATCGAGACCCCTACTACGCTTACCGTTGGGTCGTTACCGTCGGGGGAGTACAGCCTGCTTCCGGTTGCACTTAGCGCGGTCGCGGAGGCATTTCCTGGCTGCAAGATTACCAGTCGCCACAGCTTCAACGAAGAGCTTCTCGACCGTGTGTCGCAGGGACTATTGGACATTGCCATCGTAAGCGAGATCAAGAAGCATGAGCGGCTTCCACATGATTATCTAGGGTCAGAGCGGCTCTTGTTCGTGGGCGCGCCGGGAAGTGGACTGGAGCGGATGAAAAGCATTTCCGCTGCGTCCATCGCCAAATATCGCATGGTGCTGAGTCCGGTTCTGCGCCGGCGGTTCGAGAATGACTTCGCTCGTGCCGGAATCGAACTAACGGCCGCGGTCGAGGTTGATGCGGCGAACAGCATCTTTGGAATGTTGCGCCAACCGGGCTGGTTTTCGATCCTTCCCGCCAGTGCTTTCTGTGGGATGCCGGACGGCGAGTTTGCGGTGACGCCGATATGCGAACCTGCAATCGAACGCGATCGCTGGCTCGTATGGTCTCGCGGTCGTCCGTTGTCCATGGCCGCGACGTTGTTTGGCGACGTAGTGCGCAAGCTTCTAACGGCGAATGCGTATTGCACTGTTCCCGACACAAATGCGCCTGTCGTGAAAGGCTTACCCGCAGCGAGCGAATGACGGTATCCGCCGCAGACCTCGAAGCGGAGCAACTCGACCCCAAGCTTTTCTGGGTTGCATTGAAGCCGCGTCTCTCTACGGCAGAAAGAGCATTAAGTCTCACGCTAGCGGTCAGCCGACTCACGAACTGTTCCATTGATTCAGAGGTCGGTCTCGCGTTTTAGAATTGGCCGATCGAAGGCCGTAATGGGCGGGGGACTGCCTGAATATCGGCGAATGTCGGCGAGACAGGACTGGGCGGAGCAGCCCTGTGATAGGCTTGATGCACCGCGGTCGAGTGTCAGCGCGTTTGGGTTACCGTGGAGTTCAATTGCGCCATCGGCATCTGTGCCCGGATCATACCATGCACCAGTTGCTAAACGGATCACGCCGGGCATGATGCCAGGGATGATAGTTCCCGTGGCAAGACAGCGTCCGCGATCGTTGTAGATTTCCACCAGATCGCCGTCGCGGATGCCCCGTAGTGCCGCATCGGTGGCGCTCATATACACCTGTTCGCGCCCGTTGCGCTTGCCCTTCTGACTGCTGGTGCCATGGTCCAATTGGCTATGTAGTCGAAATTTCGGTTGATCCGACAGCAGGTGCAAGGGCCACCTCGCCGCCATATCTCCCCCGAGCCATTCGAACGGTTCAAGCCAGACTGGATGACCCGGGCAATCAGAATAGCCGAAGCTGTCAATCGTTTCCGAAAAGATTTCGATGCGACCTGAGGGCGTGCCGAGCGGATGACGGTCTGGATCCGCCCTAAACTGCGACAACAGCACCGAAGGCTGCGCTGTGTCTCTGAAATCCAGCAACCCCTTATCCCAGAAATCCTCGAAGGTAGGCAGAGCGGAGTCAACGGTCGGATGGCTGCGGTATACGTCGTAGATGTTTTTCAGCCAGCCCATTTCATCGCGGCCTTCGGCAAACACTTGCTCGAGACCGAGCCGCTGTGCGATGCCGCGGAAAATGTCAAAGTCACTGCGCGCCTCGCCAAAAGGTGTTGTGATCTGTTTCATTGCGACCAGCACGCCTTCGCGTTTGGCGTGACCGATATCGTTTCGCTCTACAGAGAGGGTCGCAGGCAGAACTATGTCCGCCATCTTCGCGTTCGCGGTCCAGAACTGTTCATTCGCAATAATCGTGTCCGGGAGTTGCCAGGCCGATGAAAGCCGGGCCAGATCCTGATGGTGATGGAAGGGGTTACCACCTGCCCACAAGATAAGACGAATATCGGGATAAGTGTGCGTCTGCCCATTGTATACAAACGAGCCTCCCGGATTGAGCAGCATATCCGTGATGCGAGCGCAGGGTATAAACTCCGCTACCGGATTGCTACCCTGGGGAAAGGTCGGGCCAGGCAGAAGTGGGTGGGGGCTCCCGATGGCGTTGGTAGTTCCATAACCCACAGCGAATCCACCGCCAGGCAAACCAATCTGGCCCAGCATCGCGGCCAAGGTTACCAACATCCAGAAAGGCTGCTCGCCATGCGCGGCCCGTTGCAGCGCCCACGCGGCGTTTAGCATCGTACGGTGCGTGGCCATGTCACGTGCCAGTCGGACAATTTCATCTTGAGGGACGCCGGTGATTGGCGCGGCCCAGTCCGGCGTTTTTGGCGCGCCGTCAGTCTTGCCTAGAAGATAAGGAACGAACCGATCGAACCCCGTGCAGTAGCGCAAGACAAAGTCTTCGTTCCAGAGGTCTTCAGTAAAGAGCACATGCGCAAGCGCGAGCATGAACGCGGTGTCCGTGTTAGGACGTAGCTTTATCCAACGATGTTCAGCGCCGACATCGAGATTGTCATTCACCGGCCCGATGTTGACAAACCTAGTTCCTAGAGCGCCCATAGCCCTCAGTCCCGCATCGGTCCGATGCTCGCTGGCTCCGCCCGACGAGATCTGCGCGTTTTTAGAAGGAACGCCACCGAATGCGACGAAAAGTTCTGTGTTCTCCGTAAGGTTCTGCCACGAGGTGTGCTCGGCCATCAGCGCGTCCATGGGAGCAACAACATGTGGCATCAAAACCCGTCCCGCTCCAAGGCTGTAGGTGTCGGAATGCGCCACATAACCACCGGCCAGGTTCAGAAACCGGTGAACCTGGCTTTGCGAATGATGGAACCGGCCAGCGCTAGCCCACCCGTACGAACCGCCGAAGATTGCATTATTACCGTGTTTTGAGCGCACACGCTCCACTTCTCGCGCGACAAGATCCAGCGCAGTATTCCAGTCAACCTCAACGAAACTATCCGATCCGCGATGGCCCAGAGCCGGGCCGGGCCCATTATCAAGCCATCCGCGTCGAACCGCCGGTCGTTCGACCCGCATACGATTGAGGTCGGCATCGATGCGATTAAAGCCTATTTCCGGTGGCCAATCGTCCTTATGCCAAGATTTTAAAACGGGTGTGCCGTCTCCATCCGTCTCGACCTCGTAGATGCCCCAATGCGCGGCGGTATAGTGTTTCGATGTGCCCTGGACTAAAGGTTTGCGCATAGAGTTTCCTCAGGTTACCCCGTTTGCTCGGAAGGCCTCGATCTCGTGCTCGTCATAGCCAAGGTCGGCACCAAGAATGTAATCCGTATGAGCGCCCAGCTGCGGGCTAGGCCGCAGTGGTGTCATCGGCGTATCGGGATAACGCAGCGGACTGTGTGCCATGGTGATAGCGCCAAATTCCGGGTGCTGCATACCTGTCAGCATGCCTCGCTCGAAGAGATGCGGATCATGCGTAACTTCGTCAAGCGTGCGGATTGGCGCACACGGCACGCGGGCGGCAATTAGGCGGTCGAACAGCACGGCCTTCGGATGTTGGCACGACCAAGCGCCAACCAAATCATCCAACTCGTCCATGTTACGCACACGGTCGGGCATTGTGGCAAAGCGCACATCCTGAGCTAACGCCGATGCGCCCATTGTCTCAACCAGCGCCATCCAGTGACCATCATTATTGCAAATGATCGCGATGTGGCCGTCCGAGGTCGGGTATACATTATAGGGAGCTAGCGACATTCCGCCGTGCCGGTTGCCGGTGCGTAGTGTTTGCCGCGCCCCGCCATATAACAATCCCAGCGATGAACTGAGGGAGTGATACACAGCCTCGAGCATCGATACCTCAACTACACGGCCCACGCCCGTACGCTCGCGCCCGAGAAGGGCCGTTGCGATTGCGCCGTAAAGGTGGATGCCGCCGAAAAAGTCGCAGATCGCGGGGCCGACTTTCATTGGGGGGCCGTCCGCATAACCGGTGATGCTCATAACCCCGGACATTGCCTGCACGGTCAAATCCATCGCCGGATAGGAAGTGTACGGCCCAGATTTTCCATAACCTGAGCCCGAGGCGTAGATAATGCGCGGATTTCGCTTTCGCACAGTGTCCACGCCCAGACGCAGTCGGTCCATGACGCCGGGAGCAAAGTTCTCGACAAGCACATCGGCCCGGTCGATCAGTTCCAGAAGTATGCGGTGTCCGTCTTGCGTCTTCAAGTCGAGTGTGATGGAATCCTTATTGGCATTAAGCAGGGCAAATGGCAGGGCTGCACCGCTCTGTGCGCTCCGCTTGCGTAGGTGTTCGCCGTCGCGCGGTTCGACTTTGATCACACGTGCGCCAGCCATGGCAGCAAGAAAAGTGGCATATGGACCATTGTAGATCTGGGTCAGATCAACAATCGTCAACCCGTCCATCGGACCTTTTTCCTGCTCGAACATCTGATCGGAATTCATGATCGACTTCATTTGGACACACCTGAGGCAATAGCCGTCTCGGGCACCGCGCAATTTCGAGACGCATGCTCTGTTGGATTGAAATGGGGAATGGCGTGAAGCAACTCGCGCGTATATTGCGACCGAGGATCCGTGAATAGCGAACTCCCACCGATCTCCTCGACCTTGCCCAGCCGCATTACGACAACATTTTCACACATCATGCGAACCACATTCAGGTCGTGGCTCACGAACAGGAAGGCCATACCGTCTTCGCGCCGCAGGCGGTCGAGCAAGCTCAAGATGATTGCCTGCACCGAAACATCCAACGCCGCCGTAGGCTCATCGAGAACTAAAAGGCGTGGTCTCACAGCGATTGCGCGCGCTATGCCAACGCGTGCCTTCTGGCCGCCCGACAGCTGGTGCGGAAAGCGACCAAGGAGGTTCTCCGCAAGGCCAGCACGGGCTGCAGTCTCGCGGACTCTCTCTCGAAGCTCCGGCCCGCTGCGCAATCCCTCAAGGCGGCAAAGGGGGTCGGCGATGCTGTCGAACACTGAAAAACGCGGGTTCAAACTGTCGTCCGGGTCTTGAAAGACGATCTGGATGTCCCTTCGCTGTGGTGCGCGGTGAAAAACGCGCGTGGAAATCGCGCCAATGTCTTTGCCATCGAAGAGGATCGTGCCTTCCGAATGGGAGATGAGGCGGCAGATGATGCGAGAAATCGTGCTTTTACCACTGCCTGACTCGCCTACCAAACCCATGCTGCCGCCGGCGGGAATATCAAATGAGACATTGTCTACAGCCGTGACATTGCCGAACCGCTTGAGGAGATTGCGAACTTGCAGAAGCGGTGGCGCACTAGAATCCGGGACGGAGGGTGGCAGAACAGCGCCCGCCGGCTCATGAGACTCCGACACGCGCGCCATATCCTCGATCGTCGAAGTCGGCGTTGGCGATGCGTTGACCAGTTTTTTCGTGTAGGGATGCTGCGGCGTCAGGAAGATGGATTGCGTCGGACCTCGTTCGACGATGTTCCCTCTCTCCATGACGACGATATTGTCGCAATACTGTGCAGCAAGACCAAGGTCGTGCGTGATCAGTATCGTCGACATGTTGCGATCCGCTGTGATGCTGGCGAGCAGGTCCATGACGGTCTTTTGCGTCGTCACGTCGAGCCCGGTTGTGGGTTCGTCCGCGATGAGCAGATCGGGGCGGCACGCGATCGCGATAGCAATCATGACGCGCTGGCACATGCCTCCGGAGAGCTCGTGGGGATAGGCTTCGAGCCTCAGTTCCGGATCCCGTATCATCACCGCCTTCAGGAGTTCGAGTGCCTCGGCGCGCGCCTCCCGGGCAGTCATGTTATTGTGTGCCCGCAGTGCGTCAGCGATCTGCAGCCCAACAGTCCGTATTGGATTCAGTGCCGAACGAGGGTTTTGAAAGATCATCGACATTGCGGCGCCGCGCATGGTCCGTAATTCGGACTCGGGCAAGCGTGTGACGTCAATCCCTTTGTAAAGGACGCGGCCATTAACGATGTTTGCCGACTTTGCTAGCAGCCGGGTAATCGCGTAGGCTGTCACCGACTTGCCTGAGCCGGACTCGCCGACCACGCCAAGAGTTTCGCCGTCTTCCAATCCGAAGGATATGCCGCGTAGCGCCTCTACCGGTCCGTTGCGTGTAGAAAAGACAACACGTAGATCCTCTATACTCAATAGCTGGGTCATGTACGCATCCTGGGATCGAGAATGTCGCGCAGGCCATCCCCCATGAGGTTGAAGCAAAGAACGGTGAGCATCAGGGCAAGACCGGGAAAGGCCACCAGCCACCATTGTCCCGCGGTGATAAAGCGGGCGCCTTCAGCGACCATGATGCCCCACTCCGGTGTCGGCGCGACCACGCCCAGTCCCAAGAAGGAGAGACCAGCGGCGTTGATAATCGCCCAGCCGAGATTGAGAGAAATCTGCACGGCCATGGCAGGCATGATGTTAGGCAGCAGGTACTTAATCACGACCGAGACATCATTGTGGCCCCCGGCACGGGCCGCCTCCACCCAACCCGCATTGCGCCGGACATTCACTTCGGCTCGCGCGAAACGGATATATATGGGCAGATTAATCACCGCCGTAGCGATGATAATGTTTTGGACGGAATTGCCCAGCACGGCCACAAGCGCCATCGCCAGAACGAAAAGCGGGAACGCCATGAGCACGTCGACAAGGCGTCCAACCCAACGGTCCAGCCAGCCGCCCATATATCCGCAAAAAGCCCCGACCAGGGAGCCGCTTATAAACGAAACGACCACCGCCGAGGCTGCAATCGCGAGATCTAGCCGAGTTGCAACGATAAGCCGCGAAAGGATATCACGACCAAGCTGATCGGTACCAAAAAGATGTTGCGCGCTGGGCGGTTGCAACGCGTTTGCGACGTCCGTCGCTAAGGCGTCGTAGGGTGTGATCCACGGAGCGAGCATGGCAATCACGACTAGGCAAACGATTCCAGCCATTGCGATGGATGTGATGAGATTGCCGCGCATGACCCAGACGACGTGGGAGAATGTGCTGTTCATTCGATACTGACCCTTGGATCGGCAATGCCATAAAGAATGTCGATTACGAGATTCACCAACACGAAGATGCCGGCCATCAGCAGGACGAAGCCTTGAACTGGGGCGTAATCGGATGACACCAATGCATCGAGTGTGTAAGAAGCGACACCTGGCCAGGAAAATACCTTCTCGACCAGAACATTTGCCCCCAGCATCGTAGAGAAGACGACCCCTGCGATGGTGAGCACCGGAAGAAGCGCGTTACGCAGTGCATAAGTTACAACAACGCGTGAATTGCGTAACCCGACCGACTTTGCGGTTCGAATGTACTCGCTCCCTAGAACTCCAAGCATCGACGCCCGGGTCATCCTGGCTAGTGGCGCCAATACAAATAGGGCCATGGTGCACGCCGGCAGGATGATGTTGGCCAATGCCGAGCGCCATCCCGCCCAATCGCCGACAAGCGCGAAGTCAATGAGAAGAAATCCGGTAATGTCCGGTGGCGTTGCAACGAAGATGTCGATCCGCCCCGTTGGATCGGGAGCGATGCCAAGCAGGTAATAGAAGAGGTAAATCAGCATCAAGCCTGATACGAAGGTGGGCATGCAGACGCCAACCGTGCAGAATAACCTGATTGCATGGTCGATAAGCGACCCAGGCTTAAGCGACGAGAGCACCCCCAGCGGAATCGAGACGGCAAGCGCGATGAACAATGCGACTAATGTCAGCTCAAGCGAAGCCGGAAGCCGTTGCAGCATATCCTTTAGCACTGGTTGACCAGTCATCAAAGAGTTTCCGAGATCTCCCCGCGCGACATCTCGCAGATAGATTGCCAGTTGAACGGGAAAGGGCTTGTCGAGCCCCATTTTCTCACGCATTTCCGTAATCTCTTCCTGACCGGCTGTGACCGATGAAGATGTGAAGAAGACCGCAGGGTCACCAGGGAGGATGCGCATGAGGATGAACGTGACGATAACGACGCCGAGAATAGCCGGAATCGAGGACACGATGCGCCGCCTAAAGCGGCGCCCGATTGACACCAAGATATTCATGCTCGAACCAGATCCCGATAGTCGGCCTGGCGATAGTAGTGATAGGTATAACCTTCAATCGAGGGTGCCATGACTACATCGATGTTTGCCTGATAGGCCAGGACTGACGGATTTTCTTCAGCCAGAATGGCAATCATCTCCTTGCAGTACGCGTCGTACTTGGCTTGATCAGCTTCAGTTCTCGCCAAGTTTACCAACTCGACAATCCTCTCATTTGTCCAGTTAGCTAAATTCCAGCGTTGATCGCGCGTGAAGTATACCCAGAAGAAGTAGAATGTTTCGGGCAGCCAAGCGCTACCGCTTTCGATATAGAATGGCAGGCCTTTCTTTTCCGCCTGCATCGTGAAGAGCTGTGCGTCCGGGACTTTCTGGATAGTAACACGAATGCCTATGTTGGCGAGGGACTCCTTGATGAGAGCTGCGATAGGTTCGCCGACGGCCGCATAACCAATTGCGAATGTAAACGTGGTATCAAAGCCATCGGGATGACCCGCCTCAATCATCAGCGCCTTCGCACGGTCGAGATCTGTGTGATTGGGAAGCGGCTGTGGAAAATCAGGGGTTGGCGGTTCATCCGTCCATTGGGCGCCGAACAGCTTTTTCCCACGCCCGAATAGGGCGGCTTGAAATATTTCCTCATAAGGTAGGGCGGCTGCGACAGCCTGACGGACCTTAGGGTTGTCGAAGGGCGCTAGTTTGGTGTTGAAAGAAATGTGGGTGAACCCATTGGTCGGGGAGATTGGCACCACCTTGGCTACGCCCCGCTCCTTGAGCGAGTTGATGTCACTGGCCTGGACATCCAACGCGAGGTCTGCGTCGCCCCGTTCCACAAGATTAGCGCGCGTCGCGGGTTCTGGCACGGTCTGGACGACAATCCGCTCAAAATGTGCGATATTCCCGTCGCGACCGCCCTTCCAGTTGTCGTTCCGGCGTAGTACAACCTGCTCCCCCGGCTTATATGATTCTATCATATAAGCGCCCGATCCTGCGGTGTTGTTTTTCAACCATTCCAGCGCCCACGGGTCTTCCGCTGTTGCATGCTGCTTCGCCAGCTTGGAATTGAAGATCGCGCAGAACGGCAGACCGAGGTTCGGAAGCGCCAGACGGTTAGCGTCAGGCAGATTGATTTCGACTATGTGAGGTCCGGCAATGACGAACTGATCCGTCTTCGTCATACTGCCGCTTTGGAGCTGGGCTGGCGCATTAGTTTTGGCCGAAACCATGCGATCAAGTGACCATTTGACATCCTCGGCGGTCACAGGCGAACCGTCGTGCCAAGTCGCGTCGGGCCTCAGATGGAACGTGAGCTTCAACCCGTCGGCGCTCTTCTCCACGCGTTCTGCGAGCTCAGGAACGATAACGCTCTGGTCGAATGTCCATTGACCATCAACCATCTTGCGGCCAAAGCTGATCAGCCTGTCATATACGCTCATGGTCACGCAATAGCTCTCGCGCGAAGCCCCTAGAAGGCTTGAATCGAGAGAATTCACCCCGCCTCCCATCACATGGCGCAATGTCGCCCTACGATCCTGCGCGTGGCCGAGTCCAGCATAGGCTGTAAATCCGAGCGCAAGACTGCCGGCAAGATAGACTCGTCTAGTAATATCCATAATGTTCCCCTTTTGATTGCGGATATTGTGTTCGCAAAAGGCTTACTGCGGAGGATATTGGCGACTTCTGGGACCGTTTGCGAAGGCGTCGAGTGACGTTATCTCGTAGTTTGGAAAACTGCGTAACTCGCGAAAAGGACAGATTGGCTGTCTTTGAAGCGCAACCTTCTCCTCGCTTTCGATATCATGGCAGCACCTCTATCCGTTCGGCAAATAAGTTTGTGTGATGCAGGGCCATCAAGTGGTGTGACCTCAAAGGCGACAGGGTCTCGTCTAGGTCTCCTCGGCGAAGGTTTAGGTTAACGCACCGAGCTCGCGACGGAACAGCTCGCCTCGCGGATCTTGCCCGTCTTGCTATCGACGGCTGGCAGCTTCTTGCCCAACGAAGAGCCTGTCGCCGGCGGCATGCGCCTCCCGCATTGCCGGTAAACGACGCGTTACAATTCGCAAAACAGTTTTGCAGAAACGGCTATAGTCGTAGCCATCGGCATGAATGCTGTGATTTTCTTCCTGAAGGGTGAGCAGCGTCACGCCTAACTTCTTAAAACTATAGAAAACCTAGGCCCAGTTTGGCTCCGGCCGCCGCCGCCTGCCCTGCTTGACCCGGCAATTGAAAAGCCGACCCTTCAGGGCATCGTCCGTTAAGTTATGCGAGAGGGACCAACTTAACCACACCGTCGCGCCCCGCTTGAGGTTGTCCTGCGTGGTGCCGCCGACAATCTCGAGGATCATTTCGATCTCGCCACTGCTGGCCCCGCCTCCGTCAAGCCGGAACATCTGTCCTATAATGGTCAATCTTCTGTTTGCCGGCATCAAAATCTCCTCGTTTACCGGGAGGCTTGATTCCAAAGTTCTTAGCCCAGGGGGATATTCAGAAGAAAACGGCCGGCTTCACGTCGGAATCCCACATATGAGCGTGGCTGACGTTGATCGAGCGGTTACCGACGGCATATCCGGCCGAGCCAACAAATTCGCAAGAATGGACGATGGAACTTGACTGGCGCGAAGCGTCGCCACGTACCGGAACGCTAAGTGTTCGCGTGCGTGACATCATGGAGCGCGATCATGCAAGGGATGGAAGGTCTACACCGATCTGAAAATTGACCGCCCTAGCCGGCTTCTTACGGGCGGGACGCCCTGAGCGCTAATCAATCAGGTCCAGACATCACTTGCATCCGGATCGATTTGGCGAAGCGCAGCGGTCCAGGCCATGTTATACCAAGGCACCATTTCGTCATGTCGGAACTGTTTGGCTGTATGTTCCCGGATTTCCTCGTCAGGGCAGATCACGAGCTCGGCCCCGCCGGATTGCGCGGCGATCTGGGCCTCGCAGGCGCGTTCGAGGAAATAGATATGGTCAAACGCCTCTGGGATAGAACGACCACCAACCAACAGTCCGTGATTGCGCAAGATCATTGCCCGGTGGTTGGGGCCGAGATCACTGACCAGACGATCACGCTCTGCCACGTCCAGCGCGATGCCCTCGTATTTGTGATAGGCAAGATGGCCATAGAACTTCAGCGCGTGCTGACTTATCGGCAGCAGCCCATCCCGTTGCGCTGAAACAGCTATCCCGGCTTTGGTATGGGTGTGCACAATGCAGACCAAGTCATCGCGGACAGCGTGCAAGGCCGAATGTATAACGAACCCGGCCTCGTTAACCACCTGATCCGATGCAGCATTGTCCACTTTCTTGCCATTTAAGTCGATCTTGACCAAATCTGAAGCGCGCATTTCGTGGAACATGCGCCGATAGTCGTTGATAAGAAAGTGATGGTCAGCCCCAGGCGCCCGGGCCGAGATATGCGTGTAAATTAAGTCGGTCCAGCGGTAATGCGCGACAAGCCGGTATAGGGCGGCCAGGTCGCAGCGGATATCCCATTCATCCGGGCTTATCGTATCTGGACGGTGCAACTGCTTATTCATCGGAACCTCAGTTATTTGAACGGTTGGCGACGGAGCTGTTTTACGGCTTAACAGCTCCATCACGGGGCTAAGCTGCAGCTTTGGCTTTGTGGTAATCATTCATGGCGCCATCCAGCACGATGCGGGTGAGCCGGCCCACTTCAGCGATCTCGTCTTCGCTGATGATCAGGGCAGGCGAATAAGCGATTCGGTTTGCCGGCGTCGTGCGCAAAATGATACCGTTTGCCTCCGCGTGCTTGTCGATCAGTTTGTTTATGCCCACCTGCGGCGCGAAGCTCTTGCGTGTTTCCTTGTCGGCAACAATCTCGATCCCACCCAGCAATCCGACGCCCGAAGCAGAGCCTACAAGCGGGTGATCAGTGAGTGAGTCCATCATTTCAAGAAAGCGCGGTTCTAGCGATTTGACGCGCGCAACGATATCGATCTCCTCGTAAATTCTGAGGACTTCCAACGCCACAGCTGAGGCAACAGGGTGTCCGGCATATGTGAATCCGTGTACGAAACTGCCGATGCGATCACTCTCACTCGTCATGACGTCGAACACGCGCTGATTAATCAGCAGAGCCGAGATTGGCAGCATTGCCGCAGACAGACCCTTGGCACAGGTGATCATGTCCGGAGAAAGGCCACAGGTTTCAGAGCCCCACATCTTTCCGGTTCGGCCAAAGCCGCAGATCACTTCGTCTGCGACAAAAAGAATGTCATACTTACGCAGGACGGCTTGGATCTTCTTAAAGTATCCAAGCGGCGGCGGTAGAGCGCCCGCGTTGCCTTGAACGGGGTCCGCAAAGAAGGCAGCGATGGTTTCCGGCCCTTCTTTTAGGATCGTCGCCTCCAAAGAGTCGGCTAGGCGCTGGGAAAATTGTTCCTCGGTTTCGCCCGGACTAGCGTTCCGATAGTAGTTCAACCCTTCGGTATGGATGAACCCTTCGAACGGCAATCCGAAGCTGCGGTGATACGCGGCATTGCCAGTCATCGAGATCGCAACGCACGTCGAGCCGTGGTAACTGCCCATGCGGGAAATGATTTTGCGCTTTTCAGGCTTGCCCACACCGTTCCAATAGTACCAGGCCATCTTGACCGCGCTATCATTGGCCTCGGACCCGGAGCACTGCAGCAAAACCTTTGACATCGGCACGGGTGCCAATTGAAGTAGCTTTTCTGACAGCTCGATGGCTGGGCCGTGCGAATACCCCCTGAACAACTGAAAGTAGGGCATCTGTTGCAGGGCTTCATAGGCGACTTTTGCAACGCGCTCATTCTTGAAGCCCAGGGACGAGCACCAGAGCGCAGCGCCGCTGTCGAGAAAGCGCCTGCCGGCGTCGTCGAAGACATAGACCCCTTCGCCATGGGTGATGATATTCGGACCAGTCCGAAGGTGCGTTTGCAGGTTGGTCTGAGGATGGACGACGGATGCGATATCGCGATCGTGGAGGGTCATGTTATTTCTTTCCAAAGCGCAAACTCCGCGTTACAGCTAAGAATCTCTAACCATCAGCTTACAGTCGCGGATGACGTTTCTGTAGCGGCAATCAGGAAATCTGCCATATCCGGCGGCGATGGGTGACTGAGAGGCTTGGAATGGGGGGCGGGAGCCGCCTCAGAGTGCTGCGAGATCGCTGGCGTCGATCAGGTGGTCGAGAACGGCCCGTTGCGTCGGGGCTAAATCCTTGAGCACACGAACGCAGACATGATGTTCACGTTGGGCCCAGCTATCGCTGATATGCACGGTGACAAGGCCTAGGCGTTCGGCGAACAATAAGGCCGAGCTTGCCGATACGACTCCAATAGCCAGCCCATGGCTTACGATCAAGCAGACCGTGTCATAACCGTCGGCATAGAGTTTCACCTTGAGGTATTGGTTTAGCGCCGCCGCCGCTCGGGTTAGTAGCGGCATAAGCGTGCCTTCCGTTGCCTGTCCGACGACCTCGAATTTCAGGATGTGTTCCATAGAGACCGAGGCATGGCCGGCTAACGGATGGTCAGGATGGACCACCAGGACCAGCGTGTCGCGAAAGATAGGCCGGTGCCAGACCTCGACCGGCGGCACATCTCCGACATAGATGCCGATGTCCGCGGCGTTCTGCCAGACCGCCCGCACCACGGCAGCGTTGGCCCGTTCTTCGAGCACGATTTGCACACCCGGATGCGCTTCGACAAACCGAGGCAGAATGCGGGGAACGAATTCCATCAGGGCTGTTTCATTTGCGCTAAGAACGACGCGGCCGCGCAGACCCTTTCGTGTGGCATCGAGACCCGCCTCAAGCTGGCGAGCTTCGTGCAGCATGGCACGTGAGTGGCGCAGCACTATCATGCCCACATCTGTCACCTCTACGCCCCGTCGATGGCGATTTAGAAGCGCTGAGCCAATCTCAAGCTCTAGAAGCTTGATCCGCTTGCTGAGTGCCGAGGCTGCAATGCCATTGTGGCGGGCGGCTTGAGCAATGCTCTGATGGTCGATAACTGCGACGAAAAGACGTGCAGTTAGCAAATCAAAATGCGCCAGTCCGCGGTTCATATAGGTGTCCTCGCCCGGGAACTCCGAGCAGGTTGATGTCAACGGCCCTCGAAAACGGGACTGCGCTTCTGCCTGAGTGCGAGCAGGCCTTCGTCCCGGTCACGGCTTGATTTGATCCTCGCAATGTCCCGATTAACGCTGGCCGCCTTTTCCGATGGTCCTTCGGGCAGGATTGACGTGTTGACGAAGGATTTGAATAACTCCAGTACCATCGGCGCGGCAGAGCCGATCCTGTCGGCCCATTCCAGCGCAAGATTGACGTGCTCGCCGTTCGGTGCCACCCGATTTACAAAACCGACTTCGTAAGCACGCTGTGCTGTAAGGCTTTCGCCCATGAACATTACCTCCATCGCGATCTTGTGCGGGATGCGCGCGGCAAGGCCCGCAATCATCCCTCCGGTAAATCCGCGATATGCCTCGGGGTAGAAAAACTTAGTCGTGTCGGAGGCTATAAGCAGATCCGATTTCATCGCCATGACCATCGCCCCGCCGACGCACCAACCTGAGGGCGCGAGGATCAGTGGTTTCGACAACTGGAAGCCGATACCCGGAATGCAACGCCACAGTTCCGGCAAATCTTTCACGTCAGCTCCCGAGCAAAACGTTTCGCCCACGCCGGTAAGAACAACGACGCGTTGGTCTGACGCCTCGAAATCCTGAAATGCCTCCTGCACCTCGAATGCGGTCGCACTGTCAATGGCGTTCAGGCGGTCTGGCCGATTGAACGAGATTTGAGTCGTCTTGCCGTGGTTTTCGATGATGAGGGTCATAACTGGCCTATGTCTGTGGATAATAGCCGGCGCGAGCTTACAATGATTGTTCGATGACCAGCCGCTTCGTAGTGTAAGATTCGATACCTTCACTTCCACCCTCGCGGCCGTAACCGCTATCCTTGATGCCGCCGAAGGGCGTTTCAGGGAAGGATACCGTCAAGCCGTTGATGGCAACCATACCAGCTTCCACGCGGCGCGACACCTCTGCAGCACGCGTCATAGACTGGGTAAAGCCGTAAGCGGCAAGACCATACGGCAGGCGGTTAGCCTCAGTTATGGCATCGCTCATCTCGTCGAACCGGTTGATCAGGGCGACGGGTCCAAAAGGTTCCTCGTTCATGATCCTCGCTGACAAGGGCACATCCGCCAACACGGTGGGCGCAAAGAACGATCCCCGGTTCAGGAGCCTCGAGCCGCCGGTCAGCAGGCGGGCGCCCTGCTCAACAGCGTCGCCGACCAGATTCTCCATCGTGATCATACGCTTCTCGTTGATCAAGGGGCCCATCTCGACGTCGGGCTCAAAACCATCGCCAACTTTTATGTTTGATGCCACCTCTACAAAGCGGGAGAGGAAGGCTTCATAGATTGTGTCTTGGACAACAAAACGGGTGGGTGAAGTGCACACTTGTCCGGCGTTGCGGAACTTCCCCTCCGCAGACATGGTGGCGACCTTTTGCACATCGACATCATCGAAAACGATGACGGGAGAATGGCCGCCTAGCTCCATCGTTGAGAGCTTCATGTTCTGCGCCGCCATCGCGGCTAGATGCTTGCCGACGGGAACCGATCCGGTGAAGGTAAGCTTGCGTATTATTGACGAGGTCAGCAGGTGATTTGAGATCTGCGCAGGATCACCAAAAACCAGATTGATCACGCCGTCTGGCACTCCCGCCGCGACAAACGCTCGGACGATTTCTACAGCCGTGCCAGGCACATCTTCCGCGGCCTTAAGCACGCAGGAACAACCCGCCGCCAACGATCCAGCCAACTTGCGGGTGGGCGAGATGGCCGGGAAATTCCAGGGCGCAAAGGCAGCAACGGGGCCGACCGGCTCCTGCAAAGTGTACAGCCGCATCTCGGGACCGGACGGCACGGTCTTACCATAGGTGCGCCGCCCTTCCTGCGCGCCCCATTCGATCATGTCGGCCGCTTTGAGTACCTCTCCCTTGGCTTCGGCATAGGACTTGCCTTGCTCCATGGTAAGTATCTCGGCGATACGGAGGGCTCGCTCACGAACCAAGTCTGCGGCCTTTTGCAAAATAACACCGCGTTTGGTGGGACTGGTGTTACGCCAAATTTCAAACCCCTTGGCGGTTGAGGCGAGCGCGGCGTCTAAATCCGCAATCGTGGCATGAGGCAATTGGCCAATCACTTCGCCGGTGGCGGGGTTGATGATGTTTGAGGTCTGGCCCGCGGATCCGCCGCGCCAGACGCCGCCGATGAAGAGTTGAACGTCCGTATATTTGCGCTCGGTCATGGTGATATCCTTGATTGGCTTCTGTTGCGGTCCCCGCGGGATACGGTTCTCGTTTTGTCAGGCGCTGACAAAACGGGGCGGATCAAAAGCTGTGACGGGCGGCGGGTCTTCAATCGGACCGGAGAGCTGCACCAGACACGTCTGTGCCGAGCAACCCTGCGACAGGCCCGAGCAACCGATGTCCAATGTCAGCACATTGGGATTTCCATGCTTCTCTAGATCATCGCCTGGCCGGCGGTCATACCAAGCGCCGGTCGCAAGACGCAGGACACCTGGCATCACCGCATCCGAAACGCACGCGCCGGCAAGACATTTTCCGCGACTGTTGTATAGCATCACGACGTCGCCCTGACTTATGCCGCGCGCGACCGCGTCTTCTGGATGAATATAGACGGGCTCGCGTTGCGCTATCTTGCCGTCGCGGCTCCACGAGGAATGATCGTACTGGCTGTGTAGCCGGCGGGTCGGCTGATCGCTGAGTAGGTGCAAAGGATGGTCCTTCGCGACGACCCCGCCCAGCCATTCTGGAGGTTCCTGCCAATAGACGTGACCAGGGCAGTCTTCCAGTCCGAACCCCGCAATCGTTTTGGAAAACAGTTCGATCCGCCCGGACGGTGTATTCAGAGGATGCGCTACCGGATCGTGGCGAAAGGCATCAAGCATGGAGGTTTGGGTCTCCGGTGACGGTAGAGCGATCAGGCCGTCTTGCCAGAAGACGTCGAACGGCGGAATTGTGACGCCGGTTTCGGACCAGTCCGCGCGGGTTCCTTCATACAACACCCGCAACCATTCCTCCACGCTGCGCCCTTCGGTGAAGGCAGGCGCAGCGTGCAATCGCTCGGCCAAGGCGGTGAAGATGGCATAGTCGTCTCGTGCTGATCCAGGAGCCGCCAAGACGCGGCGCATCGCAACCAGATGTCCTTCGCGGTTAGCGAAAGCGAGGTCGTCACGCTCCAGACTCGTGGTGGCCGGCAGAACGATGTCCGCGTGTTTGGCGGTGGCCGTCCAGAACTGTTCATGCACCACGATTGTCTCAGGTTTCTGCCAAGCTTTTCGCAAGCGGTTCAGATCCTGATGGTGATGGAATGGGTTACCTCCCGCCCAGTAAACCAGTCGAATGTCTGGATAGTTGCGTGTTTCCCCATTGTAGGTGAACGAAGCACCTGGGTTCAACAACATGTCAGCTACGCGAGCAACAGGAATAAAGTCCGTGACCGCGTTATATCCTTGAGACAACGTCGGTCCACGCATCTTACGATCGGGGCTGCCAATGCTGTTCGTCATGCCATAGCCCACTCCGAAGCCGCCGCCGGGAAGACCGATCTGGCCCAGCATCGCGGCAATCAGCACCAGTCCCCAAAAGGGCTGTTCTCCGAACCGCGCCCTTTGCAGCGACCAGGCGGCGTTCATCATGGTGCGTTGTATATGGATCTCGTGAGCAAGCTGGTGGATGCGTGCGGCGGGAACGCCGCAGATGTTGCTGGCCCAGTCGGGTGCCTTTGCCGTGCCATCGGCATGACCCAGAAGATAAGAGCGCACGATCTCGTAGCCGACAGTGTGGCTGTTGAGAAAAGCAGTGTCCGCAAGTCCCTCGCTTTCCAGGACATAGGCGACAGCCAGCATCAAAGCGACATCTGTGTTCGGGCGGATCGGAATCCATTCGATGTCAGCCTCTTCGATTACGAGATTGTCGCGCACCGGGCTGATGTTGATGAAACGGCATCCTGCCCGAGCCAGACCTTTGAGCCCGTCGACCACACGATGTCGAACCGGACCGCCGGCGCTGACTTGTGTATTTTTGACCGGAATACCACCAAACGCAACGAAGAGTTCCGTGTGTGCCTGCATCACCGGCCAGGAGGTGTGATTAAATTCAAGCTCGGACATAGGCGCCACAATATGACCCATAATCACCTGTGCCGCGGCTATCGAATATGAATCTCGGTGCCGCACATAGCCGCCGATGCTATTGAGAAAGCGATGGATCTGGCTTTGCGCGTGATGAAACCTGCCGGCGCTCGACCAGCCATAAGAACCGCCAAAGATAGCACTGTTACCGAACCGACCGCGCACCCGACCGAGGTCGCGCGCGACAAGGTCTAGTGCTGTGTCCCAAGACACTTCGATGAACGGCTCGTCTCCACGTGTGGGCGGAGCCACACCGGGGCCTTCGCGCAGCCAACTCTCTCGAACTGCGGGACGCAGCACACGGCAGGCGGCTTGACCAGCCGCAATCTGGTGAAGTCCGATCTGAGAAGGATCCGGATCCTCCGTGTGCGGCACTAATTCCGGCAACCCGTCGTTCGGCTGGTGTATCTCATAAGTGCCCCAGTGCGAGGTAGTGTATCTTTTCATCCAACGCTCCTCATCAGTTGAGTCACCGTCCAACAAATTGGGGCAGGCGGCGGGCGGCCATGGCTTCGATTCCTTCCGCAAAGTCCTCGGTCTGGAACTGTATTTCTTGCTGGGCAAGCTCATGACGGGTAGCGGCGACAATATCCGCCGCAAGGGACCCGCGCAGGGTCGCGCGAACGGATTGAACCGCAATCGGTGCTGATGCAGCAATTTCCTGGGCAAGTTCGATTGCGGCATTGCGCAAATCGACAGCCGGGACGAGCACATCGGCAAGATTGATTCGGTGAGCCTCGTCGCCCGTGATGCGACGACCGGTGTAGAACAGTTTTGCTGCTTGCTGCCCGCCGATCACACGTGGCAGGCTTACGCTTAGGCCGAAACCCGGATGAAATCCAAGACGGGTGAAGTTGGCAGCAAACCGGCTTTCAGGCGAGGCAACGCGGAAATCTGCCACCATCGCAACGCCAAGCCCGCCGCCCACGGCTGCCCCTTGGACTGCTGCGACGATAGGAAGGCGGCAACGAAATAGCTGCGCGGCGTAGGTATAGAGGTGATCGTCCATCCCGTCGTGGACGGACCCGACTGTCTCGCTCGCAGGATTGGAAAAGTCAGCGCCGGCGCAGAAATTTTTCCCTCGCGAGCAAAGCAGTATTGCCCGCATACCCTGCGCCTCGAAGCCTTCAAAAGCTTCGGCCAGAGAGCGGATTAGCGATTTGTCAAAAAAGTTGTTTGGAGGGCGGTTCATTTCGGCGATGCCGACAAGACCCGCCGTCGTGGCGATAACATGCATGACGCAGTTCCCTTGTTTTCCGGCGCGATGAGCACGGATCAGGCGACACGGATCCGGCTCTCTTCCACCGGAATGGTTATGAACAGGCCCCGTTGGGCTGTGACGCGTCCAGTCGCACCCGGCGGAATGTAGTTGACGGTCACTGTTTCCTGCACCAAGGCTGGACCAACCATTGTGGCTCCAGGCATCAGTTGCGCACCATCATATATGGGGATGTCGACAGGCCCGCCACATTCACGTAATTCACTGCGAGAGTGCCCAACGAGAGCCGAGGCGGCGGTAGGTGAAATGTCGGTTTCAGCCTCCGTCGGTTCACTTGAGACTGGCCCTATGGCATCAAGGTTCCACTCGGTGAATTCAACCCTTTCGCCTGGCGAGCGCACGGCATAATACGCTTCATGTAAAGCGTGGAAGCTTGCCTCAAGATCCGCAAGACCGGTTTTGTCCAACGAAGCTGCGGTGAAAGGGAGGGTAATTTGCCAAACTTGGCCGGCGTACCGCGCCTCAACGCTGAATTTCAACTCGCGCACTTCATCGGGAACGTCCATCCGATCGAGAAACGCAGTTCCTTCGATGCGCAGCCTTGCAAGCAGTGCATTCACCCCGTCAAGATCGAAATCTTGAGAATGGGTGAACAGCGAATGGGCAAAACTCATCTTGATCGCGCCTGTCATAATGCCATACGCACTGAGAACACCTGCAGCGCGAGGAATAAGGACCTGACGGATTCCAAGTTCGCGCGCGATAGCACCCACATGGAGCCCCCCTGCGGCACCCCCCGATACTAGGGTGAAGTTGCGCGGGTCGACCCCTCGCTTGATGGTAATGTCCTCGATCGCGGAAACCATATTCTGCTCGGCCACCAAGCAGATCAGGTTCGCTGCTTCCCTAACTTCCATTCCTAAAGGTTCCGCAATCTGTTCGCGGATAACACGTTCGGCTGCTTCAACATCCAGTTTGAACTGCTTGTTGGCGAAGGTTTGCGGCAATATAAATCCCCTCACAACATTGGCATCCGTAACGGTCGGTTTATTGCCGCCGCGTCCGTAGCAAGCAGGGCCAGGCATAGCGCCGGCGCTCTCAGGCCCGACGTGGATGAACCCGCCCGCGTCGATCGATGCGATCGAACCGCCACCGGCTCCAATGGTCTTGACCTCGACCGACGGGACGCCAAACATGTGGTCACCGATCATCCCCTCGCGGTGCATGGGCGTGTCCCAGTCTACGCTGACGCTAACCTCGAAGCTGGTGCCGCCCATATCAGTGGTCAGGATGTTGCCTAGCTCGATACCTTCGGACCGTGCCAGACGGCAACCAGCCTGCGGCGCTGCAGACGGACCTGAAAGACATAGTGAGATCGGACGTTGCACGATCTCCGTCGGTGAGGTGCGACCCCCGCTACTTGTGATGAAGGTCAGCACACCATTGAAGCCTGCGTCAGCCAGCATGGTGTCGATCTCTGTGACCCTGGCCTGTACAAGCGGCTTAAGAGAAGCGTCGATCGCCGCCGCCGATGTGCGCCGGTATTCACGGACTGACGGATTGACCTGATGTCCCAAGCTGAAGGGGATGCCGGGTAATTCCTCGACGATGAGTTCACCGATACGCCTCTCATGTGTAGAATTGGCGATCGACCATATCAATGAGACGGCAATCGCCTCCACCTTGTCCTCGCGGAAGCGGGACAGTGCTTCGCGGACAGCTGTTTCGTCCAGGGCTTTTTCGATGCCACCCTCCGAATTGATCCGCTCGGGAACTCCTATTGTCAAATGCCGAGGGATGTAAGGGGCCGGGTAATCCATGTAGAAGTCGTAAGAATCCGGCTTTCCTCCTTCGCGAATAAGAAGCGTGTCGCGAAATCCTTCTGTGCAAATCAATCCGGTTTTTGCTTGCCGCCCTTCGAGAATTGCATTCGTGGCTATAGTCGTTCCACAGGAAAATGACTTGCAATCGTTCATGAACTCGCGTTGGGTCAATCCGAGAGTCTCTGCAATCATTGACACGCCGTTAAGAATGCCTTTAGAAATATTGCTGGGGACGGTCGAGGTTTTGAATATTTCTACCGCTTTGCCGTCGATCCGCAGCACGAGATCGGTGAATGTGCCGCCCACATCGGCGGAAATCTCATATGCCATTCGTGCAAACCTTTCAGGATGTGAACTCGGGTTTAAGGACGATCGGCGTCCGGGAGATTATCTGGTCACGTAGAACCTGCGTGGCGGCAGGATCGGCGCGGAACTCGGATCCGGACCGTTGCAGCACAACGCCGAAAACCTTTCGCGCTCTTTCGATACTTATCCAACCCTCCTGTACATCACGGGCTACAAGGTCGGGCTTGCGGTCGAGCGGATTGCCGTAACCGCCACCGCCCGACGCGCGAGAGATAAGTTTCTCCCCGGCGTTGAGTACCACATCAAATGAATTTGGAAGGGTGTGGTGCGCACCGTTACGGCTTTCCCAGAGGACGTCATTCGCGCCGCCTGGTTTGCCGCCAGCGACCCCGAAGGGCGGGAAATCATGCCCCGCAGCGTTGCCGGTATAGCGGATCCCGTCGGTTCGGCTGCGGAAAACGCAGATTGCGCCAGGAGCGCCACACCATTCCCCAGGGCCGCCGCTGTCCACACCGATCTCTAAACGTTCAACGAGCACGGGCTGCTGCTGTTCGACGACTTCGACGCTAGATTGACGCAACTGGCCCATTGAGCCGCTGCCGCCGTGCGTGAACCAACCATCATGTCCCTGCAGCCCAGGTCCGCCCCAGTATCCCATGATAATCTGGTTAACGAAACTTTCACCGCCGCGGCGGCTGTCGCTTCCGCTGACCACGGGACAAGATGCAGGCATGCCTAGAGTGCCACACGCACTGCCCAGACCCTTCTGGATTTCGGCGAAGGCTGAGCGGACGAGTGGTCCAAGAAGTTGCGTCAGATTTGTCGTCGCGCATGAAGTTGCCGCCGGAAATTTTGGCCGCCCTATCGCGGCGCCTTCGCGGCTTAGAATGCGGATACGGCTATAAGCGCCGGTGCTGCGCGGAACATTTGGGCCCAGCACGGTGAGTACAGCCGTCAGGCACGTCGCGCGCATGGTTGCTTCAGTCAGGTTAATTCCGAGCGGCAAATTATCAACATTGTCAGTCAGATCCACGGTGATCATCCCCGCTGCGGGATCGACTTCAACTGTGGCGCGGACCGGAATGCCGTCGGGGTGCAGATCGGTTTCAGAATCGTAACGCTCTTCTCGGGTCACTCGACCTGCCGGCAATTTGCGGATCGCCTCGATCGCCATCGTCTCGGCGTAGATTTGAAATTGCTTGAGGAAACTGCGCACGGTGCCGACACCATACTGCGCACAGATATTCTGCATACCAATCTCACCGGTACGCACGGCGGCGAGTGTGGCCAAATAGTCGCCGTAAAACTGTTCGGGTGCGCGGATGTTGGCTTTGCAGATATCCACAACTTCGGGAATATCACGATTGTCTCTCTGGATGCGCACGCAGGGCAACTTCAAACCCTCTTCGTAAACATCACGAGACAGCGGTCCGTAAGTTGTGGGAGTTGGAAATCCGATATCCCCAAGGTGAGCGCGGGCTATGGCGTAAAATATTACCTCGCCCTCGAAAAACACAGGGGCGCACAGCGTGAAATCACCACAGTGGGTATTTCCGTGGTAGCCGCTGTTGTTAGCGAAACAATCGCCCGGATGAATGTCGTTCCCGAACTTCGTCGCGACCGCTTTTGAGATTAGATCAATCGCACCAACGTGGACGGGCAGACCCAATGCGGTGCTTACGGTCTGGAAATCACTGTCGGTTACGCTACACGAGAAATCCATCGCGGTGTTGAGTACGCCGGAACGGCCGGTACGAAACAGGGTGTTGATCATATCGCGAATGACTGCTTCGATCCGACGGCGGAGAACCACCATCGTGAACATATCGAGGTTCGTTTCACCCTTGTTAGGTATGACGTCATTCATTAGGAAATTCTCCAAGAAATGCCGATGCTGGAGCCTCCGGGTATCTAATTCAGACAGGATCGGAGGGCTGTCAGTAGGGTGTCATGCCCAGCGAAGTTGCGCCAGAAACTTTCATTTATCCGTGCCCTTCAACTTCCGTGATGGAACGAGAGACCGCCTACTTCGACTGGGCGCTGTCTCTAATTGCAGTCGCAAAGTGGCCGTGAAAGTCGTTAACCAGGTCATTTAGGCAGACCGCAACCCTTAAAACGACCGCAACTGCCTGACTCCGCCCAGAATGCAACATCAGGGTTTAGGTGATTCCACGTAGCGCGTTTGTGAGCAAAGGGACAGTTTTTGAAGGACTGAATCCCGCGGAGAGGCATATGAGCGGCGTCGACGTGCGCAAAAATCATTCGGCTTCTGATCAAGGAAATCATTGACAATACCCTTGACGACACATTGGTACCTGTCATTAATTAGCAGGGTGGCGACACCCCGATCACGGTGAGCACAAGCGGCGTTCTTGCTGCTCGCCTGCTATGCACGGAGCGCCTTGGATAATCCAACTTTCGAACCTTCAACACGACACCGTGCACCACGAGGGCGATGCCCGGCGATCACGGTGTTCGGAGTCTCAGAAGTTACTCCAAAAAGCCCCTTATATTATAAGGGGCATCATCAGATGAGTAGTATGTCGCCAAGGTCGCTACCCGCAAATAGGCTGTCGCCTAAGGCTTCTCGATAGCCGAAATCGAAACGCGATGCCCTGGAATTTCAAGCCAGACGCCATCTGTTGACCGCTTACTCCGTAATCGCCGACAATCATGGGGATGGTTCATATTCCAGCTTGGTCAGTGTTTGGATTGCTTCATGCTGACTGAGGAAAACTTTCCCGTTTAGACTGCTCAAGAATTCGGTTCCCTTAAGCCGGTCCATTACCGGACCCTTCACCTCTGAAAGGTAAAAGCCGATTCCGCTTTCGGTGAGCCGGCGGCCTACTTCATCTAGGCTTTCCAGCGCAGACGCGTCAATAGCATTCACGGCCGAACACATCAGTATGACGTGCTTCACCGCAGGCCGGTTGGTGACCATCTCCGCGATCTGGTCTTCAAGATAGCGCGAGTTGGCAAAATATAGGCTTTCATCAACTCGCACTGAAAGGATTTCCGGCCAGGTTGCGACCGAGTGACGGTCCACGTTACGATAGTGTTCCGTGTTGCGAACTTGACCGACGACGGCCATGTGTGGTCGGCTGGTTCGGTAAAGATGGAGAAGTAGCGAGAGGAGCACTCCGGCTACGATGCCGAGTTCCACACCTCGGCCGAGCGTGACGACGAGAGTTGCAGCCATCGCCGCGAAGTCAGATCTGGAATATAGAAAGACGCGTCGCATCGCGGCGAAATCTACCAGAGACAGCACCGCGACGATGATGGTGGCCGCCAAAGTTGCACGTGGCAGATTGGAGAGTAGTGGCGTAAGGTACATTGCAGCGACCGCAATGCCCACAGCAGTGAACGCACCCGCCAACGGGGTGGCGGCGCCGGCTTCGAAATTGACCACCGAGCGGGCTAAGCCACCGGTAACCGGATAGCCCGCCGAGAGACCAGCTGCGACGTTGGCTGCACCGAGGCCAATTAGTTCCTGGTCAGGATCGACCCGCTGGCGTCGCTTTGCGGCGAGCGTCTGCGCCACTGACACGGATTCTACAAAACCGACGACTGAGATGAGGCAGGCCGGCATGGCTAGCGTGGCGATCAGGTCGAGCGATATGTGGGGAAAGCCCAACGACGGCAGTCCCGCCGGAATGGTGCCCACGAGTGCTACGCCATGAGCACCAAGATCGAAAACAGTGGCAAGTAACGTTGTAGCTGCGACTGTGACCAATGGAGCGGCCCTTGAAATGATTTCTGCTGGACGCGCGGGCATTCGCGCCATGACCAGCATCGGTTTCAAACCCTTGCGAGAGGCATAGAGGGAGATCAATACCAAACTTCCAACTGCAAAGGTCACAGGATTGACATTGCCAAGTTGAATGGCCAACGCATAGACGATTTCGGGCAGCGTGTCGCCACGGCCCTTGACGCCCATAATGTGGCCAATTTGCCCGGCTGAGATCAACAGAGCCGCTGCAGTTATGAAACCAGAGATAACGGGATGCGATAAGAAATTCGCTAGGAAACCTAGGCGGAACAGTCCCATCGCGAGTAGTATGAACCCTGACAGCAATGCCAGTACAAGAGCCGCTTCAACATAGCTGGCTGTGCCTTGTGCAGCAACCTCCGATATCGCTGAGGCACTCATAAGTGACACGACGGCGACAGGTCCAATGGCCAACGTCCGACTTGTTCCAAACAATGCGTAGGCTACAAGCGGGAAGATCGACGCATAGAGCCCGACTTCCGCGGGTAGTCCGGCCAGCATCGCATAGGCCAGCGATTGAGGAATAAGCATGGTGGCAACGATAACGGCAGCAAGAAAGTCGCTGGTCAGCATCGTACCGTCGTAAGTACGGCCCCATTGGAGGATGGGTAGATATCGGGAGAGGCGATTCATGATAATCCGGCAAGATAGAATGAGACAAGCCACTCTGCGATAGTGACACCTATTTTTTACAAGGCGCAGGACGCTTCGTGTTGTCTGCCGAAGAGTGTGTGCATCGTGGTGATGAACGTCGCTACCCGTGGGTCGTTCAACCGATAAAATACTTGCTTGCCCTCTTTGCGAGCAGCGACAAGGCCGATCTTACGCAGCTCGGCAAGCTGCTGCGAAAGCCCAGGCTGACGGATTCCAAGAAGGTCCTCAAGCTCGCGCACGGAGCGCTCCGCGTCGGCGAGCGCGCAACACACGAGCAGACGGTCCGGATGCGACAACTTCTTCAAAAAGTCGGAGGCCTCATCAACGTTCGATCTCATATCTGCGGCTTCGCAGGACAAACGCGTCATTGGTGCCACGCTGCTCCTCCAATCAGATTAATCGGTATCTTAAGATAGCGCAGCCCGTTGTCTTCAGGTTGCGGCAGCCGCCCAGCATTTGTGTTTATTTGCAGCGCGTGCAGGATCAGCTTCGGCATCGCTAGTGTCTTATCACGAGCGACTCGGGCGGCGATAAACTCGGCTTCGGTCTTGAACACGGATATATGGATGTTCTTCGACTTTTGCTCGGCGACTGTCGATTCCCACCGCGGCTCGCGATTACCTGGTTGATAGTCATGACCGGTAAAAATCCGGGTTTCGTCTGGTAGGGCCAGAATGTCCTGGATTGAGCTCCAAAGCTGCTGTGCGCTACCTCCGGGGAAGTCCGCCCGAGCTGTACCTGAATCCGGCATAAATAATGTATCATGCACAAAAGCGGCGTCTCCGATCAAATAAGTGATCGAGGCAAGAGTATGACCAGGGGAAAACATCACCCGGGCGTCGATGCTTCCGATCTTGAAGGTTTCGCCATGGGCGAACAACTTATCCCACTGCGATCCGTCTGCAGGAAAGTCGGGCCAGTTATAGAAACGCCTCCACAAATTCTGAACACTAACAACCATTTCGCCTATCGCAGTGGGTGCGCCGGTCATTTCCTTCAGATAAGCGGCGGCCGAAAAATGGTCCGCGTGCGGGTGGGTATCGAGGATCCAAGTGATCTCGTAGCCTCTATCCAAAATGAACTTGAGAATCTTGTCAGCATGTGTCGTGGACGTCGCGCCGGACTTGGCGTCATAGTCGAGCACCGGGTCGATAATTGCGCACTTCATCGTTGCCGCGTCGACGACGACATACTGAATTGAAAAAGTTACAGGATCAAAAAAGCCGTAAACTTCCGGGCTTGCGGACATCAGCGGTTCCTCATTATCGGACGATACAGGAATGTCGAAGCTAAAAGATGCAGACAATTGCGGAATAATGCAATCGAATTCTTGAAATTATCTTTTAGGGATAATCGATCGAAACCATCCCGCTGCAGTTCGCGTGTGAACTGGCTCTTGCCGTCGCCGTGCGCGCATTAACGTCCATCGATGATAATTTGTTATCCGCTTACAATCTCGCAACTGGATGCCAATCGTCATGGTACTGATGTAAATTCGGTGGAACCGCTCATCGAGCAGGATCGTAGTCTCGCGCAAGGACACCGATCGGCTATACCCGCAGATCATTGATCGCAGGGGCTACATATCTTCGAAGGATGCTGGGCCGATACATCAATAGTTTCTTCCGAATGCGAAACGACCGGCGACGATCAGCCCACGCTCGGCCTTCAATATTCTGTGGCTTTTCAGCGTTAGAGCACCAACGTGCCGGTCGAATTCCTGCGCCCCAGCACCGTTTCGCTCGACTTGATCGCTTACAGGTGACAGGCGAGCGGCCCATTCGGCACCTCGCTTGAGAAGAACTCCAGCTGTTCGTCCAAGTGGATGGCGATTGAATTGACGCGGTAGACCCAGCATTAGACCGCCCGCTTATTCCGCTTCCGCATGACGCGGCCGGTCAGATTGCGTTTCCACTCCGGCGAGTTCGCGATGATCGACCTGATGGTCAGTGAGAAGCCTCGACAGGAGGCAGCGTTTCGGCATAAACTTCTGCTGGAACGGACGCCACAAGCCTCGTTTTTCCAGCTGCGTTCATTTCGCTAGTCTAATTTGCTCAGGAAAGGTGGCTGGTGAGCCGAACTCATCCGGGAAGTCCTCTGCCGAATCGCAAATCCATACACAACCATCCAGAACTATAATTGGGCCGCGTTTTCTCGCAGCACTCTGGACATGCTGACGATACGCAGCTCGCCAGTTGGAGCACTGCGAGAGTAGCCGCCGGGCGTGACCTAAGAAGTCGAATGGTGTCGTCAAATGGTTCATGGAAGGCCTCATTCAGTAGAGAGCGTCGAGAAGGACGTATTGGGGCTTCGCCTACATGGTGGGTGCATATATTAGAAAATGTCCTTCCTATCTGAACCTACCAAACAAAGTTGCAATGACAACTACGGTTCGTAATCCGATACGCGAGCGAAGTTATCATATAACAGCGCGGTATTGTGTCTTACGAGACTTGAAGGTAGAGGCGGGGTACTACCCACCTCTGTTGGAGGCGGCGCTGGAGCCTATAGCTGGAGCTCGTAGTTGCTCCAGAAGTCACAATGGTGTTCGCTTTTCACGTTCCACTCCGGATTAATTGGTTTGGCGAAGTTCAACACTGTTTCCGGCTTGTCCGCCAGTGTTGGCCATACAGGCAGACCCGCTCCGTTGGGATCGCCGGCTCGCGCAAAATTTGTGAGGTAGGACCGCATTTCCGCCGATAGCTTCTTGATGTCAGGCGACGAGGAATCAGGGAACTTCGCAAACCAGTAGTCGTGATCGACGCCGTGGTAGTTGCCGATATCGCCGTACCAGGCGGGAACGTCGAACGGCGGCGGAGGGTTACCCTGGAAACCGAACTGGAAAGCCCAGACCCTGCGGTCGTATTTGACCATATCGTCGGCCATCTTGAGATGCTGGCATGCGATCATGAAGTCGGTTGCGGTGGCCGCATAAGCCTGTGTCGGGTTTGGGTAGGCGGAGAGATCGTAGGTCTTCGCCAGCGCGGATGCATCGATTCTGGGCTTCGAATATGGTGAGAGGTATTTCGCCGCGTCCTCGGCGAAGTTTTCCTTCGTCTTCTCGCCGGCGCCATACATGTATCTGCTGTATTCGTGCTGGGTCGCGCCTGTGATGAACGGCACCTTGTTGTAGTTTCCGCTTTCAAATGCGTCCTCCGGGGACATAGGCAATATGTAGTCGTCTACGAGAGGGACAAACTCGTATTCACCAGGAGGTGTGGACGCTTTCACCACGGCCTCGATTGGCTGGGACCGAAGGCATGCTAGGACCGCTTTCCGATCGCCTTTGCAGCCCCACGCGTCGGCGTCCTTCTCACCAGAGGTTTCGGCTTCCGTAAGCGTTCGTCCCTTTGGATACCAACCGCCACTAAGTGAAACTGCCTTATGGAATAGCGTCTTCGAGCTCGGCGAAGCTAGGTGGGCAAGGACGGAGATGGCACCGGAGGAATACCCGAAGATGGTCACGTTATCGGGATCGCCGCCGAAACCTCTAATGTTTTTCCGGACCCACTGCATGGCGAGCCGCTGGTCAAGCAGACCATAGTTGGCCGAACGGACGCCGGAGGCGTCGAGCGTTGAATTGTGAGCAAAGAATCCGAACCCGTTAAGGCGGTAGTTTATTGAAACGAGGATCACATTGTTTTCGGTGGCGAGCACTGCTCCGTTCGCCTGGTCCGCTGATCCCCGCATTAGCCCGCCACCATGGATGAAGAACAGCACGGGCAATAGCGTATCGCTCTTCGCCGTCGGGCGAAACACGTTGAGATACAAGCAATCTTCAGACCCCACGACCGCCTTGAACTCCAACTGGACGCACTTTGAAGCGACCTCGGTCACAGAAAATTCGCCCTCGTGCTTTACGGCTTCCACAGGAGGCTTCCACCTGAGTTCACCGACTGGCGGTTGACCATAGGGTATGCCGAGGAACTCCACGTAACTGTCGTGTGCAATCCCCTTGAAGGCTCCCTGTGAGGTATCGGCGATCGACAAGTCATCCGCCCACACCGGAGCAGCCGATATCAGTCCGAATAGTGTGGCGATCACGATGGCATGCCTTCCGAGTTTGGTCATTTTGTACGTTCCTCTCACTTTCAGCTGGGTCAGGTGAGGTAGCGTGCAGACACCCTCCCGCGAGAGAGGGCGGGTCAAACGTTTTAGATCAATTGTAATATTAAAACGGACGCTTTAAGCGATAAGGGGACCTAGAGACGCGTAAAGGCATCGCTGATCCAGCCATTTCCCCCAATTGCGACTGTAAAATCACATTACGGCGCGAAGGAAAAATGACAAGTGAAATATTACAGTTGTTATGAAATATTTTGTCGGGCCGTCTTCGGCGTCAATGGCGACGCTCGGACGTGGTCAAAGTAACGAAGAAGTCATACGTGGAGGAGCGGCGAACGGTTTGATTCCAACAATCGGTGCCCACGTCTGACGGCTGCGAAGTCAGGTCTGCTTTCCAGATGAATGGCTTCGGCTTTTTGTGCTCTTTGATAAAGCGGTTGATGGCTGCCTGAAGATCACCGACCGAATGAAAGACACCGTTCTTCAGCCGACGACGGGTGAGTTTTGCGAAGACCCTCGACGGCATTCAACCAGGAACAGGATGTCGGAACGAAGTGGAAGGTCCAGCGTGGGTGCCGCGCCAACCAGGCCCGGACTTTGGGCTGTTTGTGTGTGGCGTAGTTGTCCAGGATGACGTGAACCGCCTTATCCTTCGGCAACTGAGCCTCAATGGTGTTGAGGAAGCGGATGAACTCCTGATGCCGGGGCCGCTGCATGTTGCCGCCGATGACGGAGCCGTCGAGAACATTCAGGGCGGCGAAAAGTGTCGTGCTGCCGTGGCGCTTGTAATCATGAGTCATCGTGCCGGCACGGCCCTTCTTCATGGGAAGACCCGGCTGGGTTCGATCCAGCGCCTGGATCTGACTTTTCCCATCAACGGAAAGGACAATCGCATGGGCCGGCGGCAAGACGTAGAGGCTGACCACATCGTGAAGCTTCTCGGCGAAGCTTTGTCGTTCGATAGTTTGAAGCTGCGCCACCGATCGGATGCGAGACCATGCTCATACCAGATCTTGACGACAGGACGCCGCAATCCCCACAGCCTTTGCCATCAGTGAACACCTCGAACCAGCGCACCGGCTCATCCCTGGATTTAAGCTTAAGCTCTGAAATCGACATGCTCGCCTTGTTTAGGCGCGCCGTGGAATGGATACGGTGTTAGCTAACCTCGCCAAGCTGGAAACGGAGTCGATTCGGTCGGCGTGAATAGGTTGAGCGCCTTGAACGGATCCGAACGAGCGACCCCGCTCTTCCTAACTCCCTCTGTGACAGATTCGTAGGCGAACCAAGAACTTGCCTAGCTGGGACAACCGATTTGGTACCGTGACCGGAGAGGCAGGTTGCATTTGGTGAGCTTCAGAAACGGACCTAGTGAGGCGAGTGCCAGTTGGATCTACAGCAGTCACTCAGTTGACAGCGGCACTGGTAATCGGGCTGCATGGCCAGCATTGATCGATAGGACTCTTCGAAAGAATGGTGGGAACTTGCCGCGAATGTCATTTGGAGGAGCTATTTCAGCAGCTTCTTCTCTATTCTCATCAAAAGACATCGCCTATCTTGAGTTGAAGGGGGGGGGATTGTATGGCAATCAAATCGCGCCGCAAAGGCACGTTCCTGTCAGCTTATAAGCTCGAGGATCGCGACCTTCAGAGAGCGGATCGAAAATCAGGACGACCTTCACTAACACTTGGTGTCGATGAGAGCGGAAATCACGTTCTCATCAAAGCGTGGCCACGTGCGAGTGGCGAAGGACAAGAAGAGCTTCGTGAACTTTGGCAGCACGAAGTGCGTCATCTTTACCGTTTAGGGGGATATCCCGGAGCGTCGACGTCGATTGCAACGCTGCTGCAAGCCGGCTTCGACGATTCGGGCTTCTATCTCGTTCTCGATCTCGGCCAACGCCAACCGCTGGCAACGCTTCTCCAGCATCGGCAAGCGAACCATTGGCTGCAGAACCCGCGCATCACCCGCAATCGGCTGCTGCTCTGGCAAAATCTGTCGCAGATTGCGTTCGCGCTGGAGATACTCCACGATCAAGGGCTTCTGCATCGCAATATCGACCAGTGGTCGATATTGGCGTCTGGCGGAAGCGAACCTGATTTTCAGCTCACTGGCTTCGAGTGGTCGCTGAGGCTTGCAGGCGCAGCGAACGCACCGAGCGCGACACGCACAAAGACCGGCGCGCCGGCATCATTTGTCGAGGACTGGCGAGCATTTGGCGAATTGGCTGCAGGATTATTGGGAGCCGACCTGAAGCGGGTCATTGACCTTCGCATCATTCCCTCCGATGTAGCAGACCACCTGTCTTCTGCTGAAGTCAGGCTTCTGCGACAGCTCATCCGGATCGAGCGGCTGGATCGGCTCGACGGCGAAATCGTACGTCTGCGAATTCAAGAAATCCTCCGTGATCTCGGCGCCAGCGCCGCAGGCCGGGAAGCGAAATTTCATCTAGTTTTCCGTTTCGCCGGAGCATTTGCGCAACGTATCCGCGAGGCTTCTGGTAATGACGTAGAAGTCGATGACGTCGAAGCTATGCTTGGATTCGTTCGCGCCGATCTCGGCGACGCGCCGCTTCTACTCGCGATAAAGAATGAAGCACAGCCATTCAGATTGACGCTCGCCGGCACACTGCTCACCTATTCACTGACGCAGTACATCCAAAAGCCGGGCGTGCCAGGAACGTGGGAGATGGCGTATTGCGAGCGGGCAGAGGCCACCGAAGCAGCCGCGGTTAACATTTTGGGACAGGTACAGCTTGAGGCTCGCTCGCTCGAGATCATGGACCAGCGGGACGCAGTCGCAAGATTTCCGAGGCTGCGTGGGAAACTATCAAGCTGGGAGCAATTACGGCGCGAGCTTGATGAGGAACAAGCCAAGCCTGACAGGGCGAAGCGCGTTCACCAGGCGTTGGCGCTCACGCAATTTCTTGAGGCGCTCTACGCAGCCGCCGACGTCTATCCAGTCGACATAAAGCAGGTGGTCGACGCCCATGGGGCTGCGAGCGCGGACGGCGAGGAAGTTTGCGTCGCCATGGTGCCCCGCCAAGATCCGGAGCGCGACGCACTTTCGATCGCGCTCGGGCTCCGGCCGCCGGCCAAGCGGTTCGAGGACGTGATGATGGGCGATGCGCGCATTGAGGATTGGGTGCTGACCGAAGCGCGCCAGGTCGGCGACCGCGAAATTTCCGACACGTCGTGGAAGTTCAGCCGCAAGGATCAGCAAGGCGCGTCGCAGCCGACCTATATCTTTGTCGGCGCCGAAAGGCCGACCAACTTCCGCGACGCGGCGCTCGTGCCGGCAGATTTCGTGGGCCGCGACATCCAGCTGCGCCGCCGCCTCAGGGCACTGAGGGCGCTCGCGGACCACTCCGAACTGCTTCGCATGCTCGACGACCCACGGTCGAGGATCCTCGATTCACATGAAGTGGCGAAGTCGGACGAGCGTTTCGCAGCGCTCGACGAATCGAAACGCTCCGCGCTCGGCGCGATCATATCGACCATCCCCCTGTTTTTAGTCCAGGGCCCGCCGGGGGTCGGAAAGACCCGGTTGGTGAGAGACCTGGTCCTCGACACGCTCGCCGACAACAGCTCCGCGCGCCTGCTCTTGACGGCCCAGAGTAACGCTGCGGTCAATCATCTCATGGATGAACTCGCCGAGGCGCTCGAAGGACATCCCCGCGAGCCCGTCATCGTGCGCAGTCAATCCAAGGACAACAAGGATGACGCCGGCGATTTCGAGGTCGTCCGCCAAACCGAGTCGCTGATTGCAAAGCTCGCCGCGAGTCCGCTCGTCGCCGAGGCGCCCCAACGACTTCGCAAGCAGCTCGGCGATCTGCAAGCGAGCGTGGCCACCAAACCCAAAGAAGAACGATCGAGCGTCACCCAAGGCCGCCAGGCCATGGAGGCGTTGCTCGTTCGGGGGGCGAACCTGCTGTTTGCAACCACCAACTCGCCCGAGCTGGAGCGCCTTCTCGACGAGCGCGGCCAATTCGACTGGGTCATGGTCGAGGAGGCAGGAAAAGCGACAGGGGGTGAGCTAGTTGCCCCTCTCCTGCTGTCCTATCGGCGCTTGATGATTGGCGACCACAAACAACTCGCGCCTTTCGGTTCGGAGCGAATCGTGCAGCTGCTCGCGAATCCGCAAGCCGTTGCGCAGGCTCTCGAAGCCGGCGCCGAATTCATCGGCCGGACGCTTCGCGATATGTCGACCGACGAGGTTCTGGACGAGGTCGACACCGATCAGAGTGATTTCCCCGCCCTCTGCGCCTTGGCACTCGGTCAGATCCTGCTCTTCGAGCGGATGATCGAAGACGAGTTCAAGGTCCACAAGAACAAGCCCAAGGCCCGCCGGCTCGCTCAGCGACTGACGTTGCAGCATCGGATGCACCCGGCGCTTGCCGAGGTCGTGTCCCATAGCTTCTATGACAACGAGCTCAAGACGCATGAAGAGGCGGCAGCGCGGATCACGGGCGCACCTTCACCGGTATCCTCCAGCGACAGCAAGCGGCTCCCGAACGCCCCGCTTATCTTCATCGACATGCCATGGGTCCAAGCGACCGTTGGGATGAAAGCGAGCGACGCCGAGCGCCGGCCACGGTGGCACAATCCCGCCGAGGTTGAGGCAGTTCGGCAGATCCTATCGCTCCTAAAGGTTCGCCAAAGCCTGGAAAAGCCGCCGACCCTGGCGATCCTGTCGCCCTACAGCGAGCAGGTGCGCCGACTCAAGGCGGCGTTCGATGACAACCGGGCGAGCTTTCCGATTTTAGGCGACTTGTCACCGGCGATCGATGCCGATCGCTATTGTGGCACGGTCGATTCGTTTCAGGGAAACGAGGCCGACGTCGTCATCGTGTCCCTCGTCCGCAATAACCACCATGCATCGCTTCGCAGGGCGCTCGGCTTTCTCAGTGACCCGCGCCGGATGAACGTCCTCCTCAGCCGGGCAAAGTCAAACCTGTACGTCATCGGTTCGCTCGAATTCATACGCTCGACGATCGCGTCGAACGTTGGCACCGAGGCTCTGCAGGAAGCCGCATTCCTGGGCCGGTTCTTGGAGGCGCTGGAGACCGAGCGGCAGCGTGGCAAAGCGGTGATCATCCCCTTTGAACGTCTGGTCGGTGGAAAATGAGTCTCATCCGCGTCGCCATTCCCGTCCTACAGGGACGCCGCAAATTTCACTTTGACAAAGGCCGTCCGTGGACCGTTCTGGAGCAATTGCTTCTGTGGGAGCTGGACCGCGGATCAACCTCCGTGCATGCGCTTAAAGAGCGGGCGTGCATCCCGGAGCGCGTAATCGTCGAGGCGCTGATCCGTCTCATGCGCGCGGGCTGGGTCGAGATGATGCAATCGGCATCTGCCGTGCAATTCCAGATCACACCGGAAGGCCGCATTGTGAAGGATTACGATCAGTTACCGACGGCCCCCCGGCGCTTGAGCCGCAACATGACGTTCGTGATCGACCAGATTACGGGGACGCTGTTCAGAAGCCGCGACCTTCCCTTCGTCCATGAGCATGTCGTTGAGAAAAGAGAAGAGCAAGGCGAGCCGATCGTGCGCATCGAGCGCCCCGCAAGACAGCTTATCGAAGAGGTGCGACCGCTCGTTGACGCGCTGTTCCAAGCCGACGAGAAGTTCGTTGGCATAGACCCCTACGGCAACCGCCTCGCCAAGCGATGGGCGCTCGTGCCGGTGAGGGACGGACAGCCCGAAGGCATGAGCCCCCGCACCCCTGCGATGCTCATCGAGGAGATCAAGCGTGCGGCGGCTGCCATGTCGGCCAAGTCGGCGGGCGGCCAACAGCGTTCATACACGCCGACGTCGCTCGCCGGATCCGAGAGCGCCCAGATCACGCCGCCAATCCGCAAGGTCGCTTTCACGACGAACGACCTGATTGCTGGCGGTGCCGAACACGAAACCGCACTTAGGGGAGCGATTAGCCGGGCGCGGCACAGGCTTCTGATCCACTCAACCTTCGTGTCGGCCCAGCGCTTCGCCGCCTTGCTTCCGGATTTCCGCAAAGCCGTCGCTTTGGGCGTGAAGGTCGACATCCTCTGGGGTCAGGACAAGAATGCTGACGAGCGTCGTTCGACGGCTAAGGTTGTCCAACAACTGCGAGCCGAGCTTGAAGCTGAAGGGCTCGACGGATTGACGATCCACCCGTTTTCGACGGGATCGCACGCCAAGATCGTGCTCGCCGACGACGGCACCCCCGACCGCGTGATCGCCTTGGTCGGATCGTGCAACTGGCTTTACAGCGGCTTCTCGAGCTTCGAAGTTTCGGTCCGCATGCGCGACTATCAATTGGTCGCCGATGTCATCGATCAGGTCGCCGAGCTATCGCGGGGCGGCAACGGTCACTGGACCAATCTGACGAGCGACCTCGTCGCTCTCGCCGTCAACCTGCGAAGCCAGCTTTCGCAGCACGAAGGCAAAGCCAGCGTTTGCGTTCTCCTGGGATCTGACCATGCCGAACTCGTTCGAGAGGCGAGGGACACTGCCGATAAGAGCCTCGTCATCGCCAGCCACCGGTTTGCAGGCGCGGCGAACAACCTGATCTTGGCACCCGTGTTCGCGGCCTCGAAACGTGCTCGCGATCTGGATGTGCGTCTTTTCTACGGCGAGGACAGCGGCGCAATCACGGCGACCGACATCGCGCGGCTGACCACCGAAGCGGCTAAGGTCGGCGTTCGGATCCGGCCTGTTCATCGCCCGCGACTACACGCGAAGTTCCTCACCTGGGACGATGACGTGGCTGTCATAACTAGCCAGAACTGGCTTTCGGCTGACACGATGGACGACAACCCGCGCCAGGAAATCGGCATCTGTATACGCTCCCCCGGTGTGGGACGCATCCTCCTGGAACGATTTGAGGCGGCGACAGTCGCCGCGGGGGGCGGCTAAGTCAACCGCGGTGATTTGTGTAATTAACAAAGCGCCATCCAGTGAACGATTGTGTCCTTTCGTCGAACGGCTACTTTCGGAACCTGCGCGTTAGTCGAGAACGACCGAAACGCACAGCAGCTTAAGGCTTTCACTGCTGAAAGGGCCTCCCCTCGCGTGGCCGAGCTGATTTGGTTTGCGAGCACTGCTCTTGATGATAGTCGAACCCTCGAATCCTCTCGGCGCGTACGGACATTACTGGCTTCGATGCGGTTCCTCGACGCCTATCTGCGAAATGCCGCCCTTAGTAGCTTGGTCGACCGACGCTTCAACGGGCGTCGAATGCAGGGGCTGCGTCCTGATCGCGTGGCCCACGCCAATAATCGAAACGATCGCTGAAACCCCAAGAAGAAGTTGGATTGTTTTTACAGTCGAAGGCAAGTTGGACGGCTTCAAGGTCACCCGATATTCACCGTCGAACTTATTAAGGTTATTGAGATATCCGTTAAAGGCGCGCCCAAATCTCCCCATGATATTTATGAACGCAATACTCAGAATCACACAAAAGAAAAAGATGCCCGCTGCCACAACTCGATCGGTCTTCAGCTGAGAGACCGCAAAATACCACAAGCCTCCTAGCGCGACGGTAAAAAGCGGAGGGATCTTGTACAAGATGTCGTTCATTGAGCGGAAGTGCGCATACTGCTCTCGATAGATATCAGCTATCCGGATATGTTCCGCGGCGCTGTGATTATGAGAATTCTCTTGCTGTAGTTCATTCGCTATATGGTTCGACATCTGAAACCTCATCGTTCGATTCTCTTTAACATCCAACGCGAGCCCAGTGGGGAAGATTTCGAAATGGAGCACCCAATCTATCTCGATGGTTTTGCCACTCTACCGCTTGCGCCTGAAGCTCGCGACGCGATGCTTGCCGTTTGGGCGCACCCGGGCAATGCGGGTTCGCCGAACGTTTCAGGCGAGGTTGCCGCACGCACGATTGCAGAGGGCCGCAAATCCGTTGCCGACCTGATCGGCGCCACCGCAAGCGAGATCACCTTCACGTCGGGCGCCACAGAAGCTAACAATCTCGCCATTTTGGGCGTGGCGCGCGCGGCTCGCAGATTCGAACCAAACCGGAAACGCGTCCTCGTTTCGGCAGTCGAACATAAGGCAGTCTTGGAGCCTGCTCATGCGTTGCAGTCCGAAGGGTTCGACGTCAGCATTGCTCCCGTCGATCGTCGCGGTCGGCTTGATCTTGCCGAATTTGCAAAACTCGTCGACCAAGATCTCCTCCTTGCATCAGTGATGATGGTCAACAATGAGACCGGTGTCATTCAGCCGGTAAAGGAAGCTGCTGTGTTAGCGCATGAGAGCGGCGCGTTCTTCCACAGCGATGCTGCACAAGCAGCCGGCAAGATCGATGTCGACGTCCTTGAGCTTGAAGTCGACTACCTCACCCTTTCCGCCCACAAGTGCTATGGTCCAATGGGCATAGGGGCATTGTATGTTGCAGCATCGGCGCCGAAGCCGCTTCCACTGACTTTGGGTGGTGGCCAGCAAAGCGGTATGAGGCCGGGAACTGAGCCGGTCGCACTCGTCGCGGGCTTCGGTGCGGCAGCTCGGCTCGCGAGAGATCGACTTGAATCCGACCAAGAGCATTGCTCGGCGTTGATCGAGCGCTTGCTTGAGATGCTCGAACAACGGCAGCTTCGCTTTCGTCGGGTCAGCGGCGATGCGCCAACGGTTCCAGGCACAGCGTCAATCCAGTTGTTCGGCGTCGATGCGGACGAGCTCTGTGCCCGCATCGGCCGCCACGTATCGCTTTCAACAGCCTCGGCATGCACCTCAGGACAAATCAAGACTTCTCATGTTCTTGAATCTATTGGTTTTTCTGAAGCGGACGCTCGTGGCGTTATTCGGATTCTCTGTAATCGCTACCAGAATTCGGAAGAGATATTAACCGCTGCCGGCCACATTGTTGATGCCGCCGCGCTGTCTCGCCTTGAAACTGGAGAGGTTCACCAGTAAGGTCCCCTTCATGGGACGCGCTACGATAAAGATCGATTCGAGAGGGCAGTTTGCGGGACACGAGACGTTCCCGCTTCGACTGCTATGGTTGAAGAAAGCCTTCGATGCAATTGGCGGCGGAGCCGATTCGAGAACATTCCAGGAACAAGATGCAATAACCCGATTTGGCGTTGGGCGCAATATGGCCGTGTCAATGCGCTATTGGGCTCTCGCCTCGGGCTTTTTCGCTGAAGTCGATCGCATCATCGCTCCGACCGACCTTGGTAGCTCCGTTCTCTCTGACGATGGGTTCGACCCGTATCTTGAGCAATCATCGACGATTTGGCTCGCTCATTGGCATATCGCTAGCACGCCGGCGATGACGACAACTGCTTATTACGCGTTCAATTTGCTCAACGCGATCGAGTTCGATCC
The DNA here is from genome assembly GCF_052044935.1 of Ensifer sp. 22460. Taxonomy (NCBI): domain Bacteria; kingdom Pseudomonadati; phylum Pseudomonadota; class Alphaproteobacteria; order Hyphomicrobiales; family Rhizobiaceae; genus Ensifer; species Ensifer sp. 22460. Next base: position 84,790 of record NZ_JBQENZ010000016.1, read on the forward strand.
GGCGATGTTGCTTGACCAGCTAATGGCCTTGGTGGAGAACAACCGATGGCGGGCAACGCGCGGAACACTCAAGCGCGATATCGAAGTTTTCTTGCGCAGCTATGTGCGGCGCGCAGATACACTTAATGAAGACGCGGCAGAGCCTCTGTTAGCCGAGCTTGCGTTGATCCGGGAAGCTCGGCTTGGGGGCTGGTACGAGTTTGTTCGTGGCCCTAAGCCCGGCCTTCATGACGCGGTTTTCGCGTTCGCGCTTGGTCAGTTCTGGGAACGATCCGGCGGCGCGACCACATTGACGGCTGAACAGATTTGTTATGGAGCAGGCTCGCCAGGCCGCGTTTTCAAACTCGACGAAGACAGCGTTATTTCTCGACTGATGCGGCTTGACGATCTGACTGCAGGCGCGTGGCAATGGGTCGACACAGCCGGTCTTCGCCAGATTCAACGCACGGCCGCGTTCGATCCGACGACGGTTCTTTCTCTCGCCTATCCTCGCAAACCTGACCATCAGATCGCAGCATGAGCAAGCTTGCCAGTATTGTTTCCATTGATCGCCGTTTCGCGCGATCGGCCCGGCTCGATGCCGACTTGAACGGCACGCCGCCATTGGTCGGATACGTGTTACAGGCAAGTGTGGCAAAAGCTCTGCGCACTCTTGGGGAGAGCCAGCGAGACCACTATCAAAGCGCCTACACTTGGACCGGCCCTTATGGCGGTGGCAAGTCGAGCGCTGCTTTGCTACTTGCGAACCTCGTCGCCGGCGCAAAGAAGAACCGGAAAATTGCTCGCGATATTGCGGGAGAGCCTCTTTCAACGCTGTTCAATCAGGCGTTCCCGGAAACCAGCGGCCCCTGGAAAGTCGTCGCCGTTACCGGCAGTCGGACACGCCTCCGGGACGCTGTCGTCGAAGCCGCACGTAATGCGCTCAATTGGTCGGCGGACGCCGCGACACAGTTCGCAGCAAGCGATGACCGACTCATCAAAGCTTTGATAGTGGGCGGCGAAGGCGCGTCCAGCGGAACCCTCCTCATCCTCGACGAACTCGGCAAACTTCTTGAGCACGAGGCACTCGAGGGCGGTGATGTCCATCTGCTGCAGGATCTCGCCGAGCATGCCTCGCGCAGCAACGGCCGCTTGGTCGTCATTGGCATTCTCCACCAGTCGTTCGACCAATACACAGCGCGCGCTGCCCGCGACGCGCGCCAGGAGTGGCGTAAGGTCCAAGGCCGCTACCAGGACATCGCGTTTCTTTCGGGTGCGGACGAAACGGTTGCGCTGCTCGGCCGGGCCATAGCCGCTGAGCGCCCAGATTATGATGCGTCCGGCGCCCGCGTTGTTGCTGAAGCGGTCGCCAAACGCCGCCCGACTGACGTTGATGTGCTCGCGGAAGCGCTTGAGCAGACATGGCCTCTTAACCCGGTGAGCGCGCTTCTGCTCGGACCGATCTCGAGAGCGCGGTTTGCCCAGAACGAGCGGAGCGTCTTCGGTTTTTTAAGTTCCGCCGAGCCCTCCGGCTTCAAGGAGTTTCTGGAGACGACCGATCTTAAGGGCGGGACGTACGACCCCTCGATGCTCTGGGATTATCTTGCTGCCAACTTCGGAATGGCCCTTACGGCGGGTGTGGACGGCAACCGCTTCAGCCTCGCATTCGAAGCAATCGAGCGGGCCGGCGTCAAAGGAACCGGTTTGCATGTTGCCTTGACGAAAGCGGCCGCGATCATCGAGTTTTTCCGCAACGGTTCTGGCGTCGTGCTCGCAGACGACTTTTTGAACGCGTCGGTACCCGGCTTCGGGAACAAAGCGATCAGCAGAGCGATCAAGGATCTCGTCGATTGGGCTATCCTGATCCGGCAGCCACGCCTTGGCGGATATGCACTGTTTGCCGGCAGCGACTTCGATCTTGAGGAAGCCATTGGCAGGGCTATCCAACCGGCGGATTCACTTGAGCTCGCGGACATTCCGCGCCGCGTCGGTTGGGGCTTTGCCACGGCTAAACGGCATTACTTCCAGAAAGGCGCGCTGAGGACTTTTGAGATAGCCCTGCAGGTCGTCGGCCCGAACGACACGATCGAGTCTTTGACGAGCGGCATACTAGCCCGCCCGGTTCATGGCAGTGGCCTTTTGCTATTGCTTCTCGGCGACGGTTCTTTGACGACGAAATCCGTCGACCAACTGGCCCATAAGGCGGCTAAGGCGCTAGAGACTAAGGGGCGTGTGATTGCCGTAGGCGGGGCAAATGACAGCTTTGCCCTCCGGTCAACGGCTGCGGAGTTGTTGGCGGTCGAACGCGTTTTCCGTGAGCATCCGCAGCTGGAGGGCGACCGGATCGCAAGGCGGGAGATTGCCGCGAGACAATCCCACTGCATCGATCAGCTTCATCGCGCGCTCGAAACGGCTTTTGAGAACGCAAGCTGGTATCTGGCGCCTCACCCGAGCCAAGCCGTCCGCGCGCCGTTGACGGTCGTTGCAAGCGCGCTGGCTGACGCCGGTTACGCCAAGGCGCCGATTATCAAAAGCGAGTTGCTCCAGCGCGACAAACCGTCATCAAATTCGATGGCAGCTTTGCGCGAACTAGCTCACGCAATGGTCAATTCGTATGCGCATGAGCAGCTGGGAATGACCCAGTATCCTGCAGAGCTCGGCCTCTATCTTACCTTGCTTCGACCGTTCGGACTGCACAAAGAGATCAAGGCCGGCGTGTTTGGCTTTTCGGAACCAGACGATAGCCAAGAAGGAGCATCGCTCCGCCCTGCGTGGGATGTAATCGACCTTGCGGGCGAAAATCCTCTCGATGCTGTCTATGCGGAGTGGGCTCGGCCGCCCTATGGCATCAAAGCCGGTGTAATGCCGGTATTGGCGCTTGCCTACATACTTGCCAAGCGCGAGAGCGTCGCGGTCTATATCGACGGAGTGTATCAAACAGCAATCGATGACGTCGTCGTCGACAAGCTTTTGCAGAAGCCTGGTCTCTTCCGTTTGAGGCGGATTGACCGGTCCGTGCGCGAAACCGCGTTTCTCAGCGGCCTCGCGCAGCTGCTCGGCGTCGACCATCACGGCACGTCATTGCCTGTCGCCGCAGCTCTGTTTCAGCGTTTTGAAGAGCTCTCACAATTCGCAAAACGTACGACCAACCTTGATCCTTTGGCCGTGAAAATCCGCGGGATTGTGATGAAGGCGGATGATCCCGAGCGTCTCCTGTTTGACGATCTTCCCGCTGCTCTCGGTGAAGAGCTCGCCCCGGAGATCGTCTATCACGCCCTTCAAGCGGCCGAAGCGAGCTATCCGGCACTTCTCGAGGAGTTGCGTCTCGCACTTGCAAAGGCGCTCGGCATCGATGCGCTGAGTTTCGTGGGGATCGCGGAACGCGCATCGGTGCTGAAAGGGCTGACCAACGATTACAATTTCGACGCCTTTGCAGATCGCGTCGCAGCGATGGAGCTTGGGAAAGGCGACATCGAGAGCACGGTCAGTGTTCTGTTGCATCGCCCCGCTCGGAATTGGTCGGACAGAGATCGGCAGGAAGCGCTGACGGAAATTGCGCGATACGGGCGCCGTTTCCGGGAACTTGAGGCTTTGGCGATCGTGCGAGATCGACGCTCCCAAACCGAGGCCCTTGCACTTGTCGTCGGCCTCGACCCAAAGACACCGCCGTTGATGCGCAGCTTCGAACTGAGCGAAAGCGAAAAGGTGGCCGCCGCAGGAATCGCTGATCGCTTGGTGGCTTCGCTCAGATCAGAAAACAAGAGTGGACGACTGCAGCTTGCTGCACTGGCGCGTGCGGTCGCGATGATGGCAGCCGATGGCGAAGATGAGGTTGGCAGGCAATGAGTGGGGAACGTCATATCCTCGGTCTCTCGGGCGGGCGCGACAGCGCCGCGCTCGCCGTTTACATGCGGCAGCATCGTCCAGAGCTGCCGATCGAGTATTTCTTCACGGACACCGGAAAGGAATTGCCTGAAGTCTATAGCTTCCTGGATAAGCTTGAAGGCTTCTTGGGTCGGCCGATCGAGCGGCTTAACCCCGATCGCGACTTTGATTTTTGGTTGGACGAGTACGGCAATTTTCTCCCCTCGCCCCGCACCCGCTGGTGCACGCGACAACTGAAGCTGCGGCCGCTGGAGCATTGGCTGCAAAAGGATCTGGAAAGCGGGACGATCATCCACTCCTATGTCGCCATCCGCGCCGATGAGCCAAGCCGCGAGGGCTATCAAGCCACACACCCCAACATGCGGGTGCATCTTCCGCTTCGTGAAGCAGGGGTCGATCGGACCGGCGTCATCGAGATACTTGAGCAGTCCGACGTCGGTGAGCCGGCCTACTATCAATGGCGTTCCCGGTCCGGCTGCACGTTCTGCTTCTACCAACAGAAGATCGAATGGGTTCGGCTCGCGGAACACCATCCCGATCGCTTTGCCGAGGCCGTCGACTATGAAAAGACCGCCTTGCGAGACGGCTCGCCGTTCACGTGGAGCCAAGGCGAAAGCCTGACAGATCTGATCTCGCCCGAACGGGTCGAACAGATCAAGTCCGATTACGAGAAACGTCGGGAGCGGTTGCGACGCGGCCGGCGGATCAATCCTCTATCCGGCAGAACCTCGGAAACGATCGACGACGTCTACGGCCTCGACGAAGCAGCCGCTAGCTGCGTCGTCTGCCACAAATGACCCCATCTGGCCGGCTTAGTGAGACGAACCACGGCCGGCGTCACTGGCCCGAATTGCATCCACCGCGGCTTCTATATCATCATCGGACAGGAACGGCGCCTGTGCATACATAATTGCTGGCTCACCGCTGAGCTTTGCCGCAAGATGGCCGAGCCCCAAGAGCTGTTCCGCTCCTTTCACGCCAAGCGCGATTTCGGATGTTCCGACGCTTGCAACCTTCAGAATCAATCTGTTGCCAAGGTTGTCGCGTAGCTGCATTGGCATGACATTCGCATCGGGCCGTTGCGCCGCGAAGATCAGATGCATGCCGGCGGCGCGTGCCTTCACGCCCAAGCGCGAAACGTTGGATGTCACGGCAGACTTGTAATCTTCCGTGAGCATCCATTCCGCAAATTCGTCATGGACTAGGAAGACATATGGCAGCCGCTCGGAGAGCTCGACTTTGGAATTGAACGCTCGAATGTCTCGAGCCCCCTTGGACCGGAACAGCTCATAGCGGCGCTCCATCTCTGTGACGAGACCCTCCATCACCTCAACCGCCCGCGTCTGGTCGACAATCACGCCGCCCTGCAGATGCGGCAGTCTCTCGATTGCCGCATAGTCGACACCCATTTTCGGATCGATCAGGTGGATGTACGCCAGATCACTGGAGTTGGTCGCAGCGATGTCGAGGAGGAGCGCTTGGATCAGCACGGATTTCCCCGACCCCGTTGCGCCCGCAACGAGCGTGTGGGGCTCATGCTGTTGTCCGCCGGCGAATGGGCCACCAAGATTCAGATAGAGAATATCGCCGTCAAGTTCCTTCAGGCCGAGCACGAAGGACGTGTTCACGCCCGCAGCATTGCGATTAATTTCCCGTCGGCCCCAAACATCCCAAAGAGAAACGACTTGTCGCTGCGGCCGGGCCACGCCGACGACGATCTCGCCCGGCAATGGCGAAATCGAGATCAGCCTCAGCCCATGTGTTGTCAGAAGCGATGATTGTTTCGCTTCGATGTCTTCAACGCGCAAACGATCCGACCCCATAAAACGGATGAGTGCGGCGTTTGGGGTCAAACGCGTCCCGACGATCTTGGCCTGGAGATTGTAGCCGAGCAGTGCGGAGCGCAGCTTTTGTGCGGTGCTATCCAACCATTCACGTTCGTCTGCCGAGTTTTCGCGTGCTTTCTGAGCGCGAGCTTCGATGAGAGCGGCAATGCCGATCTCGGCGCCGGCGCGAGGAAATTTGTCAGGCGTCGGAGCAGCCGTGCCGCCGCCCGGCAACGCAGGAGCACCCGGTTGCGTGTTCGTCAAAGACGATCGTGAGATAGTTGGCTGGTCTTCGTCTTTGGTTTGGGTCGAAGCTGGGGCGGGGGTGATTTCCCCGCCGGACAGACCGCCGCCGTCGCCGCTCACGGCGACCGAACCATTGCCGTTTGTGCCCGGTTCTACGGTCTCAATAACAATTCCGCCTTCGGGATCGCCCTCGTCGTCATCTTGATCATAGTCATGGCTGATCGGCTTTTCGCTCCCCGCAATCGAATGTTCTTCGTTGATAGGCTTCGTCCAATCCACCCGCGGCGCGGGGTGACGATAACTGACCGAGTTCCAGGTATGCTTTTCGCCAAGCTGGGCGCGAAGTTCGGTTAGGCTCTGTTTCGCCTCGTAAGCCTTGATCAGTTTGCGGAGCCCCTCGCGCGTGAACGTTTCCTGGAGCCCCATCTGAATTTCCGGCAACTCATCCTGCTCTCCCAGCGAACTGCCGTCAGTCGCTGGGCCGGAAACGAAAATGTGGGAATAACCGCGCAAATCGATCGGGACAGCACCGCGGCGAATGCCGTCTCGAACCCGTTCGAGAAGGTTTGCCTGGCCTAGTGCTGCCGTACCGTCCAGCAACAAATCGGAGATGCGGGAAAGCCAGAGGTCGCGATCGAGGCGTCCGGGATCGCCAAACAAAGCGTCATCGATACGGGCAACAGTCTGTCGCAGCTGGCTGCGTGACTTGCGGCTCGCCTCCGCCAAACCCGTCTGGTCGACATATTTGGCTTCGGTCACAATTGCCCTGAGCTTTGGAAGACCATCTTGGCGTGCCGAGAGGCTGATACCAAGGATGTCGGCGATCCCCTCTTCCTTTTGTCCGAGCCATTCCGCGTAGTCGTCGAGCAGAAACCAGGCAACCGCTGCGCGCTCGCCAAGCTCTTCTTCGACAAGCGCTCGACTCAACACCAACCCAATCAGTTCTCCTGCTGAAACGCCCCGTTTGGCCGCACGCAGAACGATATCGCCCGATATGGCGTTGGCGTCTTCGATCATTCGCCGCGCGAGACCCGCAAGACGATCGTCGTCAAGACCCAAGGAGAGTTCCGCAAGCCGCCGTCTGACCAGCACGTGAAGTATTCGCAGCTCCGATGTGGACGAAACGACCATGTTGCGGCCATGCGTGCGTTGGCGACGATACCGGATCACGTTGATCCCTTGGGCGGCAAGCTGCCGCTTGTCGAGAAGATCGTCGTAGGTGGCAACCCACTCTGCCAAGTTATGCACCTCGTCGAACATCCCCTTCAGGCCACCATCCTGGAACGAGATCTGACGAGCCGGTAGATAATGTTCGCCCTCGACGTGCGACTGGCGTCGAACAACGTTTGCAACGGCATCAATGTAAGACCAGCAGGCATCTGGCTGACGCGGACATGTCAGGTAGCTCGTCGCCTTGAGCTCATCTTCGGCGGTGACCCGCCGGTAGGACCAGCGCGCTGGCACGTGTTCCAGCAAAGAAGGATTATCCGGCAAAGCAGGAACCGGGAACCACTGTTCACGCGCTTGACGCGATACGACGTCATGCAGGAATGCCACGTCTATCTCGCGAGCTCCATCCGACTTCGACCCGCCCGCAACGTCGAGCATGACGCCGATGCGAAGCTTTGACATGAAGTTCCGCGATGTCTCGCTGACGACAACCGCATCGGGATCGTTTTCCGATCGTTCTAGCAACTCAGTGTAAACACCGGACAAGCGGGCCCGGTCGCGGTGGCGGACCAGCACATTGCAATGGACTTCTTCTTGGTCCTGCACTGAACTCAGCGCGCTCACCGTTGCGAGCGGCAAGCCGGCTGCATCGCAGTTGTAGAGCATGATGCTGAGGTTCGACCGCTCATGCGGTTGGAGATCGAGATAGCGTTCAAGCAGCGAGCGGATCTGTCGTGCGGCCTCCGATGGATCAACGTCCGTGGTTGCCTCGGACGGATCCCGGACGGGCCGCTCGAACAGGCTATAGTCGTTGACCGTGCTGGTTTCCGTGAGCAGAACGGGTTCGCTGCCGTCATAGCCGACGGCGATTTCGGGATAGAGCGGATGGCTAAGTTCGTCGCGAAGATCGCTGAAAAACAGCCGCGAGTCGCCGAAGTTCACGTCGACATCGGACAAGAGATAGTCGGCTAAGCCGGCGACCGATCGCATTTTGGCTGCGACACCGGCCAATCGCAGCGGATGCCAAGGTGCAACAATGGCTGATGGTGCGCCTCCAAGCACTTCGATCGTCCCGATCCTGAGCACTGGCTCCCAGATATCGCGGCGGTTGAGGTCGCCTATGGCATTTTTGGCCAAGCTGTTCAGCAGGGTGCCGAAGGCGTCGGCTTGGGCGACGAGGGTAGCAGAGGCGTACCCTGATGACTGCAGTGATGTAAGGGCGTCTGTGTATAGGGCAGCGAAGTGCTTCCACGCGGCAGCAATGTCGTCAGCACCATCTTGTGCGATCCGGCCGGCGTCTTGCGCCTCCTTCAAGCGTTTTGGGAAGAGCTTCGCAAGGTCGATACCGGTGCTGGTGCGCGGGATGAGCGTTCCGGAATCCTGTCCGAAAGCTGGCTGCAGCGTTCCCGTATCGCTTAGAGATACGGACTGGAGTGCGCCCTTTCGACTGACCGAGAGCCGCGTGACGCTGCTGCGTCCAAACGGTCGCTTGATGAGACGACCGAGATCCTTCGGCAGTTCCAAACCGATCGCTGACGGTAGGCCACTCCACACGAGCTGGACTGTCGCCCGCTCCCGCCCGGCTGTTAGGGCAACATCGAATTTGATTTGCAAGGCACTTCGTGCCGTCGATTCATTTCGCCGGTACTTCTTTTGACGGGTTTTCGCGCGATCAAGCAGTTCTTCGTAGGTAAAGAGATACGGTACGTCCCATTCGACGGCAGCGCCAAGGAGCGGCGGCAACCCTCTGTAGCGTAGCCCGAAATATAGGCCAACATCAGCGTTCAAATCGAGCCATTGGTTGCGTGATCGCCGCGCTGACTTGATGCTCAGTTTGCGCGGCCCGCCTCCAAGGTTGACCTGGCCAAACAGACGTTCAATAACCCGCAGAAGGCCTTCGAGGAAATCGGTACATTCGATCGGGCGACCGAAGACGAAGCGCTCCCACTTAACCCTGAGAGCCTTGTCTTGCCCGAGATCGTCCCGGTGAGCCTCAAAGAATTCGCGATCGTCCTCCCGCGTCTCCTTCAGCGATCGGCCCTTCAGAACGCGGAGATACTCGTTGTCGGCTGGACTTAGTCGGTCGGGAAATGTGAACTCGAAGAAATTGATCGTCTCCTGAGCGAGCGACGTCTTCTTCAGCTTGATCCCGGAAAACAGCTGCAGAACGCTTTCGGCCTCCCATTCAAAGAAACTGAGTGCTTCCGCTTCTGGGCCCCACCCCGGCGCGGCCTCGATGAACGCCTCAATGGCAGGATGCACCTCCGCTGGAATATCCTCCCGCACCTCGGCGAACTGGTCTCTCAGTTCTTCGTTGTCGATGATCTGGCGATTGGGACGCTGTTTGACCATCAGAGGTTTGCGATCGGCGACGAGCTTTTCGAACAGCTTCTTCCACCGGCGAGGGACTTCGCGATCACGTTCGCCAAGCCCGAGGAAGTACCCGCTATCGCGCGGCAGCCGCAGTGCCGGCAGAGCCCATCCGAGTGCGTCCGTGACCGGAACTGCGTCGGTTTCAATCCGGGAGCGGGTCATGGCGACGTAGGTCGCAATCTGATGCAGCGTCCAGTCATCCGCTGCGGTCAGCCCTCTCAACGCAGCGGTCCAGGTTGCGATCTGGCTGTCGCTCAAACCGAGACCGACGGCGGCGGCCTCTACCCAAGGTCCCGGCTCCTCCGTCAGCTGCTTCGCGCCGATCAGAGTCACATCCCCTAGCGAAGCCCCTTGATCCTCATCCGTGTTGGCAAAAAGAAGCGCTGGACGGTCGTAATCGGCATGCCGGATCGCCACCATCCGCTCGTCCGTCAGCACGCTTTCCGGGAGACCGAAGGGTGAAACCAGGCTCCGCGGCAACGCAATTCTCAGAAGCTTGGTCAGTTTCGCATCGATGAGCAGCGCTTGGGTGATCGCAGCCACCTGCTCGCCGGTCAGACGGTCGAGCAGGTAGCGCGCCATGCCATCTTCAGGAGACAGCGCGTCAAGACGCAAACGGATCGATGTCGCGCCGGCGGCGCCAATGAGATCAGAGGGGTTCACTCGGCTCTCTCTCTTTGGAATGGATTTTCGACATAGGCGCAACTGTCGGATAGGCGTCTGAGAAGGCCCAAGCTTGCCAATCGTTCTTCAAGGCGATGGGCATTGTCGGAAAAGTCTTCTTGATCTGCCGTCCCGGCATCGACAAACGACCGAGCCTGCGCGTCTCCAATGATGATCCCGTAGCGCTGATGCAAACGGGTCAGGAAGTCTTTGAATTCAAGCCTGTTGTCGACGCAGGCCACCACCAGGGTTTTCAGCAATCGATCGGTAGGGGCATAGCGCACCCGCCGGCTCGATCGGCGCGATGACAATCCGATTGCGCGCGACCATGTCGCATGAATTTTACCCACGTGCTGCCTATGCCGGGTCGTGGCTTTCTTGAGCAGTTCGTCAAGCAGCTGCTTGGGATCGCCGACCGTCTCATCCTCGTCACCGTCTGGCCATCCAAACTCGCGCTGCATCAGGTCACTGGCTCTCAAGACGGGTTCGTCGGATGCAACCGCAGCCGTCCAGGCCGGCGTCTCGGCGATCCGCATGATAAAATGCTCGATCGCCAGCTGCGGCAGCATATTGTTTTGTTGATAGGAGTCGGCCGACAGATCCCGCACCACCGACTTCTTCGGGGATACGATTTCGCAAACGAGTTCAACACTGGAATGACCGAGCAGCTCTTTTGCCCGGTCGAGTTGATAGAGAAACAGATTGAGACCGGCAGTGGTCACAAGGTGCGGAATTGCGTCGTGGCCCGGAATTGGCAACTTCAGAATTGCAAGCCAATCTTCGGCCATTCGATCAAATACAGGATGCTGCGAACACGGCAGATAGGCGCCACCGCGTTCCGCCTTGGCGAGCTGGATTTCTCCCTGGAGTGCCCGCGCCATCGCATCATAGGGTGCGGGTTGATCGAGAAAGCGAGACGTCAGCAAGGCGCGAAGGTCGTCGGTGTGCCTGCTCCTGCTTAACATCAGGTAGAGGATCTCGCCCGTGCGGGCGAAAAACCGTCGATCGTTCGACACGCTGCCGTTCGGCTTGACGTTGACGTCCTCGAACAGCGAATGAGGCCCAAACGGGAAGACGAATTTCGAGCTCCACCGCTTGTTGCTCGACCCCTCGATTGCTGATCCCTGAAGGAAGTTCAATACCGCGGCAAAATCCTCGAACGTCTCGAAACAATCGCGGAGATAGCTAAAATCCGGTTTGTCGATGCCGCCTGCCGTGGCCGCCATCTTATCAAGCCAAAGTGACCATGCCGCTTCGTCTGACCCTGCTTCGGCGCGAACAGTCATCACATGAGGATTGTTGAACACCAGATTGCGCAGACGTAGCTGAAGCTGCGGCTTATATGAAAGGCTGTTATAAGTGTCCTCGCTGAGTGCCCGGCCTTCGCGGTGCTCCGACAGCAGCACCGTCAGGAACTCCAGGAAAGTCAGCCAAGGGGACTGCTCGTCATGAAGGCGGTGTCCCCAGATCGCTTCGTCGATCCAGTAGGCGGGGCCGTTGCGGTCTTCGAACTGGGTGGGGCGATCAAGAAATTCCATTGTCATACTCGCACGATCACGCGTCGGGGCTGAGCACGGCCATCGGAATTTATATCGATAAACCGCAAAACGAGTTCGCCGTCTGTCATGACATCGTCACCATCGAGCTTGCGACGGTTTTCGGTCTCCCGCAGCAGGCGCGCTTTGAAGGCGAGTAGATCTTCGTGACATTCAAGCGAGAAACTGCTGGGTAACGCGCCTTCAGCGACGCGACCGAGAAACTCGAACCTGGTCGGAGACAATGCCAGGAAGACGGGCGGAATTTCGCTGCCTCGCACTAGCTTGACGGAGACCCCGAAGTTTCTGCCGGCTTTGTCCGGAACAATGCTGACCTCTTCGCCGCTTGCGCGAGGCACCGAGATAATTTCATCGAGCAGAGGACTACGCTTCGATTGCGAAAAGCTGCCGGATGTCGCAAGCACGAGCTCATCCTGGTTCTGAACCAACATCCCCGTGAAGATTCGGTTCAGGCCGCGGACAATCATGCTGACCGCCTGCCGGGGCGCCGCTTGTCCGGCGGCAATTTTCTGCGCCGTTTCGAGGTACAAGCCGGCGTATCGAAACACGCTGAGGTCCCAGAGATCGTACTCGTCGATCTTGGACTCCGGCATCGTAAAAAACAGGCGCTGCCGCTGGGCTCGAAGCGCGCCAAGGAACAGGGCGCGCTCGTTGATATCGGCGCCCTCGAGGTAGGTCCGTTGAGCGCCCGTGAAGGCTGCCGTCGCCCCGTACACAGGATCCGAAACGACAAGCTCGTCATAGTCGGATTTATAGGCCGGATCGTCAGCGCCATAGACGAGCAGATTATCAACCCGGTTGCTCGTCTCCGCGCCGATCCCGAACGCGTTGAGCTTTCGAAACAGTTCGGTCTTTTCGGCCCTGCTTGACTTTAGGTTCTCGCCAAAAATATTTCGATAGATGCTCGCCAAATCGAGGTGCCCCGCGTCTTGAAGCGCAGGCACGTCGGCGCACGTCATCAGCCCGTCTCGGGCGTCGGGATGACCGAGGAGGCTGTTGGCGACCAGTGCCAAGAGTTGACGCACCGGAAAATGGCTGCCGTTGCGCTCGCTGAGTTCAATGATCGCCGCAAGTCTTCGTTTGAAAGGATCCATCTCGCCGACGCCGATCAGCCGTCGGCGATTTTCGAAGATCGGACAGATTGCGCCGTCGCTGCGTGCAGCGCAGCTGTCACATCCCTGCCAACCTTCATGCTCAGTTATCGCCTCGATAATCGCCGTGATCATTTGGGCCGCCGGAGATCGACTGAGGTCTCTCAGTTCGAGACGAATTCCCGTGTCGTTCGTCATCCCCGTAACCAAGAGATCTTCGACGACTTGGCTCACCCGTTCGACCTCAGGCGTCTTCGGCGCCGTTTTAAATTTCTCGAGGAGCTGCCCGTGATTGGCGGCGAGGAGGTAGAATCTTGAGGCGGCTGGGTCAGCGATGTCGGCCGAGAATTCAGCGATCAGCGATGCACTTTCGTCATCGCGCAGTTCGCTCAAATCTTTGACCACGACAAGAGACCGGCCTTCGCCAAGCTCCAGCCTTTGGACCTTGTCACCGTGATTCCAGATGTTTGCGTCACCGCCCAGCTCAACCCAGACCTCGCGGCAATGATATGTTTTTCCATCGCCGGCTGTGCCGGTGATGATGTATGACACTGGGGAAGGGCCGCGAAAATTCTCAACGAGCTCGTCGCGAAGTGGCGCGGGAAGCGTAATCGGCCGAATTTTGTGACGACGGAGCGCGCGCTGGATTGTCTCGTCATACATGTTGTCGTTGGTGGGAATCGGTCCATAGTTTCTAAGAAACCTGACCCACGCATGTATAGATGGTATATCCGACAAGCTCCGCCCCCTTATTTCCGCAAAGCTGTAGACGAATTAACGATTCGAGCAACGAACTTAGCAGCAACCGCCAATTTGGATACAGAGCATTGTTCAGTACCCTTCTGCTTTTTCAGACGCTGTCACGCGTTGGCCGACATCCCAAGGGCGCGCTGTTAAAGACACCTCCGACGACTAAGCGGCCGCCTCCCGGAGGGCGACCAAGAATTCGGTCAGCTCCGCATAGTTGTTATCCTTGCTGATCGGTATCAGCTGCACCTTGAGGTCCTTGAACCACCGCTCCTGCTCAACGGATGTTATTTCCTCCTTGGCCATCGCGGCGTAGTGATTTGGTCCCGAGTCCTGCGGGTACGCGTCGGCAATGTAGTTTAGCAAAAGACGCATTTCCGGATCGTTCATCGATGCTCCAACGAACACGATCGAGAACATCGAGAACATGCCCGTGAGGAGATGTTGGTAAGCCCTTTGGCGATACAGGATTTCGCGGTAGTCCCGCTCGGTTAGAATGATACCGTTTCCCGTTCGCTGGGCATCTCCATGCGCCTTCAGGATGAAGAACTCGCGCTTGAAGAGCCGGCGCTGCAATTCACCTTCATCTTTGTAGGTCAACACCGAGACATCGTCGTCGACCTCGGCGCGATAAGCCCGCTCTATGATAGTGTCGTAGTTTGTCGTGAGCACGAACGGCAGGTTGTCGAGCCTTATTAGCGCGTTATGCAGGTCAGTCGGCTTTGGCTTCGGATCCTTGAAGGTCTTTTCGATAATCTCGGAAAAGTAGTTTCCAAGGTCGTCCTTGAGGCCGGACGCTACCATCAGGTATTTGGCTGGGTCCTTGATAAGCTGCAGATACTCTTTCGCCTTGTCGTCGGTCACCACCGACTGCTTCTGCCCATGGTCCACCAAGGCTTCGAGAAATTTTCCCCAGTTGGGAAGGCCTGCACCGCTCGAGGCGCCTGCGCCGACGAAGATGGCCGCTTTCCCGCGCTTGTATGTCTCGATGAGGTTACCGGGTATTCTGTCATGATCAAAAGCCATTAGGTCCTCACGTCTATGTCGGGGCAAAAGGCACGAAGTGCCTCGTTACGGGTTTTCAGGCTTTCTTTAACGCCGCCTTGGCTTTTGAATGCGACGATGTAGTCGTAGAGGTGCCGGTTCAAACGCGACGTGGTCCCTCCTCCAGCGATGAGCGCCTCCGGCGCCGCATTGTGCGCCGTGCGCAGCTGGTCGAAATGCCGGTACGCCGCTGCGAGTTTAACCGCATCCACGTTTGCGCCGCTGTCATGCCTCTGCGAAATGAGCCAGAACAGGTCCACGAAAATCCATTTCTGGGTAATGCGGAAGTTCAGCTCCTTGTTGACATCGTCCAGCACATTGAGGACATCGCCGGCCCGCGAAGCAAGCTCCAGGATTGCATCGGTGTCGTTGGGTCCAAATTGGGCGATCAAGCGTTGCAAGTCAGGCGCTTTTATATCCCGATTGGACCCATGCGCCAGAACCGCAAACCCGTGAGTGAGATAATCAAGATGTTTCGAACGGCTCGGAGAAATTCTGCTGTTCTGAAAAAACTCATGCGACTCGGCGATCGAGGCCATGATCCGGTTCAGCGGCCGCAGCTGTGCGTTCCTGAGCTCGGCCGGGTTCAGCGGAACGCCCATCTGCAAGCGTGCAAACAATGCCGAAATGTCATCATTGCTCGCGTTCAGAATCTCACCGATGCTCACTTCGAAATTATCGAAGCGGTTTCGCAGTGACTGATCGAGCTGATCATATTTGAGACCGAAGATTGGAAAATTCCCGACGTCCGGAAGTCGCTCCGCATAATCAAGGGTCAACTGCCCCGATCTAAATTCCCAGATGGCGCGAAGACGTTGCTGCCCGTCCACTGCGTCGTGTGAATAGACCGCATCCCCCGGCCGTTCGCGAAGGTAGACCTTCGGGATATCCATACCTCTAAGAATTGAGTCAATCAGCAGAACTTGCCGCGACTGCTTCCACGCTGGCCCTCTCTGCCATTGAGGGTTCAAATTGATCTGACCGCGCTGGCCATAGAGCTTGCCAACCGTCCATGCATCCTGCCGAATTTCCAATTTTGTCCCCATCCCCGAACTTATTCGGATGCGAATACACCACAACTCTTCCTAGAAGACTAACGGAGGTGATGAGAAGAGGGAAAAACACGATCATATGACGCCCCAGGCCCGATACCGTCCCCTCCCCGTCATCTCCCGCAATCCCAGCTCTCCAACGATCCGAAGCGCCGACTGCGGCTTCATCTTCAATATTTCGGCGACCATGCCGGTGGAAACGAGCGGCCGGGCGATGACAAGATCGATCAGCGCCGGCAGTCTCGAGGATGTCCGCCGACCGATCAGTTTGCCTTCCATCAACTGCCGCGCAAGGACCAGCCGGTCGTGTTCCTTCAGCCCGATTTCAGCAGCTGCCATCAGTCCATGCGCAATCGCGAGGAGCCGGGCCTCCCGGTCGCGATGCCGGCGGCGCTCGACTGGAACTGTTTTCAGCCCGAAACTGAACGCGGCCAGATGGGCGGCGGTTGTGACGCCGGCCTGGCGCAGGATTGCGGCGGCGAACAGCCGGCCGAGCCAGGGCGCGTGTTGCAGCACAGACAATTCGTTCCAGGCATCGAGGGCGACGATTGCCTGCAGCACCGCCGGCAAGTTTTCAGACTGACGCAGCACGCCGCGCCACTCGTCGAGCCTAGCATCCTCGTCCCAGTCGAAATCATAGACCAGCGGATCTTTTTCCGCCGCGCCGGCACGGCCGGGCCGTGTTGCGTTCTCGATCGCGGCTTCCGATCGGGCCAGCACCGCATCGATGGCGGCATAATCGACACCCGGAAGAGTTTTGGCGTCGTCAACATCTTCCCCCTCCCCTTCCGGATCAACCGTCGCGCTGTTCTTCGTGACACCGACAGTCTGCATCTCGTCCACGCCGGCCGCCGTCGCATCTGACGTCTGGCGCAGCGATCGAACACCATCGAGCGAAAGCGCCCAGCCAGATGCCTGGGCGGCAATGCGCCGGCGGGTGCGCAAAACATCACGCGCAATCGTCAGTTCATGGGTGGGCGTGCGAATGTCGGCGTGGGCGTCGTGCAGAACCAGATCCTCGAGGTGGACGAGCTCGCCGTCGATCCATAGCGAGGCGCAGGCATCGGCAAAATGCATGCGCTCGATCCAGCCCTGCCCGACCGGCGAACGGGCAATGCGCTCGTCGAGGCGCGCCAGCGCGATGCCAGCGTCCGAAATCGGACTTAACAGGCTTGTTATGGGCAATTTCGACAAATCATAACGCATTGAATTTACGGTAAATGATTTGCTAAATGAACTCTAGATGCGTTTAAAAGTTCGTCACTGTTATAGATCGCGGATGCTGAATCTCAATTCCGATAAGTAATGCTTATCGGAAGTGATTGCCAGAAGCCCGCAAATCAGCGATGTCGGTCGCCCTGGATCGCCGGAAACGCCTGGTTTTCCGGGCTTCCAAGGCGATTTCGGCCGGGATGACCGGATTCACTCATCGCAAAATTCGGCGACCGCCGCCGGTGCACATGGCCGGTCCTCATTTCCGGAATTGAGCTCCGGCGCCCTTCAGCAGGCTTCTCCTCCCGCAGCCATCACCAAAGCCGCTGTTTTTCGGGCATTTCCGCCCTGGAAGCCCGCTGACGCGCATTTGCTACTGCGGACGCTCCGTTGCTCGTCCGCGGTAGCATTTCGAGTCTGATGGGCCGCTATTCAATGCCTAAAACACGCTTGCAACTGACCATTTTCTCGCGCATTCTTTGTTTGTACAAAGCGGTTTGAAACGAGACTGGTGAGGCGTCATGGCGAAGCGACAAACCGCAAATATCCAGCAGCCCCCAAAGCGGCTGATCGGCTACGCCCGTGTGTCGACGGACGATCAGCTACACGATGCCCAAATCGATGAGTTGAGAGCCATCGGCTGCGATCGGATCTATCAGGAGCATGGTTCCGGTGCGTCGCGCGCGCGACCCGTCCTGACGCGGCTGCTCGGCGAACTCACCGCGGGCGACGTCCTGGTCGTCGTCCGCCTCGATCGGCTGGCGAGATCCGTGAGCCACCTCTTGTCCGTGATCGAGGATCTGGAGGAACGGGGCGTGCATTTCCGATCGATACGGGACCCGATCGATACTTCGACGCCACAAGGCATGTTTTCCCTTCAGGTCCTCGGTGCTGTCGCGCAGCTCGAGCGGGCGCTGATCGCCGAACGCACCAAAGCCGGCATCAGGGCGGCGAAGGCACGCGGCAAGCTTCCTGGAAACCCGGGTCTGCGAGAACGACGACCGGAAGCAATCAAAGCAGTATCAAAAGCACGCGAGAAACTCTATCTCGACGAGCTCGTTGCGTCCGCGCAGACGTGGCTGCCAATGGTGCGGCAACTCCGTCCGCAACACAGTTGGGACAATGTCGTGCGGGTGCTCAATCGCCGCGGCCACGACTGGACCGTTGAGCGCCTTCGTCGAGCCGTTCATCGCATGGTTCGCGAAAAGCTCGCGGAAAAAGAACTTTTGGCCCGGTCCCCTCGCCGCGCGCCCGAGGACCATCTGATGAAGCTGGTAGCAGCAATCACCATTGCCGATCCAACTCTATCTCTTCGCGACATCGGCGCTCAACTTGACCAGATGGGTGAACGGCCCGCACGAGGCGGCAAGAAATGGCAGCCCTCTTCCGTCAGGGACTTGCTGGACGAAGCCCACCGGTTCGGCCTTATCCGGCGCTGAGTCACCATCGATGAGCGACCGATCGCTCGGTTCTCTTTACTGCCGAGGAGTGTCGACCGGTTCTCTAGGCCCGGCATTGAAGAGTTCCACTACCTAGTGCTTTTCGACCGTCAGGGATCATCTATTATGGCCAAACACATCATCGATCTTGCGGAAGTTGCACACCCTGTCCACCAGCTGATCCACGGACTTGGCAAATTGCATCGGTACGATCCTGTCCGTAATCAACGCCGAACGCAGAATAAGTCTGTCCGGATCTAAGCCGGTGAGTTTTCCAAGAGGACCAGGGTTCTTTTTGAGGAAGGCGACGCGATCCAGATGCTTCTGGATCGGTGTACGCTTTCCGTTGCGCTTGCCCGCCGTCGTGTAATCCGCCAGCCGGTCGCCGACTTCTGCGACGGTGCGGTCGAGTAAAAGGCGCTTGCATTCGATGATCCAGACTTCCTTCGTTTCTATTTTCCAGGCCAGAACATCGATATCGCCTGCCTTCTTGTCCGCGCCAAAAAGGGTCATGAGTTGGTCCGGTTGCGCATCAAAACCGTTGCGACGGAGGCTGGCGGCCACCGCATGATTGAAGGCATGACCACGTTCATTCACGACCTTACCGATCCAGCGATCGATCTCCTTTGTATCAAACATTTCCGAGCCCAGCCGCCCATCAACGACATCGAAGATTCTTCGGATAACCCGGGATGTGAGAATTGGAAAAAGCAGCATTTCAGGATCAGCGTCCTCGGTAATCTGGATCCACGGCCGGCGTGTCAATGAAAGCCTTCGGTTCATCCGCCAAGGCTGCCAGTCGCGTCCCGATCCGCGTACTGGGTGCGGATCGTTCCACACAGGTCGAGGCAGCAGTGTCAAAGCTTCGTATGCGCGTTCCGCATCAACATCAGCACCAACTTCTCTCAAGATGGCCAAAGTCTCGCTTTTTCGCAGAACCAGGAAAAGCGTGCGTTGCTCCAACCCGCGTGCGGCTACCACTTGCGAGAGGTCGATAAGATTTACAATGGACATCCCGAATTCGGCATATATCGCTGCGTTCAAATCAGGATCTAGCCCGTCCGGCACATCGTCATTGCTTTCGTCAGAATCCGCTTGCGCAAAAGCGGCACCATAGGCTTCCGCAGCATCATGAAATGCGCGGTCGCCCTGGGCATACATGTAAGGTAGATGGAGTTCCTCCAAGAAGCCCCTGTCAAAGATGAAGCTGCCGTTCCTCGCGATTTCAAGCGGTACTTTGGCAAGCCCGTAATAGTAGGCATCGCTCTGCGTGGCACAGTCGATCATTGCACATGTATCGGCCAGCAGTTCGTCAAAATCGATAGCGGAGCAAGAACGACCGCCGTCAACGGGGGAGGTGCAGATTGCCATTTCTGCCAAGGCACGGCTCGCAACACTCGACGCCGCCCGCTTTGCCTCCCGTTCATTATGCACAAGCAGGACGTTTTCCTGGTCGCGGTGTAAGGAAAGGAGTGCGGCCGCCGTCTGCTTCCAATCAAAGCGGTCCTTGTCGATCGCCTCGTGATTGAGGATCGCCAGTTCGACAATGCTGCGGCGGTTGATCGTCTCCAATCGTGCTTTTATGCGCGCCCAGACAAAAGCAACTGTTGAATGAAGCAGCGGTTTGACGTCAGCGGCGGGGACGACACCATGGCGGTCAGTTCCGGCGCGACGAGCCAGTCTAGATACGGACCAAGCGTGATCTTCCTCAAGCCAGAAGCGCGGCTTGGGCATAGGAACGGCTGACAGGAGCATTTGCGGTATGTCTTCGGCGGGAATGGCGTGTACGAACCTCGCCTCATCCGTTCCAACGACCCTCGAGGCAAGCAAATCCGCCCAGTCCAGCGAGCGTTCAACACCAGCAAATTCACTTGCACCCATTGCCATTGCGGCGATCAGGTAGCGTTCGGCAATATTGCTGGCATTGACATAGCCCCGAAGCACGGGAACGGTGGACGTGATATGAACAACACCTCCGACCAACCTGACACGCGGCCGCTGTGGTTTCTCATCGGCCTTGGGCAGACTGTCATCGAGATCGGCAATATCCGGAAAGTCCAGCACGAAGGAAACCGGCCAATCGGGTAGGGAGGCCAGATCCGCCTCAAGAAGTCGCGCGAGTCGCACCAGCCATTGCTGCGCAGCATCCCAGATCCGCAAAGTAAGCTCGGGTCTATCATTGTCAGTCCTGCGATACTCCACCCACCAAGGTCGGCGCGCGGTTTCAGTGACAGCCATAAACATATCGTCTACGGCTTCCTGCGGCGCAATGAACAAGGGGAGCGTCTCAACTTCCTTGAAGAACGATGCGGTTGACCGGCGTTCGACTTCGATCAAAGTGCGGCCCGTCGGGCTAAATGTCAGATGGTAGTCGATGGCCTTTCGAATGCGCGCCCTCTCCTGCCCCTCGAAGTCCGCCGGGATAATAAGGATGTCCGCAGTTGTATTCTCTGCCGGCAAAAAATCGAAATGCTGGCTGCGGAGATAACCGTAGAAATTTAGAAAGCCGCCGAAATTGACAAGCGAGTTCCCTTCAGAGGCGATCTCCTCCTTACGTGACAAGAGCTTCCAGATGCGCTTGCCGGTAAAGTCGATGTCTCGAGCCATCCTGGCCGCGTCGCCAAGGTCGAGATCGGCGCGATGCCAGGGAATTGGCGACCGGTCGAGGTCGATCGTATATCCACGCCCTGCTCCGCCGCGCACGAATACGGTAAGTCCGCGGCGATAGTCCGCTCGCGCGGCAACCTCCCGCTCAAGACGAGAAAGGGCCTCGCAGATGCCGACTGAGATTTGCTCCATCCCATTGAGACCCGTGCCGAGCGCTGCGTTCAAATCGTCGGAAAGATGGACGATCAGCGCGTAGGCGCCCTTATCGAACTGGGTTTCGATCACATGGACATTCCGGCTGAGCTCGACCGGCCCCGAGGCGTTTGTCATTTCCCAGCCAGGTAGGATTCTGTGATAAATTTCCTGCAACTCAACGGCCCTGAGTGCGTCTTCATAACGGGGGAGGGCAGAGGCGTCGTTCGCTTTCTCCAGGATAAACCTGCGCGCGGCGACACCGATGGCAGTTGGCAAAGCAACCAGCCAATTGTTACCCTTACGGATGAGCGGGTAGCGTTCGAGGCTGCTGTGGGAAAGGTTCTCCGACGCCAAAACACCATAATCCCGGGCATCCAGGACGAAGGGCGCTATGTCGCGGGCAACCACGTGAAGCGCGATGATGTCCTGGAAGGAAAATTGAACCGCGCGTCGTGTCAACTCGACGCGCTCTGGAGTCACCTTGATCTTTTGCTGTGGCCCAACGGTTGTCATTTCGTAGCGTTGGATCCCGGCTTTTTCTGCCATCTTGCGTGCGAGTTGAAGTAAGGCCATCACATTAGCCATCGCGGACGCCGCCCAGGGTTCGTCCATCAACCGGAGCAAGGCAGCCATCATATTTTGAAGGCAGAAAGCGCTATCGCGCCACGCACCCTCCAGCAGGATCGCGCTACCACTCGGTGAGGGAACGACAGTGGCAAAAACGTCTTCGACGCGATCTTCGCCGATGCCAAGGGCATCGCTCAAGAGGATATCATTCAGCCATTCACGGATCTGCAGGAGAGTTGGCTTCTGCGTTCCCCGGCAGTGCAGGACAGCCAAGTGGATGAGCGCTTCAATGCGAGGGGTTGCGCAATGGTTGTCGGGGTGGGTTAAGAGGCCGGCCAGGATCTCAACAATCTCAACCAGATCGAACTTCGCCAGTCGTTTGCACAGTTTGGTCTGGCGCCGGGAGAGGGCGCTCACCTCGGACTCACCGTCACCCGCACGCAGGTCCTCCGCCACCGTGGCAGCGACTGCGGTGAAAGGGCCGTTGTCGAATGGCTTCATGAAACTGACCTTCTATTCATCAACAACCGAAACGCAGGGCGTCCGAAAACCCTGCTTGGGTAAACCCGGAAGCGATGCGACTGTGCAGGGCGGTTTCATATCATGAGTCGTCGTGGTGAGAGCGCGGCGTCAGATCGACCCCTTGCTTTTCCGCCTCTTGCTGTTTGTTGGGAGCTCCCAACAGCTCGCTTCCTATCGCATATTGCTACGCCGATTTGGCCTGGGTTGACGCGGCGCCTCGCATGAGTGCCATCAACATCGGGCCGAGGCTAAACTCACCCCGTTGCGCGCGAGCGGTGAGATCGCGGAGATATCCGCCCGCTGAATTGATGTGACCTTCCCTCTCAAGAATGCAGGCAATCACCGCGGCAGCATTTTCGGGGCCCATGATTTCGCAGGCCTCCTGATAGGCAGAAGGAGAAACGCCCAGCATGGAACGAACCACCACAGCAGCGGCCATCATATCGCGCCATTGATCGATTTGTCCGCCGGGCGCGTAATCCGATATCTGCGGGCACGCCCGAACCACCATACCAAGTGGAAATGATTTCATCGGCTCCCCGTGACGCCTCGGCGCTTGGCTCGGTTTTGCCCCGAGCTCATTTCTAGAGCTAGGTTCAAGTTCATTGATGGATTCGGTATTTGAATTCTGTATGTGCTGACGGATTTCGCTATCATTGGCATCGGATTTTGCTGAAAGAACCTGCACTTCCAACATGTTGACCACGCCTTCCCGCAACAACGTCAATTCGTCGAGGAGATCTGCCAGTTCCCTAGCCGCCCTGGTGTTTCGAAGCCGGGCGACAATGGCAACAAACTGGTCCTCAATCCCCTGCCAATCACCCGAAACGCCCTCCTCTACTGCAGCGGAAATGAGCTTCCGGATATCCCGGCGCTCGATCGTGATCTTTTCCTTCATCACCTTAAGGCGCTGGTTTTCATCAGCCACCCGCTGGGCCATGACCGCGAGCTCTTCTGATCGAGCAAGCAGCGGAGCCAAATTGAAGCCAAAAGCGGTTTCGATAGTACCGTCCCGCCCCTTTCGCGCGTAGCGCTTGCCGTTCGGACTATCATTTCGATAGATCAGACCGGCCTCCACGAGAAGCGCCAGGTTCTCCCGAAGTGTCGTGCCGGCGATTCCATTAGCGCGAGCCGACAACTGCGCGTTTGACGGAAACACGATGAGATTGGCGCCTACAGTCAGGTCGCTTCCGGGGTAAAAAGACAGCAGTGCGTTGAGTACAGCCAACGCACGATCGCGCAGCCCAAGTAGGGTCCGCGCATCGCATACGTCTCGGTAGATCTTCCACTTGTCGGCTGACTTGTGCTTTTTGATGGTCGCGGACTCGAATTGAGCCTTCACCAAGGCAAGCGTCATCGGCCGCCGCCCGAAGGGCGTCGCTATGCGATCAGTCTGCATTTTTCATTACCTTTCGAAAGGCAACAGAAAAACGCTCACCAAAACGATGCCAAAG
Organism: Ensifer sp. 22460; assembly: GCF_052044935.1. Classification (NCBI taxonomy): domain Bacteria; kingdom Pseudomonadati; phylum Pseudomonadota; class Alphaproteobacteria; order Hyphomicrobiales; family Rhizobiaceae; genus Ensifer; species Ensifer sp. 22460. Next base: position 108,418 of record NZ_JBQENZ010000016.1, read on the forward strand.
ACTCTTGACGTGGATTCCGGGAAATGCGATTCTCTAGGTGCGAACTAATTGAGAAGGGCTTCCGGGATCTGTTTCGGGGGCCTTTTTCTTTGCCGTGTGAGTTTGGCCTGTTCACCGAACACACGCTTAGCTCATCGCTCTTCTCCATTACTGTTAAGTTCTTGGAATTCCCTGTAAAGCTGATCCAGCTTCGTCGAGACGAACTGCCCAAAAGCAGGGACGACCTTCTCCTCGAAGGTGATAGTCGTCTTGCCTTCACGCGCCTCGACGCGTGCTCCGCGCTTCCCGAGGGGTGTTTTCCAGAGGTCCGAGCTCTTGGCACGCTCTTTCCTGCTTGGCTCGCTAAGCGCGCGCAACAACGCGTCAAAACGCCCGTCGCTTTCCAGCCTCTGCTCCGCTAAGCCAGCGAGCAGCTCACGTGCGGTCTCAAGCTTGGCGGGGGAAGCGAGATGTTCGACGAGGGTCATCCAGCGAGCGCGTCCGGCTTTCGGTGCGGGACCGATTAATTTAACCAGCTCCTGGGGGACCTGGCGCGCGATGGCAACGTAGCGGCTCACGTCCGCTTTGTCAGAGACCAGAGCCGCGATGATCGTTGGCCGGTCGCATCCGTCGTCTTCCAGGTTCTTCGCAAAGAAAGCCTTCTCGATGAACGACAGGTCTTTCCGGTCGAGATTTTCTCGGCCTTGGGCGACATAGAGCTGGCTGTCCGACAAGTTTCGGACGATCGCACGGACGGGACGGCCGAGCTTTTCTGCTGCTTTCAGGCGGCGGCGACCATATGCGATTTGGAATCGCCCTGCCGCCTGTGGGTTTGGCCGCACAAGTATCGGAACCTGCTGGCCATGTTCTGCGATGCTCTCGACAAGAGCGTCGAACGCAGGATCGACTTCGATCGGAATCCGATCAATGATCTTGGACGTATCAATTGACGCCGGTTCGATCGAGATGACCGCTTCACCTTCGGCAAGCTGCTGCTGTAGTTTGGACGCCTGTTTGGCGTTTTCAGCCATCTCATGGAGCGACGAACCCATCGCCGAGATTGCGCCGGTGCGCACGCGGTCGGCTGACTTGGAGGCTGATGAAGCGGTAGCGACCGGCTTCTTCAGGAAGAGAGAGTCGATAGAATCCTTCCTGCTCACATTTCCTCTCCTATTCTAATCCGACCCGGAGTTTCGCTCGTTGTTGGGAGCTCCCAACAAGCAGGCCGGCAGGGGAATATGCCGGTGAGAATGTCCATCACGCGCGGCCCCAGGCCTGCTTAATGAGGGTCTCGATCTCGACATTGACGGCGTCCAGCGCTTCCATCGCCCTGTCATAGGTTGATCGGGTGAGATTTTCGCGCCCGATCTCGTAAAGCGTTTGCTTCGTAAGCCCGGCATCCGATACGGCCGCCGACTTGACCATGGGGTTGGTGAGGACGTGATCGTCGAACAGGTTGCGAAGGAGGGCTGCGACCTTTGTTTGGGGCGCATCCTGTGGCTCGAACCTCGTCAGAAGATATCGAACGAAGTCATATTTGAGGTCGCCCCCTGCCTCCCGAACGACACCGAGAAGGTCTCGGGTCATCAGCAGAAACTGGCTCATCGACGAGATGTCGAGCATCTGTGGGTGTACAGTCACGATCATTGCTGTCGCGGCGCACAGCCCGCTCAGCGTAAGGAAGCCCAGCTGGGGCGGACAATCAATCACGACCATATCGTAATTGTCGGCAACACCGTCGAGTGCTTCTGCGACCCGCGCGAAGAAAAGCGTTTCACCGCTACCGCCAGCACTCAGCGCCTTGGGAGTCGTGTGCTCAAACTCCATAAGCTCGAGATTACCAGGCACCAGGTCGAGCCCGTCGAAATAGGTAGGGCGAATAACCTCAGATAAAGCGCGGCGCTCCTGATCATATCGGATTGCAGCGTAGAGAGTCTGGTTGGACGCGACATCCAGTTCCGGGAGAACGCCGAGCAGGGCGGATAAACTCGCTTGCGGGTCCAGATCCACAGCAAGAACCCGATAGCCCTGAAGTGCCAGATGTTGCGCAAGATGAGCAGACGTTGTCGTTTTGCCTGACCCGCCCTTGAAATTGGTGACTGCGAGGACTTGAAGATGCTCGCCTGGACGGCGATGGGGGACGAACTCGATGCTTCCGCGTCCGCGGGTCGATTGTGCCAACAGATGCCGAATTTGATTGATGTCGGAGAGAGTATAGAGCCGTCGACCGTTGCTCGTAGTTTCCGGCTGAGGGCCTTCGCCAGCCAAAGTCATTTTTCTCAGCGTGGAATCAGATACACCCATCAATCGCGCGGCTTCGCCGGACGTAAACTTGCGTAGAACCTTTTGAGAGGTTGGGGGAAAGAGCGCTTCGCTCATCGACTGAAGGTGCGAGCTCAGCAAATCGGCCTGCTCACCAATGGTTTCATCAACGCTGGGCAAAGCCTTACGGTTCGAGTTTGTCGCGAAGCTCACGTTAGAATCTCTCATCACGGAATTTTTGCCAGAACGGCAGATTTACCGTGACGATACTCAAAACCCTTTGGTTGGCAAGGACTTAATGGTTAACGGCTGGTTAACCTAAGCTAGATGAAATCGAGATCGTAGGCCTGTTTTCCGAAACATTTCCGAGAGTTACCCGATCATTCGCGCTTTCGCGTTCTCGATCTGTTTATCTGTGAATCCTGCAAACCGCTCTACCCACGTTGGGCGTGAAACGACCTGATCTCCCCAAACTCGGCGAGCACCGCGCTGCGACTCACTCGCCCACCATTGCAGGATCCTCCAACTACCGCTCAATTCCATTCCATGCTGACTTCTCCGCCGATTAAACGACGACGGAGAAATTCATGCAGGTTTTCGCGCTCACCAAACCGCGGAATGTTCACGAAGCTCGGCTCATCCAGCAACATCACCAACTACGCGCTCGCGTCTTCGCTGAGCGGCTGGGTTGGGAGGTCAACGTTGTAGACGGTCAGGAATCGGATGGGTTCGACACTCTTGATCCAACCTACGTGTTGGCGGTTTCCAACGCCGGCGATGTGAGTGGTTGCGCACGGCTCCTGCCGGCCGTTGGCCCGACGATGGTGACGAACGTCTTTCCGTCGCTTCTACCGAAGGACGGGCTTAGCGCACACCCGGCGATGGTGGAGAGCTCCCGCTTCTGCGTTGATACCAGCCTTGAGGAAGGCAGGGGATCGGGCTCGGTGCATGAGGTAACGCTGACCATGTTTGCGGGCATAATCGAGTGGTGCCTCGCAAACGCCATCACCGAGATCGTTACCGTGACCGACCTGCGGTTCGAACGCATTCTCAGCCGTGTCGGCTGGCCGCTTGGGCGCATTGGCGAGCCGAGCCGTATCGGAGTGACCATAGCCGTAGCGGGAATCCTTCAGGCGAACGCGGAAGCGTTCCAGAGGCTGCGTCCGTCCAGCTATCGCTCTCAATTCACCGGCCCTCTGGGCCAGGCAGCCTAAGGAAAAAGCCGTGAACCAGCTTCGCTCTCATCCTCGACTCGTCCGCAAGCTTCAGGAGGCGCTCGGCGATCAGCTCTGCGTCGCTCTCGATGATTCGACCGTGGTCGAAATCATGCTCAATCCAGATGGCAAACTGTTCATCGAACGGCTCGGCCATGGCGTGGCACCCGCCGGAGAAATGTCGTCCGCGGCGGCGGAAATGGTGATTGGAACGGTGGCGCATGCGCTCCAATCCGAGGTCGATACCGAGCAGCCGATCGTCTCAGGCGAGTTGCCGATCGGAGGCCATCGCTTCGAGGGTCTTTTGCCGCCCGTCGTCTCGAAGCCGGCTTTCACCATTCGCCGTCGCGCCTCGCGCTTGATCCCGCTTGAGGATTATGTGCGTTCCGGCGTGATGAGCGAACAGCAAGCGTTGACGATCCGCAGCGCAATTTCGTCCCGGCTCAACATCATCATCTCCGGTGGGACCGGCTCCGGCAAGACGACGCTCGCGAACGCCGTCATCAACGAGATCGTCAAGTCGGCGCCTGACGACCGCCTCGTCATCCTCGAGGACACAGCAGAGATCCAGTGCACAGCCGAGAACGCCGTCCTTCTCCACACAAGCGATACAGTCGACATGGCGCGGCTGTTGAAAAGCACGATGCGCCTGCGTCCCGACCGGATCGTCGTCGGCGAGGTCCGTGACGGCGCTGCGCTTACACTGCTCAAGGCCTGGAATACTGGCCATCCAGGAGGCGTTGCCACGATTCACTCGAACACCGCCATGTCGGCGCTCCGCCGTCTCGAGCAACTGACAGCTGAAGCCAGTCAGCAGCCGATGCAGGATGTGATCGGAGAAGCGGTCGATCTCATCATCTCGATCGAGCGAACGGCAAGGGGTCGGCGGGTTCGCGACGTCATACAGGTCGAGCGCTACGCCCACGGTGAATACGAAATCGAGTCTGATGAGCTCACGGAAGAACAGGAGGCCCGCCATGTCGCGTAAGAACGCTGTTATCGCCGCAGCACTCCTTGCAGCGCCCATCATCTTAGCGTCAGTCGCCCCGGCACTCGCGAGCTCCGGCGGCGGCCTCCCATGGGAAGGTCCGCTGCAACAAATCCAGGAGTCGATTACCGGCCCGGTTGCCGGTGCCATCGCACTTGCAGCAGTAGCGATCGCCGGCGGCATGCTGATATTTGGGGGCGAACTCAACGATTTCGCGCGGCGACTGGTTTATGTCGTGCTCGTCGCCGGCATTCTGCTCGGCGCCACCACCATCGTCGGCCTATTCGGCGCCACCGGCGCCTCTATCGGGCTCTCCGACGTGCGAGCCACCTCCATCGATCCAAGCGGAGAAGGGGAGGGGGCTCATGGCTGAGTCCTCATCGGGACTGCAACGCAACCGCATTCATCGTGCCCTGTCACGCCCGAACCTGTTGATGGGGGCGGACAGGGAACTTGTGCTGCTCACTGGGCTTGCTTCTGTCATTCTGATTTTCGTGGTGCTGACGGCATACTCCGCCTTGTTCGGCGTTGCCATCTGGATCGTCATCGTTGGTTTCTTGAGAATGATGGCAAAGGCGGACCCGCTGATGCGGCAGGTCTATATTCGCCACATCTCCTACAAGCATTACTACAAGGCGACCTCCTCGCCATGGCGCCGGTATTGAGGGAAGACATGGTCGCTCTCAAACGCTTCCGGGCCACCGGCCCATCCTTTGCGGATCTCGTCCCTTATGCCGGTCTGGTCGACAATGGCGTCCTTCTATTGAAGGACGGGAGTCTAATGGCAGGCTGGTATTTTGCCGGGCCGGACTCCGAAAGCGCGACTGACCTGGAGCGCAACGAACTCTCTCGCCAGATCAATACGATCCTGTCGAGGCTCGGAAGCGGCTGGATGATCCAGGTCGAGGCAGTGCGCATCCCGACATTCGACTATCCGTCGGATGATCGATGCCATTTCCCCGATCCGATTACCCGCGCGATCGACGCCGAGCGGCGCGCGCATTTCGGGCGCGAGCAGGGACATTTCGAGAGCAAACACGCGCTCGTCCTCACATATCGGCCGCTCGAGTCCAAGAAAACGGCGCTCAGCAAATACATCTACTCGGACGAGGAGAGCCGTAAGAAGAGCTATGCCGACACGGTACTGTTCGTCTTCAAGAACGCTGTGCGCGAGATCGAGCAGTACCTCGCCAACACCCTTTCGATTCGCCGGATGGAAACACGCGAGGTCGTCGAAAGGGGAGGGGAGCGGCTCGCCCGCTACGACGAACTGCTGCAATTCGTTCGCTTCTGCATCACTGGTGAGAACCATCCGATCCGACTGCCCGATGCGCCGATGTATCTCGACTGGATCGCGACGGCTGAGCTCGAGCATGGCCTGACCCCAAAGGTTGAAAGCCGCTTCCTCGGCGTCGTCGCGATAGACGGTCTGCCGGCTGAGAGCTGGCCGGGGATCCTCAACAGCCTCGACTTGATGCCCCTCACCTATCGCTGGTCTTCGCGCTTCATTTTCCTCGATGCGCAGGAAGCAAGGCAGAAACTGGAGCGGACCCGCAAGAAATGGCAGCAGAAGGTGCGGCCATTCTTCGACCAGCTCTTTCAGACGCAGAGCCGTTCGGTCGACCAGGATGCCATGACCATGGTGGCCGAGACGGAAGACGCCATCGCCCAGGCGTCCTCGCAACTGGTGGCATACGGCTATTACACGCCCGTCATCGTTCTCTTCGATCACGATCGCGAGGCGCTGCAGGAAATGGCAGAGGCGATCCGCCGGCTGATCCAGGCAGAGGGTTTCGGCGCGCGGATCGAAACGCTCAACGCCACCGACGCTTTTCTCGGTAGCCTGCCGGGCAATTGGTATTGCAATATCCGGGAGCCCCTGATCAACACCAGCAATCTTGCCGATCTCATCCCGCTCAACTCTGTCTGGTCGGGCAACCCCGTCGCCCCGTGCCCATTTTATCCACCGAGTTCGCCTCCGCTGATGCAGGTAGCAAGCGGCTCCACGCCGTTCCGGCTGAACCTGCATGTTGACGATGTTGGCCACACCCTGATCTTCGGGCCGACCGGCTCGGGCAAGTCCACACTGCTTGCACTGATTGCGGCGCAGTTCCGGCGCTATCGCGAGGCGCAGATCTTCGCCTTCGACAAGGGAAGCTCGCTCTTGCCGCTGACGCTCGCGGCGGGTGGCGATCATTATGAGATCGGCGGTGACGCTGGAGACAAAGGGAGGGTTCTGGCCTTCTGCCCACTCTCGGACCTCGCGAGCGATAGTGATCGCGCATGGGCGACGGAATGGATCGAAATGCTCGTGGCGCTGCAGGGTGTCACAATTACCCCTGATCATCGCAATGCTATCTCTCGCCAGGTGGGGCTGATGGCGAGCGCATCCGGTCGATCGTTGTCAGACTTTGTCAGTGGAGTGCAGATGCGCGAGATCAAGGACGCGCTGCACCACTACACGGTCGACGGACCAATGGGTCAACTGCTCGACGCCGAACAGGACGGTTTGACCCTCGGTGCGTTTCAGACGTTCGAGGTCGAACATTTGATGAATATGGGCGAGCGCAATCTCGTGCCCGTACTCACCTATCTGTTCCGCCGGATCGAGAAGCGCCTTGTCGGCTCGCCCAGCCTGATCATCCTCGACGAGGCCTGGTTGATGCTCGGCCATCCAGTCTTCCGCAACAAGATCAGAGAATGGCTGAAGGTTTTACGCAAGGCGAACTGCGCGGTCGTCCTCGCCACTCAATCGATCTCGGACGCCGAGCGTTCCGGAATTATCGATGTCCTGAAGGAATCCTGCCCGACCAAGATCTGCCTTCCGAACGGCGCCGCGCGGGAACCAGGGACGCGCGAATTCTACGAGCGGATCGGCTTTAACGAGCGGCAGATCGAGATCGTTTCGAACGCGATCCCCAAGTGCGAATGTTACGTCGTTACCCCAGAGGGCCGGCGGCTGTTCGACATGTCGCTCGGCCCTGTGGCGCTCAGCTTCGTCGGCGCATCGGGCAAGGAACACTTGAAGCGTATCCGCGCGCTCAATTCCGAACATGGCCGCGACTGGCCAATCCACTGGCTTCAAACGAGAGGAGTTCACGATGCCGAAGCCCTGCTCAACTTCGAATAGATTGCTCGCTGGTCTGGCGGCAGTTGCATTGATGACCGGCACTATGTCGCCAGCATCAGCGGGCACCGCAACTGGCGCCGCAACGGAGTGGACGCAGGTCCTGAACAACGGTGAGTTGGTCGCTTTGGTCGGGAAGTCCGGCGAGCAAGTCCAGAACCAGCTCACCCAGATCAGCCAGTTGGCGCAACAGATCGAAACGCAGCTGAACATCTATCAAAACTTGCTGCAGAACACCGCGACGCTCCCGTCGCATATGTGGGGTCAGGTCGAAAGCGACCTCAATGAGCTGCGCAGGATCGTCGATCAGGGTCAAAGCATCTCGTTTTCGATGGGCAATGCTGACGACGTGTTGCAGCAGCGCTTCCAAAGCTATTCGCGCCTCAAGACCAACCTGCCGGACGCGACAAGCTTTTCTTCGAGCTACCAAACGTGGTCCGATACGAACAGGGATACGATCGCCAGCACGTTGAAAGCGGCGAGTCTGACCGCCGACCAGTTCGATAGTGAAGAGGGCACAATGTCCTCTCTGCGGTCGATGTCTGAGACCGCCGACGGCCAAATGAAGGCCCTGCAGGTGGGTCACGAGATTGCAGCGCAGCAGGTCGCGCAAATGCAAAAGCTTCGCGGCCTCGTCTCCCAGCAGATGACGATGATGGGAACCTGGCTTCAGACCGAACAAACCGACAAGGACCTTGCCCAGGCGCGGCGCGAGAAGTTCTTCGGCGCGACAGCGCCGTCCACGTCCGGCGGCGAGAAAATGAAGGTGGAATGGTGAGCACGAAATTGATCCTCCTCGCGACTGCAGCGTTCATGGCGGCCGGCAGTGCTGGTATTTGGCTTCTCATTTCTGAGAAGCAGGCTGCGCAGCAGCGCCGTGAAACGTTCTTCGGCTCGTCGCAGAAGTACCCGACCTCCGGCGGCGAAAAGATGAAAGTCGAGTGGTAGCGGCATGACAGCGATATCTCTTCACCGACTTCGATCCGCCATGCTGCTTACTGCCTTGGGCGTGCTGGTGGCGCAGCCGGTCCTCGCGCAGGAAGGTTCGGTGCTCACCTCACTGCAAAGCCAGATCACCACGGCCGCAAAGGGTTGGGAGACCACGGTAATGGATGCGGCGAAATCGCTGTTCTGGATCCTGGCGACGATCGAGATCGGCATTGCTGCAGTCTGGCTCGCGATCCAGGCCGCATCGCTCGACAGTTGGTTCGCCGAACTCGTACGGCGGATCATGTTCGTCGGCTTCTTCGCTTTTGTGCTGGCGCAGGGACCGACCTTCGCGAAGGCCGTGGTCGATAGCCTGTTCCAGATTGGCGCTGGCGGCGGCACGGCCTCGCCGGCCGACGTCTTTAATGCTGGGCTCGCTGTTGCAACGAAAATGTCGGAGAAGATTCAGTTCGGTCTGTTTGAGGACAACGCGCTGGCGATCTCGGCCGCTTTTGCCATGGTCGTGGTGGTTATTTCCTTCTCGCTCGTCGCCGCAATCTTCGTTTCGGTCATGGTGGAAATGTATATTGGCCTGCTCGCCGGTATGATCATGCTTGGCCTGGGCGGTTCGTCCTACACCAAGGACTTTGCGGTCCGATATTTGGTCTATGCCTTCTCGGTCGGAATGAAGCTCATGGCACTCGTCATGATCTCGCGGATCGGATCGGAAGTTCTGATCGGACTGGCAAACCAGCCCGACATTGGCGACCAGTTCCAAACGGCACTCGCGATCGCCGGCATTGCTGTGGTCGTCTTCATCATCGCGATCTACGTCCCGAACATCATGCAAGGGGTCGTCCAGGGCGCATCCGTCTCAGGCGGCATGGAAGCGATCCGGCATGGCGGCCAAGCGGCATCTTTCGCCACGGGTGCCGGCTTTCTCGCAGCGGGTGCAGCGGGTGCAGGCTTTGCGGCTGCCCAGGCCGCGCGAGCGGCGGGTTCATCCGTCGCAGGTGCCGCTCTTCGTGGCTTCGGTGCAGGGATCGGGTCGGCGGGAAAAGCTGCCGGCTCAGCTGCCAAGGAGAAGGCCATCGGCTCTCCCGGCGCCTATGCCGGGTCTATCCTGGGTCTCGCCAATTCCAAGCTCGATCAGGCGCGCAGTGGGAACAGCGGACCAAAATCACCTCCCGAACGCAAAGACTAACAGCAATCAGAAAGTGATCGATCGATGGCAGCGAACCGCGCCCCCGAAAACCCCTACCTTGCCGCGCGTCAGGAATGGAACGAGCGATATGGTTCGTATGTGCAGTCCGCCGCCGCGTGGCGGCTCGTCGGCATCCTTGGTTTGACTATGGCAGTGATTGGCTTCGCATATGCGATGTATCTCAGCACCCAGGTCAAGCTGGTGCCCTATATTGTCCAGGTCGATAAACTCGGTACCGCAGTAACCGCCGGTTTCCCCGAACAGATCGAATATGCCGACGTCCGAGTTGTGCGCGCCACGCTCGGCAATTTCGTCACCAGCTTCCGTTCGATCACGCCGGACGCGGTGGTGCAGAAGCAATACATCGACCGGACCTACGCGCTGCTTCGGACCTCCGATCCGTCGACGCAGAAGATCAACGACTGGTTCCGGAGCAACTCGCCGTTCGAGAAAGCGAAATCGTCGACGGTTGCCATCGAGGTCAACAACATCGTGGCGCTCTCGAACCAGACCTATCAGATCGACTGGACAGAGTACGAACGCGACCGGAAGGGCAAGGAAATCGGCACGCGCCGGTTCCGCGGGATCGCGACAGTCACGCTCACCGCACCGCAGGACGAGGCAACCATCCGTCTCAACCCCATCGGTCTCTATGTCCGGGACTTCGACTGGACAGCACAGCTTTAAGGGCAGGGAATTCACCTACATGAAAAGAATAGGATTGATCGCAGCCGCGGGCTGCCTGGCCGGACTCGCCTTTGTCAGCGGCGCTGCGGCGCAGAGCATGACGAACAACGAGGTGAAGGGTACCAACATTTCGAGGAAGTGGCGCGGTACACCTGGCCTGGTCACGACCGGCCCGGACGGCAAGGTCATCTTCCTCTTCGGCGAGACGCAGCCGTCGGTCGTCTGCTCACCGCTGCAAGTCTGCGATATCGAGCTCCAGGGTGGCGAAATCGTTCGCGATGTTCTAGTTGGCGATACCGTTCGCTGGAAGGTGGAGCCGGCAACCTCCGGCGCTACGGGCGGGCAGGCCATCCACCTGATCGTCAAGCCATCGGAACCGGGGCTCGTCACTTCCATGGTCGTCACGACTTCGCGGCGCACCTATCACATCCAGCTGAAATCGCATCCGAGCCAATACATGGCCCGCATTGGTTTCGAGTATCCCGAGGACGTGTCAACCAAGCTGGCCGATATCAACTCGCGACTGGAGACCGCAGGCATTCCTGGCGCCGCGCCCGACAAGCTGAACTTTTCCTATTTGATAAGCGGCAGCGCGCCCTGGAAGCCGAAGAGGGTCTATTCGGATGGCGCCAAGACCTACATCCAGTTCTCGAAATCGGTCTCGAGCCAGGATGCGCCGGTTCTTTTCGTCGTCAGCGGCGGCCAGAACCGCATCGTAAATTATCGGATGAAGAACGACATGATGATCGTCGACTATGCTGTCGAAAAAGCGATCCTCGTCTCCGGCGTCGGCTGGCGCCAGCAGAAAATCACAATCCGGCGGGGAGGCTGAATCATGCGCAAGCGTATTGCCATCATCATCGCCACCGCCATGCTTTCCGGTTGCCAGACAGCCGAGGACGGGCTAATCACCAATTCGACTCCCACCACCGTCACAGGTCCGGCCGCAAGCGCGATTGCGGGCGACATGGCAAGCCGGCTTGCCGAGCAGATCGGTCCTTCAGGCACGACAACCATCAAGATGGAGAAGGACTCATCGGACTATGCGGCGGCACTCGAGGCGGCGCTGAAAGGATGGGGCTATACGGTCATCACCGACGGCAAAGCCGGAAAGGACGTGAAACCCGTCGAGCTCGCCTATTCGATCGACGGCGTCGACGGCCAGGTACTCGCGAGGCTCTCGACGCCATCCATCGCGCTTGGCCGGGCCTACACGGCGACGGCTGCGGGTGCTGTGCCCGCAAGCCCGCTCTCGATCATGCAGCGCAATTGAGGGGAGGCGAGCATGGTCCAATCTCTGCAACTGGGCACCGCCAGCCAGGTCGACGATCAGAAGGGCATGCGCCGTCTGAACCGGCTGCCGATGATCATTGCCATCGTAATCGTCGCGATCTTTGTCGGCGTGGTCGTCATCGGACTTTCATGGCGCGGGCTCCCTTTCAATCGAAACAACGATCTCGACAGCACATCAAATGCTCCCGCGACGAACTTCGGCGACCAGCTCAAGCGTGGTGTCACCGATGGCATTATTGGTGATCCGGAACAACGCGAAGTGTTCCAGCCGACGCCCGCCGTCGAACAGAAGGTCACGAAGGAAACCGCCGTTGTCGATCGGACGCCCGAACAGCGAGAGGAGCCGCGCTCGAGGCTTGAATCTGAAGCGGAATGGAAAGCGCGCCTGAAACGGGAGCAGGACGAACAGTATATCCGTGAAGTGCAACGGCAGCGCATGGCTCGGCTACAGGCGCGGGCGACGGCTTTGGACTCGCCGTTGAAGGTGGATATTTCCGACGTCGACAAGGCCGTCAATAACTCTGCAGACATGGACCGGCAGACGACGACTGCCAACAGCACCTCGGACCTCTATGCCGCCGCCATGAAGTCCGGTCTGATGGGCCAGAACGTTGATCCAAACGCTCAAACCTCGAAGGAAGATTTCTTCAATCAGGACATCAAGGACCTTGGCTACCTGCCGAACCGGGTCGTGCCGCAGATGTCTGCCTACGAACTCAAGCGTGGCTCCGTCATTCCCGCCACCCTGATCACCGGTCTCAACTCCGACCTTCCCGGACGGATCACTGCGCAGGTCAGTCAGAACGTCTATGACAGCGCCACCGGTTACCGGCTCCTGATCCCGCAGGGGGCCAAGCTCTTTGGCCGCTACGATTCCAAAGTCTCGTTCGGGCAGGAGCGTGTCCTCGTTGTCTGGACCGACCTTATCTTCCCGAATGGATCAACCCTGCAGATTGGCGGCATGGCCGGTACCGATGCCGAAGGCTATGGCGGTTTCAAGGATAAGGTCGATCGCCATCTCTGGCACACGTGGAGTTCTGCGGCACTCATCGCACTGATCGGGGCCGGGATCGACATGTCGATGCCGCAAAGCTCGACGCTCGCAACACAGGAAACCGCCTCGGATGCGGCTCGGCGCAACTTCGCGGAATCCTTCGGCAGAGTCGCCGAGCAAACCATTTCCAAGAACCTGAATGTGCAGCCGACCATCCAGATCCGCCCCGGCTACAAGTTCAATGTGCTCGTTGACCAGGATATTATATTCCCGTCGACCTACGGCAGAAACTGACGAACAGCGCCCGGCTTTTGCCGCATATCAGTTCACCGGCCCNCCGGTGCAACATTGCTATCCCCCGCAATAACTTTTCTGAGTTTGTCATCTTTTTAGTTCAGGGAGACTTGCAACTTGGCTTTTCGCAGGTAGTGCTAGACGTACACGGCTAGAGGGACTGCTGCTTGTTGCTCCCGTAGCGTGGGTTGCGTCGAGACGCCTGTGGCTGACACTGCCATGGCTTGGCCGCCAGGCGGCAAGGCGGTTTGAGTGTCTCGACGTGCAAGATCATGGCCGACCTACAGGTCGATAAGACAGGAGAAACGCTGTTGGATGGAGAATTTCGCTCACTCGTGGACATGTTGGAAGCGGCGCAGGACGAGCTCACGATCAAAGGTGCCATGAAGCGCTTCGCGCGGTCCTGCGGGTACGAGCGGTTTGCCTATCTTCAAAAGGAAGGCGCTCAGATCAAGACCTTCAACACCTATCCAAAGCCATGGGAACGCATTTATCTCTCGGCCGACTACTCCAATATCGATCCAGTGGTGACGCAGGCGAAACGGAAAGGCGACATATTTTTTTGGACGGCGGACGATTGGAGGGCGCGCGGCTCGTCTGAGCTCAGAAGGTTCCGCCATGGGTCCATCGAGCATGGGATCCGTTGCGGCATGACTATTCCAGTTGAAGGCAGCTACGGCACATCGATGATGCTGACCTTCGCATCCTCCGAAAGGAAAGTGGACCTACCGGTCGCCTTCGACCCGAAGAGAGCAGTGCAATTGGTGATGATGATCCATTACCGGCTAATGATGATCGGCGGCAAAACCGCACTCAATCCGAAGCAGGCGTTGTCGCCTCGTGAAATGGACTGCTTGATCTGGGCTGCCAAGGGGAAGAGTACACTCACAACCGCCAATCTGGTCGGCATCGCTTTCCGAACCGTGCAGCATCATCTCGATAAGGCCCGTGGGAAACTCGGCGCCGAGTCGGTGCCACAACTGGTAGCGATCGCCAAGGATCGTGGTTTGCTGCCTCCTAGCTAGCCTCATCGTCGACCGGTACTTCCGGCACGAAACCGAGTACGTCTAGCATATCCGAAAGCTCGTCCTGCTGAGCTGCCGCCCTTTTTTGGCGCGCGAAATGCTCTTCCTGAAGGGTCTCCACGACCGAATTGGCGATTGAAGGATCCTCGCTTGCGCGTGTCCATTCGTCGTACACGGCCTGGTCGGCGGCGAGGAGACGGCGATGTTCGCGAATGGCGGACACAGTGAGCGTCTCCAATTCCGCCTTATCCATCAGATCGTACCGAGGTTTCCTCTGATCTCCTTCGGTTTGCGAGGAGCCCGCATCTTCCATTTCTTGTCCTTCCCAGAACGATAGATTGGCACGACCGTTTGATATTCGCGTTCGCGTCTCTTGTCTCCTATGTCAGACGATCCTCTGAAGAGTAAACATCTGATCATCCGGCAATATCACAGGCTTGGACGAATCGGAACTATAGTTCCTAGAACAATAGTTCCGATTCTGGTTCCGCTGGCGTCATGGATCTCAACGAGGTCATGGCGAGTAATTTGCGTCGAATACGTCATGGCAAGAAACTGACGCAGGAGGAACTGGCGCATCGCACGGGCCTGAGCACACGCCATATCGGTGCCATCGAGCGTGCCGAGATGTCGGCAACCCTCACGGTCCTTGGCCAGATTTCTGAAGCGCTGGATGTTGATCCAAGGGAGTTCCTGGCGAAAACAAGCCCGACCTGACGGTGTCGACGCGTATCAGATTCCGGATCGGTAACCCGTCGTGAAATTCAGGGCCGTCGTCATTTCGGAGCTATTGCACCACCTAACATCGAGATCAGACGTCCGGGATGCGGCGATGCTTGCCTCGCGGTGAGCTTTGACGCTTCGACCGTCACGACGGTCCGCTCAGCAGATGCGCCATTGCGTAAGCAATCAGGAACGGTCGCGCCCAATCTCAATGACTTCCGCGTCATCAAGATCAGGTGCGTATTTCTCGATAACGGCCTTAACCAAGGCCGGGGCGACATCTTCACCCGCCTGAAGGAATTCTAGGCATCCCGGACCCGATCAGCGAAGCGTTGCACCGCTTCGAAGGCTGCTGCAAATTCAGGTTTTTGGCCGTAAACCATGTCACCGAGCAATTTTGCGTAGCCCTGAGCGAACTTCTCATCCTTGCCCATCACTTCAAACGTGCGAAGGGTTTCGCCCCTCGGGTCCGCCTTGTAGGCAGGATAGTCGTCAGCACGCCCTTCCGCTTCAGCCACCATCGTTTGGAGAGCGATCGCGGCAGCCTCATCCGCATCATAGTGTCCGTCCATGCGTGACAAATCATAGACATGGCGAACAAGGGTGGGGTCCAAGTCTCCGAGCCCCGTTAAAGCAAAACCGGCTCGGCGCCCGAGCGCAACGAACTTGTCCGCCGCTGTTTCTACCAGTCTCACGCACGCGACGTCTGTTGCCTCGGCATCAGCGCCTTTCGCTTCCGTCACAAAGGATGAGACCGAACGCGGTTCGGGGGATGTACAAATGGGAAAAGCGGAGATCTCAATCTTGATCTCCGGGCGCAAGACGCCCTCTCCTTTTGCTATGGGTTCATAGGGCAGATCGTAGCGGACATATCGGTCGTTTTGCTTAACGGCGTAGTGGCCTTCTACCGCAAAACCGGCCGCCTGAAGCCGATCATTCACCTCGCCGCGCAGACGCTTGAGCGCGCTGCGTGAGTTGGCCTTTTCGCCAATAATACGCAGATCGATGTCCTCGGACATCCGTTCGAGCAGGCGATAGGCGCGCCCCAGTGCTGTTCCGCCGCCGAACGCCAGAGACAGCCCATCGACCTGCGCATCGTGTATCGCAGCCAAGGCGCGAACGACAAACCAGTCCTTCTCGACCAGAGCTGGTGAAGGAAGGCCAAAATATTCCTGTACTTCCAGAAGAGTTTTCTGGTCTGGCTTATCGTTCAACGCGAAGCTCCGTGCGGCCATCGGAAAGCCGTCGGTTGAACCGCGCCTTGACTTTGACTGTCGGGTTTACCGGGATCTGAGTGGAACGGCCTTCATTATAGGCTTTGGTGCTTTCGGTTTGCTCCCAAGGCACACCAAGCTTGTTAAGCGCCTGCAGTGCCGCGCTGTGAAAGCCGTTGGAACTAGAGACCATCAGCCGGCCTGAAATGCGCGATCGTACCGCGCGGGCGTAGACACCGTAACCCAGCCGCATCAGAGCCCCATCGTGAACCAGGGACCTGAGAGCGCGCAAAACCTGATCCTCGCCACTGAGGTCAGCGAAATCTCGCGGAAGAAAGACGTCGGTCTTCTTTGTTCTGGCGACTCGGTTCTGGATTTTCTGTTTCAATGTCTTCGGCTGGTGCATGGCACTCATCTTTCTACAAACACCCGACACGCAATATATGCAAAAACCCGACACGAGACAAGAGGTCGGCGAAGACCTGGAACGCTCTTTCAGTCAGTTTAATTTGCCATCCTGAGAGGCCTCGCGGTAGTGTCCAAAACCGTTGGCCGCGAACGATTTACGTGTGGACTGCAGGTAGGCCAAAGCGTTGTCGAATTGGCGGCCTCACCCATATTTACTTCCGAGGGTATGGCCTTGGCTCAAATTGGTCATTTTCCACCGATCCGCGACAGATCGATCCGCATTCCCGCTGTGCCAACTTCCCTCTCATCTTGACGTTCGGCATCGGCTGGCGGGGACGCGTCTTCAGGCGCTGCATCAGTCTCGCTGTCGATCGGCTCGCGCTGATTGACGACTGGGCCACCTGGATCTTCTGCCTGGAACACGCTCACGCCCTCGAACTCGCCAGTCTTCCAGGCATAGACGGCATCCTCGAAGATCTGGGGGAAGACATCTGCGCTCTTCGGATTGCCGTACCACTTGGCCACAATTCGCAAGACTTTTGCGAACATCGCCGTTCCCTTGCGGAGGCTTTCGCAAGGATCGACGAGATCGGGCTTCAAATCAGCCGCGTCCTTCACACCGACGCCAGCCGGAAACTGCGTCAGGCCGACACGCACCACCGCCTGGCCGACATACTGCCGGATGATCGCCATTGCCTCGTCCGGCGACGTCGCCTTCGGAACAAGGATCAATCGACCACCCGATTTGACAGTGACAGCAAGTGGATCATTCGCGCCCGCAGCGGTCACGAACTGCTCAACGATCGCGGGCTTCAGTGAAGGGTCGGCGCATTGTTGAATCAGGGCGGCATCGAGCATGTTGGGCTCCTGGGAAATCAGATGTTGAAGGAGAAAACGACGGGCCTGTCGAACAGGCGCGCCCAGGCTTGCGTGCTGGTGCGCTGGATTGCCACGATGGATGTGCCCTTGGTCCACCAGCCGTTGCCGACAGCAACGACGACGTCCGGATCGTGGAGCATGGACTGCAGGACGGGCCAGACGATCAGCTGCTCGTAGCAGATCAGCGGTGCGACCCGATCGCCGGCAACGGTCACGACCGGATTCGCGAAGAAGTGCGCCCGCGCGCCGCCGCTCTCACCGAGCAAGGGACGCCAAGGTTGCCACATCGAGCCCGGCACCGGCATGCGCTCGCGATAAAGTAGCCGAGCGCCGTCGCCGGAGATGGCGATCAGAACATTGTCGTATCCCTCCGCATCGACAACTGCCGCGCCGGCGATAACGGAAATGTCAGTCCCCCGCATAACTCGCACCCAGAGCCGTTCGACGGTCGGCGTCCAGAAGCCCAGAGAGCTTTCGGGAAGAACAATCATGCCAGCGCCGCCCGATGCCCGATCTGTCACAGTGGCAATCAGATCACGGTGGCGCTGCATGCTGGCGTCGCGCCCCAGTGATCCGCCCATTTCAAGGTCGACGCCTTGCCAGCGTTGGGGTAGCGTCGGCTCGTCCCAGGTTGCGGCGGACCAGATCCAAAAGCCTGCCAGGACAATCGCGACAGCTGGCCACATGCGGGATACGAGGCCCATAAGGCCGGCTGTCGCGGCAGCCAGGCCCCACCATTCCCATCCTGGAAACAGCACGCCCGCGGCAGTGATCGGATGCGCCCAGCCGGTAATGCCCAATGGCGGAATGGCCATGAGAACCGCTGCCAGGAGATAGCGACGCGGACGAGCACCCTCCCTCTTGGTCCAAAGGACGGTGTGCACGATGACGAAGCCGGTGGACGCACATAGCCAAAGCAATAATCCAGGCCAGAGGTCCGAGGAATAGAAAGTCGCAACGCCCTGCGGCAGACCCCGTGATGCAGCGAGAAAGTAGCCGGCTGAGACACACGCAGCCGTCCGTCTCGTTCGCGCAAGCGCCCAGAGGGTCGGAAACGTGAATGCGAGCGGAAGGAGAAGGACTTGACCGCTCCAAGCAACCGTTCCGGCAATTATTGAATCGGTAATCAACAGGATCGGCCGAATGTGCTCACGGTGCATAGGTGAGCACCGGTTGCGCCAGGCCGAGGATGCCCGAGACGGGAAGGGGTCCGAAGTAGCGGGAGTCATAGGAGCTCCTGAACGGTGAATGGAGGAAGACGCTTTGTGCCGGCAAGACGCCGCCGGAATGAGGCATCATCGGCCGACCCTTGCCGTCGCGCTGAGCCAGGTCGGAGAATGCTATCGGGCGCCCGTCGATCGTTACGCTTGCACCGATTGCGACGTGTTGCCCGGGAAGCGCGATGACCGTCTTGATGAGCGGCGCGACCCCGCCCGGGCAGGTTCCGAAGCGAAGATAGCCCCGCCGTCTCGCCTCTCGCATGACGAGCGTTTGCGGCGGGCAAATGAAGACGAGGTCGCCTGCGGACACCACTCGATCAAGCGCGGCGATGCGCCAGAGCCCGAGGGGTTCGCTCGGTGTCAGGTTGATGCGGTAGCCGCCGATGATGGCCGCAGCAACACCGCCCCCGAGGATGGTTGTCGCCACCAGCAAGAGCAGGATGGCATTCGATCTTTGCGCAGGTCCCATCCGACGTACAGACAGTTGCGCCGTCATTTAAGAGAGAGCCCCTGGCTCTTCGTCTGACGCAGGGTTTCGGCCTGTTTCAACGCCTCCGTCGTGCGCTCATGCGCGGCCAGCTGCTGCACCGTCCGCATCGAATTCCATGCCGATTGCACTTCGGCCTTTTGTCCGGCCGTCATCCCTGACGTAACCGCATTGAAGGTCTGTCCGTTGGAGTCCTTGGCGGCCAGAGGCAGGAAGGTCCGCTCGCCGAAACGCTCCGATACAGCCTTGGCGAAACCTTCGAGCTCGGCCTTCACCATCTTGTCGGCAAGCGCATATTCGAGACCGGCCGGCAGGTCGTTCCGGTCGATCGCATCGCGCACTCGTTCGAGGGTGTGCTTTGCGTTTGCCGAGAGCGCCGGAATGTCGATCGAGATCTTGAGGCGGATCGCCCGCTCCTCGACCTCGAACTTGCGCTCGGCTTCGGCACGCTGACGCAGATAGCGCTCGAGATTGCGGGCCAGTGCCGGCGCGTTGGTCTCAGCCTTCTCTCGCTCCTGCTTCTCGGCGCGGCTGGCGAGGATCCCGGTCTTGCCTTTCAGCGCGCCGAAGTGTTCAGGGTTCGATGCGATGTTTGTAACGGTGGATTTCGCAACGCCCTCGTCCCTCAACATCGCGTCGACGTTGATAGCCTTGAACGCGCTTTCCGGCTGCGCATAGACGAGGTGGAAACGGGTCGAAACCTCCTCCCACTGTTTCTTCAAGCCGGGATCGGCCGCGACCTTGTCCTCGACCGCCTGGTCGACTGATTTTGCGAAGGTGGTGATGCCGGAAACCATGGGTTTTGCCTTCCTGACAGTGTCCTGGAGTGGAGATTTCACAGAGCCGATGATCAGCCCGAGCTTGCCGGCAACCGCGGCCAAGCGCGCACCAAGATCGATGAGCTTTTGCTTTTGCCCGATCGTCCATTCCAGCCGATCGCGAAGGAGCGTGCGGGCCACGTTGACGAGATTGAGGCCCCGAGCCTCGGCGAAGCGTAGGGCTTGCCGGTAAAAGCTGCCTTTCTCGTAATCGAGCGTTGTTTCCTTGGCGTTCCTGCGCGACAGGATCGGGATCAGGCCGCCGGCCTTGGCGAAGGATCGGCGGCCGTAATAGACGGCCAGGTCCTCGCGATGACGCGTCATGGCGACATAGGTGAGATGTCGATCGAGCGACAATGACGCCAGCACCTTGACCCGATCAACTGTCGCACCCTGGCTCTTGTGGACCGTCGTGGCATAGCCATAATCGAGGTTGTTGTAGAAGCGCTGTTCGACCAGCACATGGCGGGCATTCTCCCCATCGCCGATCCGCGCGGTGATCCGTCCTGGTCCCACCTCGACGACCTTGGCCAGCATGCCGTTCTTAACGCCCAGTGATCCCTCGTTCTTCAGGAACACGATCTGGTCGCTGACGGCGAAGTTACGTTCGCCGTCGGTGGTCTTGAACGTGGACCCCTGATCGAGAATCCCGCGTTCGATGAGTTTGATGCGCGCCATCTGGTTGAGCATGCGCACGTCCCGGCGCAGATGAGCGAGGATCAGCGAAGTCTTCGCTGGATCGTAATCGCGGTCCCAGGCGGCGATGAGGTTGTCGACCGCGTAGGCCTTCAGGTCCGACCCGATTATCCTGCCATTGGCGCGGTAGGCTTCGACCGCCTTGCCGACCTTGCCACGGGCAAGATCAAGCGAGGCATCCCGCATCCATTGCTGGCGCTGGCGGTAGATGGTTTCGAGTTCGGCATAGCCGATACGATCGGCGATGGCGCGGAAGGCGGCTCCTGCCTCGATCGGTTGAAGCTGCTCGGGATCGCCGACGAGAATGATCTTGGCGCCGGTTTTCGTCACCGCTTCGACGAACAGCGACATCTGCCGCGATGACACCATGCCGGCCTCGTCGAGAACGAACACCGTCTTACCATCGAGCTGATCACGGCCTTGGTTCCAGCGAAGCTCCCACGACGCAAGTGTCCGAGAGATGATCCCGGCTTCCTTCTCCAGTCCCTCGGCCGCCTTGCCGGCAAGTGCGCCGCCGACAACGCGATAGCCGGCAGCTTCCCAGGCTTCGCGCGCGGCCTTCATCATCGTCGTCTTGCCGGCGCCGGCGCGGCCGATCACGGCCGCAATCCGCTCGGGTCCTGCCACATGCTCGATCGCGGTTTTCTGCTCTTCCGACAGGCGGTCATGACGGGCAAAAGTCGCGGCGAGCACTGCGTCGCGAACGCCATGCGACGAACGCTGAGAGAGCCAGATCGCGCGATTGGACATCTCCGCTTCGAGCCGGATCATTTCGCGTGTCGTGTATTTGGCGGGCAGCCTGGAGCCGGTGGCGAGGTCGATCCGCTCGCGTTCAAGACGCAAGGTCTCCGGGTGCAGGATGATCCGGACCATGAGGCTTTGGAACAGGTCCGGGTCGTCGATGTAGCGGTGGAGGATCTTGGCGACGTCACGCTCGTCGAAGACGCTCTTCTCGCGCATGATCATGTCGATGACGAGTTTCGGACTCCGGTCGATCCGTTTCGCGTTCTCGGCTCTCCGCGCGTCCTGCAGGTCGATGCGCTCAAGCTCGATCGGCTTCGAGGCCCCGTCCGATTTCCGTTCGATCGCTTTGGTCCCGACGCCAAGGTGGATAGTCGGTTCGAGATCGATCCCCTGCTTTTCGAAGGACCGTCCATCGACGCGAAGGTCAAGACCGGCCAGCATCAGATGCCGGTTCTGACAAGCAAACCATCCGTCGCGAAACGCGTTGAAATCGTCGATGCTGCCGGCCCAGAGCTCATAGACGATTTTGCCGGAATCGTTGCGGATCGGATTGCCGTCCGGTCCTGTCACCGCGACCTTCTTGGCGCCGAAACCGTCCTCGGTCAGCGGCCGCAAGGTGGTCATGAGATGGACATGCGGATTGCCCGGCGCATCATGATAGACCCAGTCGGCAACTATGCCCTTCGAGGTAATGTGCTGGTCGACGAAATCCCGCACGAGCGCGATATTCTGCTCGGCCGTCAGTTCGAGCGGCAGAGCAATGGTGACGTCCTTGGCAAGCTGCGCATCGGAGCGCTTCTCGAAATCTTCGACCTTGTTCCAGAAGGCTTCGGAGGCGCCGGCGACTGAACGATCCGCGATCATCGTCCGCAGCCATTCGGGAGCGTCGGTGGGAATAACGAACTCTTCGTGGAGCAATCCCTGCTTGCGGGTGTAGTCGATCGTGCGGGCCTCGCGCTCGTAGTCCATCTTGGCGCAGTGCCGATAGGCCGCCGACAGGACGGCGCTGCGGCCGGAGCCACGGGCGACAACGCTGACGGAGAAGTGAGGGACGGCCACGGCGAGTTCTTTCCCGGTTGCGAACGAAATCAACAGGTTCGTCAGAAGCGGAAGGCCTCGGCCCAAGGCCAAAGCAGAGCGTCGCATCAGCGACGTATAATTGCGCCCTTCGGATCCGCTCCTTCGGAACGGCCGGGATCATTCACGAAAGCATCGCCGCTGGCGATTGCATGATCCACCTAGTGCGTTCCGCACGCCGATCGGAAAGACTGAGCTCCGTATCACGCGAATTCTCATCAAGGAGACATCAGGAAATGAAGAAGCCGTCCTCAAGAATCCGCGACGAAATCGCCAAACTCCAGGAGCAGCTCAAGGCCGCCGAGACCCGTGAGGCCGAGCGTATCGGCCGGATCGCCCTTAAGGCCGGTCTTGGCGAGATCGAGGTCGACGAGGCAGTGTTGCAGGCGGCCTTCGAGGATTTGGCCAAACGGTTTCGTGGAGGAAAGGCCGCCACGACCGGAGGGAAAAGGGGAGGTAACGCCGGCGAAAGCAGCGCATCGTCCACGCAGGACGCGTTTGGCGCGGCTGCGGGCGGGTCTGCTGAGGCTTGAGCGGATGGCGCGCACGACCACATCCGACGCCCGCAGACAAGATACGCGGGAAAAGATCGAGCTCGGCGGTTTGATCGTCAAAGCCGGTCTTCGCTACGAGAAGCGAGCGCTTCTGCTCGGCGCGCTGATCGAGCTGAGCCAACGGCTCAAATCCGACAACACCGAACGCTCGCGCCTAATGGCGATCGGCGCGGAGGCCTTTGGCAACAGCGATGAATAGGATCATTCTTTTCATCGCGCCTGTCGCGCTGATGTTCCTGGTCACGATCGGATTGACCGGGGTCGAACACTGGCTGTCCGGCTTTGGCAAGACGGAGGCTGCTCGGCAGACGCTCGGTCGCGCGGGCATTGCCCTGCCGTATGTCGCCGCGGCCTCAATCGGCATTGTCTTCCTCTTTGCGAGCGCCGGCGCGATCAGGATCAAGACAGCAGGATGGGGCGTCGTTGCCGGCGGTGTAGCGACAATCATTGTCGCCATCGCTCGCGAGGCGATCAGGCTGTCGGCATTCGGGAGCCATGTTCCGGTCGGCAAGTCGATCCTCTCCTATGTCGATCCCGCGATGCTGATCGGCGCGGCGGCGGTAGCGATGTCCGCCTGCTTCGCCCTACGTGTCGCGCTCGCCGGCAACGCGGCCTTCGCCAGTGCTGAACCCAAACGCATACGCGGCAAACGGGCGCTGCACGGCGAGGCCGACTGGATGAACATGCAGGAGGCGGCGAACCTGTTTTCGGACGCCGGCGGCATAGTCATCGGCGAACGATATCGCGTCGACAAAGACAGCGTAGGAACGCGCGCGTTTCGCGCTGACGATCCCGACACATGGGGTATCGGTGGCCAGTCGCCGCTGCTGTGCTTCGACGGCTCGTTCGGTTCGTCGCACGGCATCGTGTTTGCGGGTTCGGGCGGCTTTAAAACAACGTCGGTGACGATCCCGACGGCGTTGAAATGGGGCGGCTCGCTAATCGTCCTGGACCCGTCGAACGAAGTTGCCCCTATGGTGTCAGTGCACCGAGGCAGCGCGAACCGGGATCTGTTCGTCCTTGACCCGAAGAAGCCGGAGACTGGCTTCAATGCGCTTGATTGGATCGGACAATTCGGCGGCACCAAGGAAGAGGATATCGCCTCCGTCGCCTCATGGATCATGAGCGATAGCGGCGGCACGCGCGGTGTTCGCGACGACTTCTTCCGTGCTTCCGCCTTGCAGTTGCTGACGGCGATGATCGCTGACGTTTGCCTGTCCGGCCATACGGAGAAACAGAACCAGACGCTTCGCCAGGTTCGCGCCAATCTCTCCGAGCCCGAGCCGCAGTTGCGCCAACGTCTGCAGGAAATCTACGACAATTCGGACTCGGATTTCGTCAAGGAGAACGTCGCGGCCTTCGTGAACATGACGCCCGAAACCTTCTCCGGCGTCTACGCCAATGCGATCAAGGAAACCCATTGGCTGTCCTATCCGAACTATGCCGCGCTGGTTTCCGGAAAGACGTTTTCGACGGGGGATCTTGCCGAGGGAAACACCGACGTCTTCATCAACATCGATCTGAAGACTCTGGAGACACATGCGGGCCTCGCGCGCGTCATTATCGGCTCGTTCCTCAACGCAATCTACAACCGAAATGGGGTGATGCCCGGCCGAGCACTGTTTCTTCTCGATGAGGTCGCGCGGCTTGGCTATATGCGGATCCTGGAAACTGCGCGCGACGCCGGCCGGAAGTATGGCATCACGCTGACCATGATCTATCAGTCGATCGGCCAGATGCGCGAAACCTATGGGGGGCGGGACGCCTCAAGCAAATGGTTCGAGAGCGCGAGCTGGATCAGTTTCGCGGCGATCAACGACCCGGAAACGGCGGACTACATTTCCCGCCGCTGCGGCATGACGACAGTCGAGATCGACCAGGTCAGCCGTAGTTCGCAAATGAAAGGATCGTCGCGGACGCGATCGAAGCAGTTGGCCGCACGACCGTTGATCCAGCCACACGAGGTGCTTCGCATGCGCGCCGATGAGCAGATCGTCTTCACAGCGGGGAACGCGCCGCTCAGATGCGGGCGAGCGATCTGGTTTCGGCGTGACGACATGAAGGCCTGTGTCGGAACGAACAGGTTTCATAAGCTCGAACAACAGTGAACTTTCTCCGAGTACCTTCCCAGTGCTGTGATCGTGTTGCAGCAAAACTTGTGACTTTCGTTTTTTTGGCGTCTTCAGTTCAGGGTTTCAGGTCTCCCCTTCAAGGAAGTACGGCAAGGACGCCATATGCCAAAGCCGCCGTTGCCGCCAAAGCTGCGACAGACAAGATCAGCCCGATCAGCGTGACGAGCCCATCGCGTTCCAAGAGGGCAACGGCAATGACGATCAAGGCGAAGGCCGGCAGGAAATTTCCAAAGGGTATGGGCAGGGCGATGGCGATTGCCAGCAGGAAAATGGGGAAGCCCAACAACATCTGGACTGGTTTGCTGGTCAGAACAGCAAGCCGGTCGCGGCGCATGATTTTCTCCGCCCAAGCGATCAAAGGACCCGCGTAGCGAAGGGTGACATCGATCGTGCTTGATGACAGTCGGCGTCTTTTAAGGCTTATCGGTAGCCAGATGGTCTCGCATCCGGAAGCAATCTGAAGCGCCACCAGCGCAAGCGCCGTTCCAAAGATCATCCCGAACGGTCCTGGAATGGGCGACAGCGCCGGCAGCGTCAGAAGCAGGATGATGAGGGCAGTGCCGGCTTGCCCCATGAGGGACAAAGCCTTTCCGATTTCAATGCTGCCTTCAGCTTGGCCAATAGCGGCCAATTCGCGGAGGCGGGTGGATGCAATCCCTTCGCTCTGCGGCCGCTGTTCGCTCCGTCCCGTCATACTGCGCTATCTTCCGCCTTCTGTTTCAGAGTCGTCACCAATGCTGCGCAACCCGGCGCGCTCCTGTCCAAGAGATCGAATGGATCACTCCAGCCAAGCGAAACGCTGACGGCATTGGAAACCGCCCAACCCATGTCCCTCGTTGCGCGATCGAGAAGGCGGGGCGCCTCTGCCGCCAGGCAATCTTGCGAGGCGCGCACGATCTCGGTGGGCGCCTTGGCCGCCGCCACACGCTCCGCTATTTCGGCTTGCAGCGGTTCGATGAAAAACATTGAAAAAATCGCAGCGACAATTTCTGAGAACATGGATGTGCTCCTTCAGGTTCGTTGAGTTGTGAGGTGGCCGAGCGGTGTGCCGGGCAGATCAGCGGGAAGGCTGTGGCTTGGCGCGGGTTTTGAGCAGGCTCCAGACGACACCGCTCGCGATGATCGCAAAGGTGACGCCGAGGGAGAGAGCGGCCGGGAATTTTTCCAGACCCAGCATGTCAGCGACGAAGATCTTCGAGCCGATGAACACGAGGACGATCGCAAGGGCCGGCTTCAGATATTTGAAGCGGTGGATCATTGCTGCCAACGCGAAGTAGAGGGCGCGCAAACCGAGGATCGCAAAGATATTCGACGTGTAGACGATGAACGGGTCGGTCGTGATCGCAAAGATCGCGGGAACCGAGTCCACGGCGAAGATGACGTCGGCGACTTCAATCAGGACCAGGGCCATGAACAGGGGCGTGATGAACCAGACCATTTTGCCGGTTTGCGGATGCGCCTGCTTCACGAAAAATCGTTCTCCGTGATGGCTGTCGCTGACGTTGAAGCGACTGCGCATGAAGCGAACGAGCGGGTTTTTCGACACGTCCGGTTCGGCATCCTTCATGACAAGCATCTTGATGCCGGTCGCGATCAGGAACGCGGCAAAGACGTAAAGCAGCCAGGAGAACTCGGCGACCAGCGTCGCGCCGACGCCGATCATGATGGCGCGCAAGAGAATGACACCCAGAATGCCCCAAAAGAGCACGCGGTGCTGATACAGGCGCGGCACGGCGAAGAAGGAGAAGATGAGGGCAATGACGAAGACGTTGTCGAGGGCCAAGGTCTTTTCGACGACGAAGCCCGTCATGTAGGCAAGGCCGGATTCCGCTCCAAGATACCACCATACCCAGCCGCCGAAGGCGAGGCCGAGCGAGATGTAGAGCACGGAAAGCTTGATGCTTTCGCCGACACCAATTTCCTTATTTTCCTTATGGAGCACGCCGAGATCGAACGACAGAATTGCGATCACGAGGCCGAGAAAGCCAGCCCACATCCAGAGCGGCTTGCCCAGCCACTCCACGAAGAACAACGATGTTTCCAAGAAACAGAACCTCTGTCGGCGCATGATGTCGGAAGGGTCCGACATCATGAAAGCGCCGACGGCTCTCACCAGAGGGGCCCGGACCAGCGGGTTGATCGACAATTGGGAACGCCGCCCTGCCCCTTCAAGAGCCTTGCATCCAAAATTTTCCGCTTTTTAAAATGCCGCCCGACGTCGGTTTTTTGGAAGCTCCGTTTCGGCTGACGGCTATTGAAACGCTATTCCCACTCCCTACATCGTGGTTGCGGACCGGGCCCCTCTGATCAAGGCTTGCCTTTTTGATGTCGGACCGCATCGAGCGTGCTCGGTGCAGTCTTGGGGTTAAACTTCCGTCTCTCCGAACATGCTCGTTGATTTTTCAACCCTGACGGCGACTGCGCCGTCTAACGGAGAGTATCTATCGATGTGTAATGTATCCCGCCGCCTGTTTATGACAGCGACTGCCGCTTCCGCCGTCGCTGTGCTGCCTGCCGCCGCGCACGCTCAAACGACGAGCGGCAAAACAACGCCCCTTGAACCCGCGCCCGTCAAGGACGGCAAGTCAGCCTTGACGCCTGATGGAGCACTCGACCTCCTCAAGCGTGGCAACGAAGCCTTCCTGCGTGACGAGATCGTCCTGCCCGATAGAAGCGAGGCGCGCCGTCTTGAGCTGGCCAAGGGTCAGGCGCCGTTCTGCGCCTACGTCTCTTGCTCAGACAGCCGGGTCCCGCCGGAACTGCTGTTCGGGCGTGGCCTCGGTGAATTGTTCATCATTCGCAACGCGGGCAATACCGTTGATACGGTGGCGATGGGTTCGATCGAATATGCCGTGGCAGAACTCGGCGTACCGCTGATCGTCGTCATGGGGCATGAAAGCTGCGGCGCGGTAAAGGCCGCCATGTTAGTGGTCGAAACGAATGCGCGCTTCCCCGGCCAGATCGACAATATGATCGAGCCTATCATTCCAGCGGTCCTGGAGGCACGTGGCCAGCAGGGTGATGCACTCGAAAACGCCGTCAAACAGAATGTTCGCCGCGTCGTGCGCAATCTGCGCGAGGAGAGCGATCCCCTCCTGCTCAAACCGCTGGCGGAAGGCCGCATCAAGATCGTCGGCGCGTACTACCATCTCGACACCGGCGCCGTCGAATTCTTCGATCAGGCATAAATGCAAATGAGCCGCGTGACGACCCACGCGGCTCCCTGTTTGTGCCTCATCTGGGAAGGCGTGTGTAGGAGAGAATAGGTTCACAAGTCGAGAAGCACAACTGAACGCCCTGGTCGAGCCGGCGCGCAGCGCAGCAAGCAAGGGCGATCGGGGACAATGAAGAGCATCGGAGAAATCAGCATAGCGGCCGCACGAAAGGGCGGGATTTCGGGAATTCTCGTCGTGCGAGGAGCGGGTGAAAGCGCAGCCGCAGGAGCCTCAGCATAGCGGCCCGCCAGGGGAGGCGGGATCGACTGCGCCTCGCATCTCGCACTCCCACTGAAATCCCCGCCCGTAAACGCAGATGAAACCGACGGCGAGATAGTTTGAGGCGAACAGGAGAGGACCGAGGGTGGCGAAATCGAACGTGGTTCCGTTCAGAAAGCCGGGCAAGCCCGGCAGCAAGAACGATCGACATCGCTGGCAGGGAAGGTCACCCCGATCGGGACCGAGTCGCCCGCGCAAACCACTGGCTGCAATCCTCTGCGTCGTGCTCATTGCTGCGGGCGGCTGGCTTGCCTTCAATGGCGGCGGCAACCTGTCCGGACTCCTGGCTGCGGCCAGGACAACGACATCAGATTCCCTGTCGGCCGCGTTTTCGTTCTGTGGCGCCGATCGCCGGGTGGATTGCATCGTCGACGGCGATACCTTCTGGTTTGACGGCGAGAAAATCCGCATCGCGGATATCGACACGCCGGAGCTCAGCCCACCGCGGTGCGAGGCAGAAAGGATCAAAGGCGAGGCAGCGAAAGCACGCCTGCTGGCGCTGCTCAATGACGGCAAGTTCTCGCTGTCGGCCGGCCTGCGTGACGGGGATAAGTACGGCCGCAAGCTTCGCACGGTGATGCGAGCAGGGCGTTCGCTCGGAGCCAGTCTCGTCGACGAGGGCCTCGCCAGGCGCTGGGACGGTGCCAGACACGGATGGTGCGGCTGAGAACAGCGAGAGGATCGTCACCGAATGGCCGAAACCGCCCGGCGGGTTCGGGGAGCGTGAGCGAGTAGAGCCGTGCGCGAAGGCGACTCGCCCAAGCCTGTTACGGCTTTTCCGGTATCATCACCGATGTGAATCGATCCATGGCGATTGATTCATAAGTGTCGTTGGACGGGCTTTCCGCGATCAGCGATTCTTCGCCCATGATCTCGCAGCCTTATCATCTCTATGTCGAACGCTCGGACGCCTCGAAGAACATGGCCCGCTACTACGCCATGTCAATCGAACCCAACCTCTTCGGAGACGTCTGCCTGCTGCGCAAGTGGGGCCGCATTGGCACCAAGGGACAGATGATGGTCCACCATTTCGGTCGGGAAGAAGAAGCAGTCCGACTGTTTCTCGACCTGCTCCGACAAAAGCGAAAACGCGGCTATCGTCCGCGCGCTTCGATGTCGAAATGAGAGAAGCCCGCCGAAGCGGGCTTCGAAAGCGCCTCAGCGGCGCCGGTTCCAGTCAGTCTCGAACGATACTTCAATCTCGACGAGGAACGGGATCTTGATCGCGAGCTTGAGGCCGAGCTTTCCCTTGCGGAAGAAGTGGCTGAGCACCTTGCCGAGGGTGCGGAGCCGGCGGCCGGTGGCGGCGAGGAATTGGGCGAGCTGTTGCATGGTATTTCTCCTTTCGAATTGCGGTCATCGCGGGGATAGCCGGCAGACCGGAAAGGAGGGACGCACCCCGAGGGGCCGCAACGAAGTGGAGGACGTGGCGTCGACTGAATTTTGTTTCGCGAGGAGCCGCGCCGCGGCGGGGAAAATTCTGGCGGCGGCAGGTTGCGTCGTGACGGACGGGCTGCAACATCCCCGATGAGAGATGACAGCCGAGTCGAAAGGAAGAGTCTCAACTGAGACGCTGCCCTCGCGCTCCTCGGATTATCGAGACCGCACCGAAGGACCGATCAGGATCCCCCGCACCTGATGTAGCTGGCACGGGACGCATTCACCGCGATCCCGGTTTCCGACGTGATACCCTCGATGATCGGCGCAAGTGAGCCGAGTTCGTCGTCGGTGAGTGCGATCAGCTCCGGATAGTCGATGTCGACGCCGGTATAGTCCGCCGTCAAAGCGATCGCCCAATCGCCGCCGTTGATGCGGTATTCGTACGTGTCGAAATCGATTTCGAGATCGTCCAGCAAGCTGATGCGAAAGCGCCCGAATATTTCGGTCTCCCCATCCAACTGATACTCGGCGAACTCGTCCTCTCCGGCGAGAACGCTCCGCTCCAACGACATGATGATCCGCACGCGGCCAATTGCTGCCTCCAGCCCTTCAACCAGGCGGTCATTAAGGTCTCGCGAGAACTCGCTGTCGCAGCCGAACCGGTTTGCGAGGACGACGAGCCGGAAACCGGCAAGCTTGGTGTAGAGCATGAGGTTCTGATCGGTTGTCATAATGTGATCTCCTTCGTTGATGACGGAGATCGGCCACTCTGTAGCAAAGAGGGGTCAAGGATCGTGGTACGCGACTAGCAAGCGGGGGAGCCGATTTTTCTGAAGAGAAGTGCAACGGGAGCGGCGGAAAAATTGGGGGAGACCGCGCCGTCCTTGACGCCGGATTTGCTGGAGTAAATTAGGACGGAAGAAAGAGAACAGACCCGCGGACCCGCAGGGGCCGCGACCGTATCCGGCGGGAGCCGGAGGGGAGCGTTGAGGGGTGAAATCCCTGACAGCCGGGAGGCCGGTCGATCCGGCGGACCGGCTCAGATAAGAGGACAAATGAGCCGCCTCAGAATGGCGGCTCGACGTCGACGGCACCCTCCTGTTCCGCAAGCATGACGGCGAGATCAGCCTCGGCGAGTCGCAGCTCCGTCTCGATCTGGCGCCGCTCGGCCACGTCCCATGCGTTCTTCAATTCCAGCCGCAGCTCCTCGATGTGCTGTTCGATCGTCATCGTCTCATCTCCTTGAGTTCGTGAAAGACGACGATGCGGGGCGGGACGGGATGGCGGGGTCAGGGATCGCGTACGCGACCGCCAGCGGCGGCGGGTGGGGGAGCCGATTTTGTTGGAGCGGCGGGAACCGCAGCGGAGGCAAAATTGGGGGTTGACCACTCGTCCTTGAGGCCGCCATGCCGGCACGGCACACTGAAGCGATCTGAACAGACATTTCCGGTCCCGTATGGCACCAGGAAAACCGGAAGCGGGCTCGACGCCCGCTTCCGGTTTCTCAATTCGGCCGATTGGCCCCGCCTCGCGGGCGGGGCCGTTCCGGATCTCAGTCCCGGTTGGGGCGGGACCAGATCAGCTGGTAGCCGTCCTCGCCTTCGACTTCGGTGAGGGTTGCGTAGATCGGAGCGGGGAAGCTCGGATCGTCCAGCTTGACCGAGAGGTAATCGCGATCCGTCTCGGTGGAGCGCTTCTGCCATGCCGCGCCGAGCTCGACATTGCCGGCGTAGATGCGGAAGTGCGGACCCTTGTCGGAGGGGTTTTCGACGCGGGCGATGCGAGCCTTGACGTTGAGGGCGAGCGTGCGGATCGAGCCGTTGAAGCCGGTTTCGGTGGAGGTGAAGGTGCCGATGGTTGCCATTGTGGTGTTCCTTTCGTTGGTTTCGGGCCGCGCCCTTCGCGGCCTCGATGGCTGTCGCAAGGATCGGGGACGATCGGACCGCACCCGCAGGGCCGGAATGGAATGGAGGGCGGCCGGGAGAAACTTTGTTGCCGCGCGAGGAATGGCGGCGACCTGGGGTCCCCACTCGATTTGTCGAGTGGGGTGGGTTCCGGCAGGGGAAGAAAGTTTTGGATGGCCGTTGCGGTAAGACGATCGAGGCGAAGCCGCTCTCCGATCAGACATGCCTCATCGAGCCCGCGGAGGACGTGGCCTATGCCGATGGATCCGAGGAACGCGGCGATGGCAACGTGCCACCGCCCCACCCAAGCGGACCATTGCTGTGGTGAGACCGTTGCTCTCTCCCAATGTCCGGGCCGTTAGTTCGGCGACGACGGACCGGCCGGCCTGGGAGTTGCCTCCAATAAACAACCCGGTATCGTGTGCGCGCGATTCGTCGCCTGGAGGATATATGCATCAGCAGACAAAGCCGTTTACCATCGAAATCAAGCAATCGCGAAAGCTCAAATCGACTGACCGCAAAACCTCGATCTGGGGCAAGCTGGACCTGACACCAGAACAGGGAACGCCAACGGATAGAGAGCCGAGAGAGATGTCGGCCGTTGGCGGCGACAACGACCGACTCTGATTTCTAGGCCGCGACTTTCTCCTCGGCAGCATCCGGCTGCAGACCGTGCAGGAAGTTGACTGCCCGCTGCGCATGAGCGGCCGCCTGAAAAATCGCTCGCCTGTCTTCGGAAAGCACGGTCAACCACGAGGCGAGGTAAGACGCGTGATCGGGCCGTGGCTCGAGCTCCGGTACAATGCCGAGGTCGGCGCTTAGGAAGCAGCTGCCGAGCTCGGCGATCAGCTCCTCTCGGGCGCGCTCCGTTTTGTCCTTAGCATAACGGCTGAGATCGCGGCCGACACGATCGGGATGCGCAGTCCAATGGCAACTTTCATGGCTGACCGTGGCAACGTATGATTCCGCGTCCCGAAAGCTCTCGAATGGCGGCATCTGGATGTGATCCGTAACCGGTGAATAATATGCCTGTGTGCCGCCGTGGCGGATAACGGCACCCGTGTTGCGAAAGAAGCGATCTGCATTTTCGATCCGTTGGACAGGATCGGCAACAGGCGCCGGTCGATGGTGATAATGGTCGGGCAGACCATCGATTTGTTCGACATTGAAGACCGTGTACGCTTTCAAGAACGGGATTTCCCGGTCGATCTCACCGCCGCTGCCATCGGCTTCGGTCTTGGTAAAGCGGCTGGCGAAAACGACGGTCGACCCGGTCTCGCCTTTGCGGACGGCCGCGCCGAGCTCAAGCGCCTGCTTGAACGTCATCCACATCGGCGACGAGAAGCCGCGCGCCATGCCTTCCGACCACAGCAGCAGTACATTCATGCCCGAGTAGGGCTGCCCGTTGTGCCGGAGCGGACGGGTGATCCGCTCTCTCATGTTGCGGTCGTGCCATGGCTTCATCCACGGCTTGACGCCATGGGCCAGGTCCTCGACAATCCGGTCGGTGATCCGGCCATAGATGTCCACACGTTGCGCGTCTGGTACCCTGCTCATTTTTCCATACCTCCATTTTCCGGGCCGCGCCGATCGCGGCCCCGTTACGGCGGTCCAAGGGCCGGGGCCGAGGGGAGGGCGCACGCGAACGCGCCGGAACGTATGTGGAGGAGGGCGAAGCCCTTGCGGCTCAATCCCCCGACCCCGGCAGGACCGAAGCCGGACGGGTCCGTGATGGCGGGCAAGCTGATCATCTTCTTTCTTTGCCTTCGACATGCGAAAGGCTGGCCCGGGCGGACCAGCTGTCGATCGGAAAGAGAAGAGGAGGCGGGGCCAAAGCCCCGCCGTTGCGGTCAGTCGAAGGCCGCCAACTGTGCGGATGCCGCCTTGCGGTCGAGCGATGCGCCGGGATTTTCAACCGGGCGATCGAAGGGCTTCCAGACCTCTCCAACGATCTGCTCGTAGGCGGCAACGGCACCTTCCGCGGCCATCCGAAGGGAATGGGCCTGGACGCCCATGTCGGCTGCGAATTCGCGCTTGCGCTGGGCGGCGCTGTCGTAGCCAACCGGACCATCGAGATCCTCGTCGCGTGCGTCATTAGCTGCCTTGGCGGTGGCGTCGCGTGCCTCGCTGACGGCACGGGAATAGAATTGTCCGGCGCCATGGGCGGATCCGACATAGGCGCCGACGATGCGCTGGAGGTGGATCTGCATCGCCCGTTCGCCAAGGCCTTCCGAGAGGCTCTCGGCAGTTTCGATGATCAGGCGTTCGTGCAGGTCGCGGATCCCGTCGCCGTCGATCACGGCCGTGCCGAAGCTTTCGGCGATCGCCATCGCCTGGGCGGCGTCAGGGCAGGTGAGCCGGACCATTTCGAGTGTGGCGCCCTTTCGAAGCGGCACGACGCGGGCGGAGTGGCGGGATTGGGTTGCGGGCTTTGCCATGGGCTGTTCCTTTCATGCTGTCCTCCGAAGCGGTTCCGGCCCTTGCCGGTCTGCCCTTCGGTGCGGTCAAAAGGAGCCGGCAGAAGACGGGCGTTTCAGGGTCCGGACCCGCCAGGACGAGCAGAGCCGGGCTGCGCGCAAGCAGGTCAAATTGACCTCGCGCGGCGCGCGGCCCTGCTTTGAAGAAGACGGCGTGGTCCGGCCGCCCCGCGGCGCGATAGCGGCCTTGAAACGGACGGCCGCCGGTTCAGACCGCAACAAAACCGAAGGGAGGCCGGCAAGGAACTGGTCCGGCGATGGACGTCGTTGAACAGGAAGCCCTCAGCGAGCCGCAGCCCTCGGATCCCACCTGAAGCAGGCAGCCGCTCGAGGAGTGCCACCCCGCGGACCCGGCTCACAACTGCCAGAGAGGCGGTCGCGGCATTGAGTATTGCAGGGGCTGGGCTGGACGCCGGAGCCCTGCACACTGACCGGCGAATCATGTTTCCGGCACGTCCGGCTGGGGCTCTGAACCCGCCTTTTCGCCGGGGCGCGGCTTCGGCAGACGATAGGAGTGAAGCCAGGACGGACCGTGCGAATTGCGCAGGCGGCGCAACGTGCCCCCGTCGTCATATGGAGCGCCACCCATCCAGACATGGTTGAGAACGCTCTTCCATCGCCGGCCGTGCTTGGCGGCATAAGCCTGAAGCGCCTCCTCCTCCCCTTCGGTCAAGGGCGGAAGCCTCTCCCTCTTGTGTCGCGTCGCAGTGCCATTGCTTGCCGCGACCGGCGTTGCCTCCTTCTCGGCAATCAGCCTGTTGAGCTCCGCCACACCGGCCCTCAGGCATTCAGCCCCTTCGAGATGATGGAAGCGGATCCAGAACGCTGTCCGATCTTCAGGCGAGGAGCCGATACCGGCCCTTCGCTCGAGTTCGCCAATCGTGCTCATGGGCGGTCACCTCCTCTTGGGACACTCCCACCCCGTACCCGATGCAAGGGCAGCCGACGGCGCGCCCGCATGGCCGCGATGGCGGCGTCCTGCCGGACAAGTTTGCGCGTGAGCGCATCGACCTCCGGTTGACGCTCGGCGGTCAGCGCCGCCAGGTTCGACCGGTAGCGTTCGAGGAAAGCAGCTGGCTCTGGCGGCTTGCCTCGACGGTAGCCCGCGTGACGCCGGCCAAGCAGCGGAAGGAGCGCGGTCATTCGGCGCGTGATCTGGCGATCGATCAGTTCCAGTTGATGCTGCGTCTGCCGCCGCGCCGCTTCCATGCGGGTGAGCTGTGAGGCGTGTTTTGCGAAACCGAACATTACGCGGCCCTCCCACGCCAGCTGGCGAAGCTGGATGGGCCATCATAGGCAGCATGCTTCGTCTCATCGATGACGAAACCAAACCGGCCGACAGCGTAATCGTCGCTCGGCACCAGGAAACGGCCTTCTTCCGCCCGTTCGTCGCGCTTACCGCCAATGGTGGCAATTACCTCGGTCATGCCGGGATGATGGTCGGAACGAAGTGCCGAGATAACGATCCAGTCCCCGGCATGCACCTGCACGAATGCCTGGCCGTCTTTCTCGTGAGATTCGCCAGGCAGGAGCGAGCGACCATGGATCGCTTCCCAAGCGTCCGGCCAGGTGTCCCGGACCGTCTTGTCAGCGCACTTCCGCTCATAGCGCGTGAACAAATCCGGAAAGGTCAGCGCCACGATCGCCCATGCGGCGTCTTCCTCGTACCAGCCATCATCCGCCCGCAGCGTCGGGTGGACCGAGGCGTTGTGGGGGGCGGACAACTTGAAGCCGCCATGTCCGGCCGTGGTGTGGGAGACAATCCCGTCGGCATAGATAGTGGCCCCTTGGGAAGAGCCCCAGGGCGTGCTGCAATTCATTCGGACGGACTGGCGAGCAAGCGCCCGAAACTCACGGCAATGTTCCGCCTGCTCAACCATGCGGTCTCGGAAGGCGGTTTCATCCTCGACTGAGCCGTGGTGCGAATGGAAGTCGTCGCGCTTTAGGTCGGAGAGAGGCCGCGTCATGCGCCAGGCGCTGGCGAGGAAATAGTGGCCGTCACGCGCCGGCACCATCGCGAAGACGAGATCGCCGATGCGCGCAACAGGCAAGCCATCGGCACTTCGACCAAACTCCACCCCTGAAGGTTCAGGGGTGGAGAGTTCGGAGGATTGGGAGACGAGCGTATTCATGCCGCGGCCCTCCCTTCGACATGATCGGCGGCAACCTCGTCGGCGGTCACCTCCTCGAGCACGGCATTGGGATAGCCATGCCGGCTCAGCCATGCCTCGGCTGCCTGCCGATTGTCCGCCAGATGGACGAGTTCCGCGTTTGCACCAGCGCGGTCGAACACACGGACGGATCCCAGCGCGGGCCGCTCGATCACCTTGAAGGCGAGATCGCTGTCGAGCGAGAAGGTCCGGTGAATGCGGATGGCAATCACGCCGCCCGCGCCAAAGCCGCCTTCATGAAGGGTAAAATCCGGCGACAGGCTGACATTGCCGATGCCGCGCTTGCCCTGCTTGCGGATCAAGCGACCCTTGCTGTTACGGTTCTCCCAGGCTGCCAGCTTTTTCTTGTGGCGTTCCGGCGGGCGCGGCGTGCCGTCCGACCAGGCGACGATGGAGCCAATTGGGGCGAGATCATAGATCAAGGACGCAGACATGCGCTTTCTCCTTCAGGTTTTGCGGATTGTGAAAACGAAAGCGCCGCCGGTGATGGCCGGCGGCGGGATCGGTGAAGCTGGATGTGGAAATGCGGCTATTCCGCCGCGATGCCATAGGCGGTTTCGTCCGCGTCTGTGTTCTCGGACCCGTCTGCCGGCTCTTCGAACTGCTCGGCATCCGGATCAGCAACGTTGGACGAGGAGATACCGTCATCGGTGTCTGAGCCACCCGCGGGATCACCATCGCGATCATCGTCGAGATGGTCGGCATGCTTGACCAATTCGGCAACGTCCTTCGCATCGGGCGAAAAGAGAGCCGCCGGATGCACGAACTGGACGTCCTTGAAATGATCGACAAGGGCCGCACGGGTTTCGCGCACCCGCGGACGGGGATACACATTCGCCTCCTTTGCCGCCGCCTCGAGCGCCTGCCGCGACAGGCACACGAGAAAATCCTCTGTGCCCATGTTCGGCAGGAAGCCATCGGCGCCGATCGCCTCGCCGGCGATGCGCGAGACCACGCCGCTGTTCGAAATGTTGCGCCGGCACGACAGGACCTCGACCAGGATGGACCGGGCAGCGACGCGAACCGTCTCCATGTCGAACGAGAGCCTGCCGTCTTCGGAGAAGAGCCGGGCAGCGTGGCGCTGCATGCGCTTGGCCCCGAACACAGTATCGTTGGCGCCGGAATCGACACGAACGTTTTGGCCGGAGAAGGCGAGCACGAGCAAGGCCATCAGCATGTCGTCCTCGATCGGCGCGCGGCCGAGTGCTTCGTGAAGCGCATCGGTGCGGAAATCGCCGATCATGTCCTAGCCCTTCTGCGTGACGTCAGGACGCGTCTTCAAGACCGAGATTTCCTCATCATCGGCCCCTGTCGAACCGTCGGCAGACGAGCCGGTCTGCCCATTCGGCTTCCGGGCTTCCGGCATCCGGTAGTGCACCGACTGAACCTTGCCCTCGCGATCGAGATACATGGCGGTGCTGTCGCCCTTGCCGGGTTTGCCATAGACGCGTTCGGCCTTCTTGGGCAGGTCGGGCTGGCCATAGTTGTTGACCTCGACAATCGCGCCCTTCTTCGGCAGATTGATCGTCATCCACTCCTGCTGCGCGCCGAGGAAAGCCTCGACATTGGTGGTGTAGCGGCTGTCCTCGTCGGCCGGGGCGAAGAGGTCTTCCACCCACTCAATGCCGTAGGCTTCTCGCAGGTCGTCACCGAAGCTGGCATCCCTGGCGTACATCCGCTTCTTCGAAAGCGCGTTGGCAACCGACCACCACGACGCCGTATCGCCCTTCTTCGGCTTGTGCGCCTTCCACACTTCCTTCTGCTCATCGAGCGCGGCAGCGGCGATGGTGCGCAACTGCGGTTCCGACGGCATATCGCCCTTCGCCATATGATCCAGCATGGCCGGCAGGACGTTGGCGAGGAGCCGGAGCTTGCGGATCTGACGCACCGGCAGGGTCAGGGCGACCGCAATGGCCTCCTCGGTCCAGTCGAGCGCGACGAGACGCTCGATCCCCCGCCATTGGTCGACCGGGTTGAGCGGCTCGCGGGCGATATTCTCGACCATCGAACGCATGGCGCCGTTGTCGTTGGCGGCCTCGACCACCAGGACCTCGATCTCGTCGATGCCCGCGGCAACCGCCTGACGCCGGCGGCGATGCCCCGCCTCGATGATGAAACCATTGCCGCCGTCGCGCTCCGGGAAGACGACGGGCGGCTGGATGATGCCGACGGCCCTGATCGTCGCCAGCAGCAGGGCGTCCGCCTGCGGCGTCGACTTCGACTGGCGCGTGTTGTCGGGATTGTCCTTCAGCGCACGCGGATCGACCTTCATGAGATACATGGGATGCTCCTTTTTCCGGGATTTGGGACGCGGCTCCTGCCGGTCCTTCCAGTCTTCATTCTTTCCTGAAGACACCTTCCGGACCGCGGAGCGGGCGGCCGGGTGCAACTGCGGTCGAGCATCCCGGCTGCGAAGGACAAGCGGGGTGCGAAGCGCCTTGCGAAGGACGAGTGGCCGGGATGCGGAGACGGCGGTTGAGCGGAAGCGGCGACCGGTGGACCGATCTGCGACCGGGTTCCTCCCCTTCTTTTCTCCCTTCCTCTCGCGTCGCGAACGGAAATGAGCGCGTCAGCGCTGGATGGATAGGACAAAAAAAATGGGCCAGCGGA
Source organism: Ensifer sp. 22460 (assembly GCF_052044935.1). Classification (NCBI taxonomy): domain Bacteria; kingdom Pseudomonadati; phylum Pseudomonadota; class Alphaproteobacteria; order Hyphomicrobiales; family Rhizobiaceae; genus Ensifer; species Ensifer sp. 22460. Next base: position 147,400 of record NZ_JBQENZ010000016.1, read on the forward strand.
AACCGCGGCCCATGAAGTGTGAAGGTCAATAAACCTCCAGAGGGGAACAGCTGGTGCGGCGGCACTGGGAGGAAAACCGCCATGTGCATCAGCTATATGCACAATGCCTTATTATTGATCAGAGGGGAAACATTTATTGTGCAATGCAGCCATGCACATGCTGCACTGCACCCAGATCCCCGATCTTCTTGGTGGTCGCGTTGCCCTCACGCAGCCTGCGCGTCTTGCTCGGCGCTACTGCGCGCTTCCGCGGCAAGCGCGGCCTCGACCTCCCGAAGCTGCCGGCGCTTCTCGGCAAGTTCTTCGGCGAAGGCGAACACGCCGCCCTCGCGGGAGCGATAGGAAGCCAGCCGCCTGTGGGCTTCGTCCAGTCGATGACGATAACGCTGCCGCTCTTCCTCAAATCCGTCGAGCGCGTGTTCGAGGCGGGAGATCGCGCCAAGCGGCGTCACCGTGACTGCCAGATCGATCTCGTAATCGGCGCCCGTCCGCTGAAGCAAGGTCGTGTAGCGATAGCCATCGCCCTTACCGAAGCGTTCGCCGGAATAGACCAGATCGAAGCCGCCGATCGCGGCTATGGCGATTTCGCCCTCCTGCTGAAGTTGGACCAGCGTGAGGATTTCCTTCATCAAGGCGCGACCGGCGGCCTTCCGCTCGTCGAAGAGCCCACCGATGACAGTCATGGCAAAGGCGTCGGCCGCCGTCGGAACAAGGCGATCGATGTCCTTGCCGACTTCCGCAATCCGTCGCTCCGAGATCTCGATATCGCGTTCGGCGTCACGGATCTGCCGGCGAACCGCATATTGATCGTCGTCATGGGCGGCGCGCAGTCGTTCGAGCCGGGCAATGTCCGCCTCGAGACCTGCCTTCAGCATCAACCGCTCGTCGCCGGAGGCAATCGCCTTGGCCATCGCGAATTGATTGGCCGCCCCTTCGCCGAGATCCTCAAGCCGCCGGATCGAGGTGTCGCCGGAAAGTGCTGCCGCAATGAAGCGGGCCTTGCGTTCGTTGTTTTGCCACATCGAAGCGTCGAGCGAGCCTTGCGTGGCATAGGCGAAGATATCGACTTCATCGTGCTGATTGCCCTGGCGCACGATCCGGCCCTCGCGCTGCTCGATGTGAGAGGGCAGCCATGGGACATCGAGATGATGCAACGCCTTGAGCCGGAGCTGCGCATTCGAGGTCATAGTCCTCGATGGAGGCGACCAGCCAGCAATCGGGATCATCGCGAAATGGCTGCAGGTTCGGCTGGCGATGCGTTTCGCGCACCTCTCCGGTTTCAGGATCCTCGGTCACCGAAACGGTCGTGTGGTTGATCGGCCCGAAGTCGCGGACAAAGTTCGACCAGGCGATCCGCAGCCGCACTTGGCAGTCGCGCCATGGGCGATCCAGTTCCTGGGCTTTCAGGACCTCGCGCACCGCATCGCGGATCGGGATGAGCTTGCGAATGATGCGGACGTGCTTTTCCGAAAGTCCCTCGGCGCTTCGAGCCTTGCGCACATGCGTCGCGACCGGTGCGCCGTCAACGACCTGCATGAGGCCATGCCTGACATCGACGAAATAGCTGCCTTCGCGCACCTTGGCATTGTCGGGGCGCAGATCGACGATCTCGGCAAGCTCGTCCTCCAGATCGATGTCGATGGCGGTCGGCTCGCCGTCATAGAGGTCTTCCGGGAGAAGAGCGATCGCTGCCGTCAGCGCCGCGTCGAGCACCTCGCCGGAGCGTGGCCGGCACGTATAGGTCTCGCCGAATGGGCCGGAGGTCAGGGCGTGATCGCCGAGCACCAACTCCGGATGCTGGGCGAACCATCGGTTTACGCGGATTGCATCCTCGTCCTCGATCGCTGGCCGGACCTCCTGCAGGTCGAGCCAGGAGAGGTCACCTTCCGGCTCGCCTGCCTTTCGCTTGCGGAAGAAGAGGATGTCGACCACGACATCCGTACCGGCCTCACGCCGAAAACTGCCTTCGGGCAGTCGGATCGCGGCGACCAGGTCAGCGGACTTGACGATGTGCTCGCGTGCGGTGCTATCCACCTTGTCCAGCGTGCCGGCGCTGGTGACGAAGGCGGCCAGGGCTCCCGGTTTCAGGAGATCGATCGACCGAGCGATGAAGTAGTCGTGGAGGCGTAGACCGAGCGAACGATAGTGCCGGTCGGAGCGAACCGTCCGATCGGAGAAAGGCGGATTGCCGATGGCAAGATCGTAAATCGCATTGAGGTCGGTACGCGCGAAATCGCCATTGATGATGCGCGCCTTCGGCTGCAGCAGTTTGACGATGCGCGCGGTGACGGGATCGAGCTCGACACCGGTGACGTAGCTCAACCCGCGGTACTCTTTCGGCATCAGCGCCGGAAACAGGCCTGTTCCGATCCCCGGTTCCAGTACGCGGCCGCCACGCCAGCCTAGCCGCTGCAAGCCCGCCCAGATCGCGCGAATGATGAACTCGGGCGTGAAGTGGGCATATTGCGTGCATCGGGCAAGCGACGCGTATTCGCCCTCGCTGACGGCCGATTCTAGCGATGTACCAAGATCGTCCCAACCGTCACGGAAGTCGGTTTCCCCCGGCCGCCGGAACATGCCGTTTGCCAGTTCGCCGGCGCCGAAGCCGGTGAACCGGATCAGCCTCACTTGGGCTTCCGGAGTTGCGGGCAAGTCCAGGTTCTCGAGTTCGTGTGCCGTGAGGATCGCGGCAACGTTGATGCGCGCCCTTTCCTTCCAGGTCGCGGCAAGTTTGCGATCACCGTCGTCGAGATAGAAGTTGGCGCGCTGGCCCTGCTTTCGCGGGAGCGGCCGGTTGGCCGCCGGCAGAGCCCGCGCAGGCGTAGGAGAGGGCGGCGTCGGATCGGGCTCGTCGTCATTGGCGGCAAAACCGCCGAACGCGGTGACGCCAAGACCAAGGCCTGATGACAATGCGCTGCTGCCTGATATATCGAGACCGAAGGGATCGTTGCTCATCGAAAGCTCCTTGTGAGCGAGCGTCATCGAGCCGCCGCAAGGGACGGTCGAGGGAACGCGAAGAGGTGGAAGGTGCCGCCGCCTGCATGGGCGGCGCGGCTATGGTCGACCGAGTGCTAGTCGCGCCCGATCAAGAACAGCTGCATGGTGTCGGCCACGAAAGCGATGCGGAGATGCGTGGCATTGGGGCTTGCCGCAATCATCGCCTCTAGCTGGCCGGCGTCGAGGAAATCGACACCGTCGTCGCCACCGAACGTCCGGCGCTTGACCTCGAACCAGTCGTCGTTGGTGGCAGGATTGCATTCCTCGGCATAGACGACGAAGGGCTTCTGGCCGCCGGCAAGCTTGCCGTTCGAGAGGAGATAGACCCCCTGATCTCCGACCAGAAAGACGCCCGGCTGTTCGTCCTTGCCAGGCTTCAGTCCATAATAGGGGTTGCGAAAGCCGCCATTGGCTTCGGCATCGGCGCGGCCACGCGCGATCACCTCGCGCACGGATGCAACCGGAAAGGTGAGCATGGTTGCTCCTCTCAAGCCGCGATCGGCGCGGGGAGGTGGCGCAGTTGCACCGGCAGCTTCGCGGCGATCTCGTCGTCGCTGAGGTCTTCCAGCAGCTTCAGAAACGTGCCGCCTTTCCCGCCGTAGAGCATCACCGTGCGTTTGCCGCGCGAGGCCTCCGGCCAGCGCTCGCCGGCATAGCCGCGATAGTCGTCCGCCGTGCTGCTCCAGATATGCTCGAGCCGTTCCTCGCGCGTCATGGCCCGGACCGGGCGGCTCTCGCGCTCGATAATCGCAACGCGCATGGCCTCGACGGAGGCTTGATCGGCAAGGTCGCAATAGCCGTGGAAATAGCGGATCGCTTCGTCAATCCGGAGTGCAAAGAAGACACTCGTGACCGAGCCGGTGAGGAACTCGCGCATCGCGAACATCGAACCGCGGATCCAGAGCGGCGGCAGGATTTCGAACATATAGTCGTGCTCGGCCTCGCCGATCTCCAACCACTCGCCGGCATAGAGCGGCGTGGCGTCGTCGTCCCAGCGGTTGGGCCGTTGGTGATGACGGTCGAACATGCGGAACATCTGCGAACGATTTGCGGTGCCCTGGAAGACTTTTCGGACTGCGGGAGAGGGGTTCATCTGCGGCTCCTTCGGAGGCGGACCGAAGCGCAGCACTGTCCTTACGACCTTGCCATCCTCTTCAGTCCTTCATGACCACTTCCGGGCCGCCGGCATCGCAGCTGCCGGGGTCAAGGGCCGGCTTAAGCCGGGCGCAGCCTCCCTTGACGCGGGCGGCGCGAATCCGGCACGCCTTCTCCTTCTTTCCTTTCCCTCTTTTCCTCCTCCCTGATCTTCAGGGTTTCATTCCAATCCTCCTCGGGCGGCCGAAGCCGCGCCCAGTCGCAGCCTGCATCCTCGGCGAGCGCCCGCAGTCGCTCGGCAAACATGTCGCCCTGAGGATTGGCGTCGGTCGCCGCAACCATCTGGACGCCAGGCCTTGCAGCCAACTCCCGCATCGCCGCCTCCGTGGTCGGCGACCAGCCGCCACCAGTGCTGAGATAAAGTGTGCCCTCCCGCAAACCTTCGATCGCCGCGAGGCTCATGGCGTCGATTGCGGCTTCCGTGACAGCCAGGCGTAATGCGCTGTCTGAACCGAGACGGAAAAGGACCTTCATTCCTCCGGAGGCAAAACCCCGGTATTGCCGACCGCGCGACTCCCAGCCGGTCAGAACCCCGGCATGGTCTCTGTGCGCCGCCCACATGCTGCCTTGTGGACCTTCCCGCAGCAGGTTCGCTTTGATCGCCGCTTTGAGCAAAAAGGTTGGAAGGTAACGCTCAGCGTTGAGGTAGCGCCATGTCGATGAATCCGGCCAGGGACGGCGGCGAGCTTGCCAACGATCGGGAAGCGAGAGGTCACATCTTTCGCCATCCCTTCCGGGCTGCCACTCCGGCTCCGTGATCTGAAACCCGACGAGATCTGCAACCCGCCCGGCGCCTTCGAGAAAACCGACATGATCGAGGTGTTCGACGAGCCGGAACACATCGCCCTTCGCTTCGGACAGAGGGTCGAACCATCCGCGCCCTTCATAGGTGACGATAATGATCTCGCCGCCGCGCCGGAACTTGACCGCCCGCCGCGTGCTCTCCTTCGCGTCTATTGCAAACCCGGCATGCTCAAGCACCGCCGCACAACTGACCTGCTCGCGCAGCGCTTCAATCTCTCTTCTCTTCATCTTTCTTCCGATCGCCCAGCGATCGGCCTCCATAATCCTTGCCTGCCCGTTGGTTCACCGACGCCTTTCGGCAGGCCGCGAAGAGCAAAGACCGCAAGGGCGCGGGCATGCAATTGTCGGATCATGCAAGCCAGCGCTCGGCCGCGGCGGAGCTTCCCTTGCGGCCTGCCGCTCGCAAGCGGCACGCCAAGGGCGTAAAGCCGGCTCAATGGGCCGGCCAGGGCATGTACTCATGCACGACCGCCAGGTCGTCGTCGGCGTCGATCTCGTCGGACGGAAGGACGCCGTATTCGCCGTCGACCTCGAAGAGGGTCACCGGGACCATCAGGTCACGGGAGAGCTGGAAGGCGTGGGACTGGGCGAGAGAGAGATCGTGCGACATGTGAGAGGCTCCTTCGGGAGCGGGCCAATTCCCGCTCGATGGCTCCTCAAAAGGCACGGGGTCCGGGCGCGATCACCGCGACGCGAAGCGGAAGCGGCCGCAGCTTGCTAGCGGACCCCTCGTGGGTTGATCGTGGAAGATCCGGAACCGGGCCAGGACGCCATCAAAAGGGAGCGGGATTGGCTTGCTTCCGTTTGGGACCCAACCTTCGCCGCACGGCTTTCGCGCTTACAGACCTGAGGCAATCCCCACATTCACGCGGTACCCACATCGCGATCCTGTCAAATCAATCGGACTCAGAAAGGTTTGCTTTCCTAAGGGCTTCCGCAATTGATTTTGCCTCAAGCGACACGAGGGCGCGCTCAAGGGAAAGCTCGATCTCAGAGATGCTCTTGCCCTCAAGCAAGGCGATTTCGGCGAGTGTCTTTCCTTGAGCCACCCACCGAAGGCAGGCCTTTTCAAAAGGGGGAAGCATACTTGCTTTCATCAATCATCCACATGTTATGTTATATCATATCGCATAACGTAGTTTATGGAACTGGACGGTGATTTGAGCAGTGTTGCTTTGCCTACAACTGATCTCACAAAAGCAAAAATGTAACACACAGCCCATTTTCGGAATTGCAACGGCCAATCAAACGAACTAGTTCGTCGAAGCATCGTCTTTCAAAGCGCAGTTTTCAGTCACTCACCAAGTTTCACTGCCAAAACCTCTGAACTTCATATTCGACTCTGCCCGTAGCGGGCGGCTACGACGCGAGCGAGATGGCCTAGGTGGCGGGAGCGATCCCGTTGGAGGTGCGTGCCGCGCTTGCATTGTTTGGCGCGGGCCTTTCCTGCCACAAGGCGGTCGTATCGAGCTCCAACTTTTCGGGGATCCCTTTTTTCATCGCGAATTCCCCGCTCATGCCAGCGCCGGCAGCAGCTGGTCGATACTCTTCTTGGCGTCGCCATAGAACATGCGAGTGTTGTCCTTGTAGAACAGCGGGTTCTCGATGCCGGAGTAACCGGTGCCTTGCCCGCGTTTGGAGACGAACACCTGCTTGGCCTTCCAGACTTCGAGCACCGGCATGCCTGATATCGGCGAGTTCGGATCCTCCAGGGCCGCCGGATTGACGATGTCGTTGGAGCCGATGACGATGACGACATCCGTTTCGTGGAAGTCCTCGTTGATCTCGTCCATCTCCAGCACGATGTCGTAGGGAACCTTGGCCTCGGCAAGCAGCACGTTCATGTGGCCCGGCAGACGACCGGCAACCGGGTGAATGGCGAAACGCACATTCTTGCCGGCAGCCCGCAGCTTGCGGGTCAGTTCCGAGACCGACTGTTGGGCCTGCGCCACCGCCATGCCGTAGCCCGGCACGATGATGACGCTGTCGGCGTCGTTGAGGGCTGCGGCCACGCCATCGGCATCGATGGCGATCTGCTCGCCGGTGATTTCCATGGCCGGACCCGTGGTTGCGCCGAAGCCGCCGAGAATGACCGACACGAAAGAGCGGTTCATCGCCTTGCACATGATGTAGGAGAGGATCGCACCCGAGGAGCCGACGAGCGCACCGGTGACGATCAACAGGTCGTTTCCGAGCGTGAAGCCGATGGCGGCGGCCGCCCAGCCGGAGTAGGAGTTGAGCATCGACACGACCACCGGCATGTCGGCGCCGCCGATGCCCATGATCAGGTGGTAGCCGATGAAGAAGGCGGCGAGCGTCATGACCAGCAGCGTCCAGGTTCCGGCGCCATTGACGTAGAGCACCAGCAGCACGAGCGAAAGAAGGGCCGCCCCGGCGTTGAGCAGATGCCCGCCCGGCAATTTCTTTGCCTTGCCGTCGACCTTGCCGGCGAGCTTGCCGAAGGCGACAATCGACCCGGTGAAGGTGACGGCGCCGATGAAGACGCCGAGGAAGACCTCGACCTTCATGATCGACAATTCGACCGGCTCCTTGTGAGCGAGGATCGCCGCAAAACCAGTCAGCGCGGAGCGGGCGGCCTCGTCGAGACCGGCGACATGAGCCGCCTCGATATGGGCGTTGAAACCGATGAAGACGGCGGCAAGTCCCACGAAGGAGTGGAGCGCCGCGACGAGCTGCGGCATCTCCGTCATCTGTACGCGGGCGGCGACATAGGCGCCGAGCACCGCGCCGCCGGCGATCATCAGCACGACGATGAACCAGTGGCCGACGTCAGGCCCGAACACCGTGGCAATGACGGCGAGCGCCATGCCGACGATGCCGTACCAGACGGCGCGCTTGGCGCTTTCCTGGCCCGAGAGACCGCCGAGCGAAAGGATGAAGAGAACTGCTGCCGCGATGTAAGCGGCCGAAACGATACCGATGGTCATGACAGTTTCCTCCCGCTCACGACTTCTGGAACATGGCGAGCATGCGCCGGGTGACGAGGAAGCCGCCGACGATGTTGATCGTTGAGATCAGCACCGAGAGCGCTGCCAGCACCACCACCAGCCAGCTCCCCGAGCCGATCTGCAGGAGCGCGCCGAGGATGACGATGCCGGAGACGGCGTTGGTGACGGCCATCAGCGGCGTGTGCAGCGAGTGCGAGACGTTCCAGATGACCTGGAAACCGACGAAGCAGGCCAGCACGAAGACGATGAAGTGGCTCATGAAGGCGGACGGCGCATAGGCGCCGACGATGAGCAGCAGGGCAGTGCCGACGGCGAGAAGCGCCAGCTGGCTCTTCGTCTGCGCCTTGAAGGCTGCGGCCTCAGCGGCGCGCTTTTCCTCCGGCGTCGGTTCCTTCACCTTCTCCTTCGGCTTCTGCGCCGCGATCGCCGCGATCTTCGGCGGTGGCGGTGGATAGGTGATCGCCCCCTCGAAGGTGACGGTCGCGCCACGGATAACGTCGTCTTCCATGTTGTGGACGAGCTTGCCATCCTTGCCCGGCGTCAAGTCGGTCAGCATATGGCGGATATTGGTGGCATAGAGTGTGGACGCTTGCGCGGCCATCCGGCTCGGGAAATCGGTGTAGCCGATGACGACGACGCCGTTGTCGGAAACGATGCGCTGGTCGGCAACGGTCAGGTCGCAGTTGCCGCCGCGCTCGGCGGCAAGGTCGACCACCACCGATCCCGGCTTCATCGCAGCCACCATGTCGGCAAGCCAGAGTTTCGGCGCGTCGCGACCGGGGATCAGCGCCGTGGTGATGACGATATCGATCTGAGGCGCAAGCTCGCGGAACTTGGCAAGCTGCTTCTCGCGGAACTCCGGCGAAGACGGGGCCGCATAGCCGCCGGTGGCAGCGCCATCCTGCTGACCTCCCCCCTCACCATTGGCGAAATCGAGATAGACGAACTCGGCTCCCATGCTCTCGATCTGTTCCGCAACCTCGGGACGCACGTCAAAGGCATAGGTCTGTGCACCAAGCGAGGTGGCGACACCGATCGCGGCAAGACCGGCAACGCCCGCACCGATCACCAGGACCTTTGCCGGCGGCACCTTGCCGGCCGCCGTCACCTGGCCGGTGAAGAACCGGCCGAAATTGTTGCCGGCCTCGATCACCGCGCGATAGCCGGCGATATTGGCCATCGACGACAGCGCATCCATCTTCTGGGCGCGACTAATGCGCGGAACCATGTCCATGGCGATGACGTTGGCGCCCTTCGCCTTGGCAAGCTCCAGCAGCTCGGTATTCTGGCCGGGATAAAAGAACGAGATCAGCGTCTTGTCCGCAGACAGATACGCGACCTCGCTCGGTTCGGGCGGCCGTACCTTGACGACCACATCTGCCGAAGCCCACAGCGCCTCTGCCGACGGGGCCACCTCAACGCCTGCGGCGCGATAGGCATCATCGGAGAAACCAGCCGCAACGCCAGCACCCGTTTCGATGATGCTGCTATAGCCAAGTTTCGCAAGTTGCACGGCGCTGTCAGGTGTCAGCGCCACACGCGACTCGCCCGTATTGATCTCCCGAGGTGCCCCAACCTTGTTTGACATACTTATTATACCTCTCGAAATTATCGGTTTATCGCGTGGTAAGAGGTTTCTTTGTTAATCTTGAAAGTCCATCCAAGCCACTATCGTGTCGGGGATGGCGTCGGAATTTCATCTCACACATCATCAAGTGGGTATTCCCATAAATCCTAATTCTTCCAGAGGTGTATTATCAACTTTGGCAGCGAGGCTTGCGAGGTAATGCACGGCCTCCGAATTCGTCGGGCGCATCCAGGCCGCTTCGCCGGTGACGACCGAAGTTGACCTGTCGAAAGGGGTCGTGCGACCCCGCAATCGGCGCGGCATTCAAGCCATCGGAAACACGGCCAAGCGGATGATCAAGGTTTGGACTTTCTAGTGGCACGATCGCCTTGCCGCGCGGACCACCGATTGCTGCGAGCGCCCAACCGAGCCAGCGTCGGGGTGGCATGGTTGTTCAATAGATAAAAAGCACATCTCTATCGTACCATGTCCCATGTTTATTCCATTCTTGAATAATTAACAATGCTGAAATTGTCAACCTCATCAAGAATTGTCCACGTACATGGGGATTCGTAGCGGAAATCTTTTATACTATTGAATAATTAATCCGAGGTCCGCCATATTTGGACACCAGCAGAGGTTAATGGCCGGAGGCAGTATAACCGAAGCCGCCGGGCGTACGTCCAAAGAACTTGCTGCCGCCCCGGCAAGTAACACTCCTCCACTGGACGGAAGGCGTCATGAAACGGTTCTTCCCTGCTGCCGAAAAAGCAGCAGATGAGCACTTGGTTGACGCCCGCCCCGTTGGTAGTGTCGATGTGCGACTATCCAGGCGCTGCCAGCCGGTCGCGCGTGGAATATTGGAGGGCGCCGCTTTCGCGATTGTGGAGAACCTGGTGAGCCGTGGACAACCGAACTTATAGGACGGCCTTCCGCTCATGCGGGCCGATCTTCTCATGCATCATGACCGGCTTCCTTCTGGTGTGAGGCACCCCCACGCAGTTTGCGTGATCGAAGAACGCGCACACCATGAGCGCCGTCAGCGCCTGGTGTGTTTCCTCCGGCCAATGCAGGGTCCCCGCTGTCTTCCCGGGCCGAAAACAGATCGAACTGATATGTCATGGACTGGCGGGGCTGGATATCTCTCCGACTCGTTCCGTGAGAGACCAATGCTGCGCCCATTAACGCAGATTGTGATCACGCAAGAGCATCTTTCGACAATCCTGCCAAAGCCTTCAGGCTTGCAAGATCGACGTGCGGGACCGGTAGGCTGCGCCAACAATGACTCGCAGATCGATCCTCGAGGGATTTCTAGAAGTCGATTAGAGGAAGCACCAGAATAACTGCAGAAAATCAGCGCCCTTTGGACAGCATCTCACGGACTTGAACGAGCCACCGTGACCAGGGGTGCCACGGATACGACCGCTGGCCGGTATGGAGCTACGCGGACCTCGTGCAAAGTCAGCTCGACGAGCCCTACTCTCACCGATTTTCGTCCTTACCGTTCGCTGACCTCCTCACACGCCGACGATCCGTCCTGACTTTAGCTCATCACCTGCTACGCTGCAGCCAGAGCGGAATCCTTGTAATCTTCGTTCTTGGTCGTCATTGAAGGTCACCATGGTGGGCGCGAAAGCCTCGACTGCCATAGCGGTCCCACGCCGGGCACGGACATGAGGCGGGCGGTGCTCTGCGCAGTGGATGATCACGACGAACTCGATCCTCCAGATCGACATAGCTGAAGAGTTCACCCGCCCTCACATCGCCGCCGCGCATGCATGACTCCAAAACTCGACGTGAGTGAAATCACGGCGAAAGCCTCCAGGCCAGCTTCTTTTTAAACAGCCTGCTAATCTTACTGCGTCACAAGTTTGTAGATTTTAGCGGCATTGATCCTGGTGCAGCATGGACATCTCTGAAGGTTGCGACTGAGTGCGACGGTCAAGTGCCTACGGACGGTTGCGATCGAATTTGGCGTGTGTCGTTCGGGTCGGATCGGGGGATCCGCGGGGTCGGTAACCTTCGGGAACGTTAGGTTCCGGGCGGTTTTTGGTTTTGTTCGGCGCTGAGGGGGGAATCTTCTCCCTTTGGGAGATGAGGAATCCGTTAGCGGCAATGCAAAGGCTTGCATGATGATGGAAGCCGCGCCAGCCGCGCCCCCTCGTAATGGCCGAGCCCGAGTTCCTGCTTTGAGTTCCTGATAGTCGCGCTCGATACGCCAGCGTAGCTTGGCGGTGCTGACGAGCGTTGCGAGCGAAGCGTCGGCGGCGAGAGTGGAGAGCCAGTACTTGAGCGGCTCGGTGTCGCCCTCGGGCCATTCGATCAGCAGCCATTCCTCGGCACGGGGGCAGTCAAATTGTAACCCCTGGAGGCGGGCCTGACGCGCACGGCGGCAAAGCGGGAACTGAGATCAGTGTTCGTTCCTTCCCGCCAGCCAATGGTCTGCCAGGCTTCGTGCGGCAGCTCCTGTGCCATCGCTTTCACCGATATCGGGCTGTGTTCAGGACTGCGACGCATCAGCGGGGTTGGCCGACCCTTTCCACGCCAGGGCTTGGGCTGCAATGGTTCCTCGCTGGGTCGCCAGACACTAATAAGTGTCGGTTGCCACGGCATAGTCGAGGCCGAGCGCCGACAGGCCGGTGCGGAATGCGCCGTCCGCGCCATAGCCGGCGTCGGCCAAAACCACGCCGGGCGCAACTCCGTCCGCTTGAGCGGCGCGGATCTGGTCGAGCGCGATTACGGGCTTCGTCTGGAACGCGACGCTGTCAGGGATCTTCGCCTTGCGCCGCCGCGCGGGATCATCGGCCCAGATCTCGGACAAATACAGCCGATAGGCAATCGGCGAGCTCGCCGCGACGTTGGCGATCGAGAGGCTGCCCGCGACCTGGCAGTTGTCCTGCTTGCCGAGCTGGCCGCAATATTGCCGCGCAACCCCGACCGAATGCTTGCCCTTCTTGGGGAACCCGGTGTCATCCACGATCTAAGCCTCAATACGCCCATTCTGCTCGATCAGCGGCAGCACCAAGTCACGAACCCGCGCCAGGAGAGCCTCGTCAGACACGGTTGGCCGATGCCCGCGCTGGCGCCGTCGCCGCCGCCAGAGCCTCGACACTCTTGCGGTCCACCGGTAGCATTAGTCCGAGGCAATAATCGTTGAGCGGCTCCGCCCGATCGGCGTGCCCGATCACATCGACCGGCTTATGGACATAAGCCGCAAAGGCTGCTTCACTTCCCATGCTCAGGCCATTCATCTCAGCGTTCTCCTGCTGACTACGAATCGCTTACGCTAGCACAGCATTGCTCAGCGAGAATCCCAGGATTTGTGACTCAGTAAGACTAAGCAACCGGATATCGCTCCGCCGAGCCGACTTCCGCCGCCGAAGAGCTCCCAATTGCGCTCAACTTATCCATATCGCGCACTGTTCGCGCCCGGCGACCACAAATCATTCGGAACGATCTGGACTGCATAGGCTGGGATAACTACGTCGCGCCTCCGCATTGCGGATAGAAAACAAACGTTGATGGAGACTGAGATGAAAAGACACTTACTCGCCGCTTCCTTCGCGGCTCTGCTGGCGACGCCGGCCCTTGCCACCGAATGCACGCCGATCACTAAAACACAGGTCGAGCATCTGTTTGATCGATGGAACGCCTCTCTATCGACGCTTGATCCCGAAAAGGTCGTAGAAAATTATGCAGCTGATGCCCTTCTTCTGCCTACGCTTTCGAACAAACCACGCCTGACCCAGAAGGAACGCGCCGAATACTTCGCTGAATTCCTGCAAAAGCATCCCAAGGGGGAAATCGACAGCCGGACGATCAAACTCGGCTGCAACGATGCCATCGACACGGGCATCTACACCTTTACGTTGAAGGACGGCACCGAGGTCCCTGCGCGTTATACCTTCACCTACGAATTCAAGAACGGCAAATGGCTGATTTCGTCGCATCATTCTTCTGCCATGCCTGAAAGAGAGCCTAGCTGAGCTTTTAGGGAGTGTCTGAATCACCGGCACTCCCGCCTCCCTTTGCAATCAGAGAACGGGCGCCGAACCTTTAATCTCCTGAAGCAAATATAAAATCGACGATGCATCCTCTCCAGAAACCGAGTAGATATGTATAGTTATGAAGTCATTGGAAATGCTCATCGAGCGCGTCATTCTGTATAGACGCTGGATACTCGTTATTTTTTACTTTGGATTAGCTGCAGCGCTGGCGCTCTATAGCGTTTCATTCGGATGGAAATTCATCAAGCTAGCGGGTTCTGTTTTGGATGACAGCGCAGAAGACATGATCCTGTCTATATTATGGCTGATTGATGGCGCATTGGTCGGCGGGCTGATCGTTATGGTGATGATTTCTGGCTACGAGAACTTCGTAAGTCGATTTGATGAAGCGGAGAAACACTACGACCGCGAGGTCTCGTTCATGGGTAAGCTTGATTCCGGGAGCTTGAAGATCAAGGTCGCTTCATCCATCGTTGCTATCTCGTCGATACATCTGCTTCAAATTTTTCTGAACGCGGGCCAATACGAGAGCTCCCAGCTCATGGTATTGACCGGTATACATCTGGCGTTTGTGGTGTCCGCTTTGCTGATGGGGCTGCTTGAAAATATCATGAAAACACGCATAGCTTGCATCGCATTGGCGCTGCAGCATCCCCTCGTGAGTAGAGAGCCAAGATTGCTGTGGGGCGACCTCGCCATCATCCGGGTGGCGGGCGGATCGAACTGAGCGCGTTCAACGCAGCGGGCGAAAGCCTGCAACGTGCCGGCGTGTTTGCTGAAAAGAGTAGCCGAGCGAGTGGCGCAGTTCGATGTAACCTTCGGCCTTCTCACGGAGGAATTCTGCGACTGAGAAGAGGCCCATGATGTCGCCGAGCGCCTGCGTAATCGTATCGAAGCTTCGAGCGGCTCGCTTTCGCAGAAGCGCTTTGAGTTTTGAGAATGCCATTTCGATGGGGTTCAGGTCCGGCGAATAAGGCGGCAGGAAGAGAAGCCACGCCCCTTTCGCCTTGACCAACTGTTCGGCACGCTCGCTTTTATGGAAACCGACATTGTCGAGGATGACGACATCGCCTTTTGACAACGTCGGGGCAAGCTGGGTGTCGACCCATGTTTCGAAGATGCGGCAGTTCATCGGCGCATTGACGATCCATGGCGCGCTCAACCGCCAGCGAGGGCATCTGAACGCAGGCGGACAGCACGATGGCATCGACATCGCTTGTGTCCATCGAACGGACGATGCCGGGCAGCTTCATCGGATCGTGGGCGGCCACCGCGAGGTTGTCAGAGATCTCCAGCGCCCGCCAGACGCTGACCTCGATGCCTTCGTTGCGGATGTAGTCCACGACGAGCTCAGTGAGCGGCTTCATGTAAGGCGCGACGAGCGCGATTTTCTTCGCGCCCATCGCCTGGATGCCCTCGACCAGCGCACCGGCCGACGTCACCACTGGTGCCGGATTGCCGTTGTCGACCGTCGCCTTGTGCAGGCGCTCCCGTGACTGGCGATGGTAGCCATGCCCCATTGCCATGATTGCTACCAGACAGGCATAACCCATAACATCGACGCGCGCGTCCGAAAGTTCGAGGGGCAATGGTCGCTGTCCCTGTGGCCTTCAATTCCTCGGCGGTTACATGCTTCATCCGCATGCGGGAGGAGTGAAAAGTGAACCGCTCTGGCGACACGAGTTCGCGAGCCCGCAATAGTGCCGGTATTTTCGTTTCCATCGTGATGTTGGAGCTCGGAACGATCTGACCAATACGAAAGCGCTTCATTTGCTGGACCCTTGTTTCGAGTAGGTTTCACCACATTAATTATTCATACCGTGAAATATCAAGACAAGGTAAGCCCCCAAACGCCAAATGCTTTCATTATTCCATCCGGCCAGAGAGAGTTTTGGGTGGCCCTCAAAGCGATTTGCGTCAACAGATTGATTGAAAAGTTATTTTCTCAAGTTTCCCAGCCTCATCGCCCGCCTTCCGCGCTAACCTTTTATTAGAAACGGCGACATCTAAATGGCGCGCAGAGATTGAACGGTGCTTGCCGTATACCCAGTCGTAATATAACTTTGAATAATAAATTCGGGCGCTTGAGGAGGCGATCTTACGGGCTTCACAAGATCGCGACTGCCGCATCGGCGAGCCCGTCACCGATCACGGCATGCCGTCATTGAGGGGGAATTTGCATGGAACAAGAAACCGATTTCGACGTCATCGTGCTTGGTGCCGGCTTCGCCGGCGTCACGGCGGCCCGCGAATTGAAGAACAACGGCCGCAAGGTCGCCGTGCTTGAGGCGCGAGATCGCATCGGCGGGCGCGCCTGGACGTCGGACCTCGACGGCCATAAGGTTGAGTTGGGCTGTACGTGGATCCACTGGTTCCAGCCCTATGTCTGGGCAGAATTCGTTCGCTCCGGCCTGAAGCTGCATGAAGATCCCTGGTTGCCGCCGCTCACCATCTGGGTAGACGGCAAGCCGCAGGACATCGAGTTCCGTGAGTTCCGGGCGATCCTTCAAAGTGCCTGGAAGAAATTCGCCGGCGATACGCCGGATGGTCCGCGCATGGACAGGCCCTACAGTCTCGAAGCGATCGCAGAGGCTGAGGAACTCGACACGCTGAGCGTTCAGGACGTACTCGACCGGATGGGCCTATCGCCGCTCGAGAAAGCAGCCTTCGCCGCTGAGGTGAGTGCCCAGACGAACGCGCCGCTGGACCAGTCCGGATACCTGTCCCAGCTGCGCTGGTGGTCCATTTCCGGCTGGGATATTGGGCTGATGATCGATTGCCTCGCCCGCTACAAGGTCGACAGTGGCGTTACATCCCTCATCACCTATATGGCGGAACGCGCCAATCTCGACATCCGCCTCAACTCCCCCGTCGCCGACGTGGTGCAGGACGAGCGCGGCGTCACAGCAACGACCCGTGACGGCCGTCGCTTCACGGCGAAGAAACTAGTCTGCGCCGTCCCGATGAACTGTCTGAAAAACATCCGGTTCACGCCGGCGCTTGCGCAGGACAAACTAGTCCTTTCGCACGAGGAACATGCCGCAAAGGGCATGAAAGTACTGTTCCGCACGGAAGGCGAAGCCACCGGCCATGCCGTCATCGCTCCGCCCGGCACACCACTTAGCCTCCTCAACCCCATCCGTGTAGAGGGCGAAACCCGCATCTACGTCGGCTTCGGCACGGATGGCGCGGCTTTCGACCCGAAGAACCTCGACGAAGTCAACGCGGTGCTTGCCAGCCTTCACCCCGAATTGAAGGCCGTTTCGACCACCGGGCACGACTGGGCAAACGACGAGTTCTCACTTGGCACCTGGCACATGGCGCGGCCGACACAGAACGTGCGGATCGCAAAGGCCTTCAAGACGCCGGACGGCCATGTCCATTTCGCCGGCGACTATCTCGGGCGAAATTGGGTAGGCTTTATGGACGGCGCAATCGAGTCCGGCCTGCTAACTGCGGACAAGGTGGAAACTGAAATGCGCTCTGCCTCAAACCCAACGTCCTCACGTCGCTTTAAGGCGCCGCCCGGTCTCACTGGCTAACGCCGCATCGAGTGAAGCCACACTGCCTTGATCATATCTTAATTTTCGACCAGGAACTGACATGCCAAAGAAACCGCTATTTTTCCACATGCTTCCTGAGATGGAGAAGCACTATTGTATGTCAATGGCCGTTCGTGCCGGCGATTATCTTTTCATCGGTGGCCTGACGTCCACAGATGACGAAGGCAACGAAATCCATGCCGACGACCCGGCCGCGCAGATGAAGCGGATCTACGAGATCCTCGGCAGCATCCTGCCAAAGTCCGGCGGCGCGCCGCGCGATGTGGTCAGCGAAACCATCTACTACAATGTCAGTGTGGACGAGTTCAACGAGACGCTGTTCCCGCATCGCCAGGCCTTCTACGGCGAGGAGGGGCCCTCGGTCGCGGGCATGGAAGTAGTCGGCTTTACCAGCCCGGCGATCCGCGTCGAGACGACGGCCGTCGCCTATCTCCCCCAGTCAAACTGACACGAGGCACTGTGATCATGCAGGCTCACGGATCAGCGCCCCATTCGGGAAAATCCTTCTGGCTGCATGACTACGGCATGTATGCCCCGAACCATGCCGTGGATGGGCGGATCGATTGCGATGTCGCCATCATTGGCGGTGGGATCGCCGGTATGTCCACTGCCTGGCATGCGGCGAAGGACGGTACCGGCCGCATCGTGCTGATCGAAGGCGAGATCGTTGGTTTCGGGGCCAGCGGCCGCGCCGCTGGCTGGATCATGCCGCAGTTCGGTATGGATCAGTTCACTATCCGCCGAAAATACGGCCTCGAGCGCTCGAAGGCGGCGTTCGATTACTGTCTGCGCGCGATGGTCTATACACGCGAGATCATCGAGAGCAACGGGCTCCAGTGTGACTACCGGCATCCGGGTTTGATGCGGGTGGCCTTCGACGAACGCTGGGTAGACGACGCCCGCGCCCTGCAGGCGATGTACTCCGAGTTCGGCATGCAGGGGCTGCAGTGGATGGACGGGCCTAGCTTGCAGGCGGAATTTGCCGGCAATCCGAATTTCAAGGCGGCATTGTTCGATCCCAATCTTGGCCTGCTTAACCCCTGCAAGCAGGTGCGCGAACTGAAACGCCTCGCGGAGGCCGCCGGCGCGCGTGTCTACGAAAACAGCCCCGCCATTCACATCGAGCGCCTGGCATCGGGCGTCCGGATCGTCACTCCGCGCGGGGAGATTCTTGCAAGCACGGTGGTGATCGCGACCAACGCTTTCACCCACATGCTTGAAGGCCCTGTCGGACGCGAGTTACGCCGGTTTCAATCCCCGGTCTTCGCACGAGGCGCGGTGACGGAGCGCCTGACGCCCGCACAATGGCAGGCGATCGGTTGGCAGCGCGGCAATGCGATCGAAAGTACGCTCGACCTGTTCCACTACATGGCGCCCACCGCCGACGGTCGTATCCAGTTCTACTGGATCTATTACGGCGGGCACTCGATGTTCGGCGAAATGGAGCCGACGGCCAGCGCGGAGGGCGGAGAAGTTTCACTGCAGCATCTAAAGCGGATTTTCCCGCAGTTGAGCGATATTCGCATCGCCCATACTTGGGGCGGGCACATGTCCGGGACGATGGACCTGGTGCCGCACCTGACGACGCTCGGCGACCGGCGCGTGATCTATGTTGGCGGGTGCTGGGGCCATGGGCTGGCGATCAACCATCTGCACGGCCAGACCGTCTCGCACATGCTCAACGACGTCAGCAGCGACCTCACCGATTTCTGGATCGTCAACCGGACGCCGCGGAAATGGCCGCCGACCCCTTTTGACTATCTGGGCAAGGGGCTGGCTTGGAGCGCGCTGCGGAGAAAGGCTCGCCGGCAACTGGTGGGCTCCATTTTCGAGGCACCAGAATGAGGTGCACTGCCTAAAGGCAACATACGAAACGGTTGCCGGAGAAGACATCATCTATTTTATAAGCCGATGCTGTGCAAAATTCACATGTTCGGATAGACCGGGCCTTCGCCGCCCTGCGGCGGCACCCAGTTGATGTTCTGGTTCGGGTCCTTGATGTCGCAGGTCTTGCAGTGCACGCAGTTCTGCGCGTTGATGACGAAGACCGGCTTGCCGTCCTTCTCCACCCACTCGTAGACGCCAGCCGGACAGTAGCGCGTCGACGGGCCGGCATAGATGTCGTGCTCGGAGCGCTTCTGCAGGCTCATGTCCTTGACCTGCAGATGCACCGGCTGATCCTCCTCGTGGTTGGTGTTCGACAGGAACACCGAGGACAGACGATCGAAGGTCAACACGCCATCGGGTTTCGGGTAATCGATCTTCGTGTGCTTTGCTGCCGGCTCGAGGCTCTGCGCATCGCTCTTGCCGTGCTTCAGCGTGCCGAACAGCGACAGACCGAACAACTGGTTGGTCCACATGTCGAGACCGCCGAGTGCCACGCCGATCGCCGTGCCGAATTTCGACCACAGCGGCTTGACGTTCCTGACCCGCTTCAGGTCCTTGCCGATATCGGTCTGGCGCCATTCGTTCTCGATCTCGACCGGCTCGTCATTGGCCCTGCCCGACGCGATCGCTTCTGCCAGTTTGTCAGCCGCCAGCATGCCAGACAGCACCGCATTGTGGCTGCCCTTGATGCGCGGCACGTTCACGAGGCCGGCCGAACAGCCGATCAGCGCGCCACCGGGGAACGACAGCTTCGGTACCGACTGGTAGCCGCCCTCGGTGATGGCGCGAGCACCATAGGACAGCCGCTTGCCGCCTTCAAAGGTGCCGCGGATGGCCGGATGGGTCTTGAACCGCTGGAACTCCTCGAAAGGGAAGAGGTATGGGTTCTTGTAGTTGAGGTGCACGACGAAGCCGACCGCGACGAGGTTGTCTTCCAGATGGTACAGGAACGAACCACCACCGGTCTTCATGCCGAGCGGCCAGCCGAACGAGTGCTGCACCAGGCCCGGACGGTGGTTCTCGGGCTTAACCTGCCAGAGCTCTTTCAGGCCGATGCCGAACTTCTGGACGTCGCGGTCTTTCGACAGATCGAACTTCGAAATCAGCTGCTTGGCGAGCGAGCCGCGCACGCCCTCGCCGATCAGCGTGTATTTGCCGAGCAGCGCCATGCCGCGGGC
>NZ_JBQENZ010000017.1:0-163690 GCF_052044935.1 Ensifer sp. 22460
GGCGGATTCGCAGGAAAAAATTTGAAGGAGTTTCGCGGTTGCCACGGTCAGTGACGGGCGCGCGCGGCCGTGCCGGCGCTGCACCAGCCCGGTAAGAAGACATCTCAGGGTCTCTGCTGCCGCTCACGGAATCGTAACGATGCCTAGGCATGCGATGATGACGAATGCTCGTTGGTGACCTTCGCGGCGCCGACCCACGTTCCGGCGGTCGATGGTACCTCACGCTCACGCTCCGCCGGGGACATGGAGATGGCAAACAGCCGCCGAGACGGGATGTCGGCAGCGCTCGCCATCGTGCAGCCTCCGCGCTGCGAAATGCCGACGTAACCGTAGCAGGGGCGTTGCATACTGTAAGCTACTTCCCTTTTGGCGACCGCATTGCGCATGTCAACGCTGGCTACCGCCTCGGCTATCGGTCGGGCAGCCGAGTTTAATGTTGTTTTCGATCGGACTTGCCATGACGAACAGAAGTGCAGTTTTCGCAGGAACGATAGTTCTCACTGTTCTTGCCCTCGCCACCGTCGGTCGGGCAGAAACCATCAGCTATGCCGATGCTGTGAGCTTGCTCGCCAACGATTGCGGATCGGACATCAGGAAATATTGCAAGGGGCTCAACCTTGGCAGCGGCCGCATCCAGTCCTGTCTCGAGCAGAACGAGGGCAAAGTCTCGCCGGCGTGTACCGTGACACTGGCGAACGTGATCACCTCGATACGTCAACGCCAGGCGGCGCAGTCGTCCTTTGCGACGATTTGCAAACACGACATCGCCCAGTACTGCAAAAGCGTCAAGGGCGAGGGCAATGTTCTCTCCTGTCTGAACAAGGCGACTCGCGTGAACGAAGGAAAATGCGGCCAAGCCATCATCGACGCGGGGTGGCGTTGAGACCTTCTTGAGAACGAAAGGTGAGCCAATGAAGAGAATCCAGTTTAACGCGTTGCTGACGATCGGGCTGATGCTGTCCGCTGGCGAGGGGGTGGCGCAGCAAATCAGTGACATGCAACTTATCCGTACCCTCGGGAGGGTGGAAAACGCGGCGCCCGCAATTGACGTCGCGCTTCTGGTGGAGGAGGCAACGGCAAGTGCGGGTAAAGGTGTCGCCAACCTTCCGAACTGGCAGAAACTCTCCAAGCTGTCGCAATTGATCCTAGATATCGAATTCGAGAACGACTCCGTCGCCATCGAGCCAAAATCTTACCGCACGGTCGGCCTGATCGCCGATGCGCTGCACCACCCCAACCTGCGGCGATACAAGTTTCTCGTGGTCGGTCACACGAGTTCGACCGGCGACGCCCAACACAATCTCGAGCTTAGCGCGCAGCGCGCCAATGCCATAACTGAGGCGCTTTCGACCACGTTTGCCATCGCACCAGACCGTTTGTATTCGATTGGCGTGGGTGAGGAGTGGCCGCTCAATACAGCCAACCTGAAAGCGGGTGAAAACCGACGGGTCCAATTAATCAACCTCGGCCTCGTCCAATAGCCGCGTCTGGTGTTTTCAACTTTTGATTGCGCGCGGATTGTCCGCACAGTTGCATTCGTTACAAATTGTCTTTTGGAGGGCTAGTAATGCATATCACGCGCCGTGAATTAACGGTGGCCGGTCTTGGACTGATGGCCGCTGGTTCTGTGGCTTCGTCGGCGAACGCCAACGACGGGCTGGTGGCAAATTTGCCGGAAGGCCTCGACGAATTCGCCTTGGCAGTCGAGGCTTACATTTACGCCTATCCGCTTGTGACAATGGAGATCACTAGACGGGTGATCACCAACATGGCCGAGCCGGAAGGTAGCCGGGGCCCGATGGGGCACGTCATTAAGTTGCGCCAGTATCCGGATGCCAAATTCCGCGACGTGACGGCGCCCAATGCGGACACACTCTACACCACGGCGTTCTTCGACGTTGGTGACGAGCCTTGGGTGGTAAGCCTCCCCGACCTGAACGATCGTTATGCCCTGTTTCCGATGCTGGATGGTTGGACGACAGTGTTCGACGTTCCCGGAAAGCGGACGACCGGTACAAAGGCACAGACCTTCGTGGTAACCGGTCCCAGCTGGGACGGCCCCCTCCCGGAAGGGCTGACGCAATACAAGTCTCCGACGAGCATCGTCTGGTTGCTCGGACGCATCTATTGCACCGGCACGCCAGAGGACTATGCCGAAGTTCATAAGCTTCAAGATGAGGTCAAACTCTATCCCTTGAGCGCGTGGGGCAAGGAATGGACGGCTCCAAAAGGCAAGGTCGACCCGTCGATCGACATGAAGACTGCCGTTCGCGAACAAGTCAACAATATGGACGCCGTCGAATACTTCACCCTGTTTGCCGAGCTCCTGAAACGAAATCCGCCGACCGATGCAGACGCACCGATGGTCGCCAAGCTCGCCGAACTCGGCATCGTTCCTGGCCAGGACTTCGATAAGGCAAAGTTCGATCCTGCTTTTGTGAAGCGCGTCCCCCAAGTTGGTTTCGCCCGCATCATGATGCATTTCAAATTCAGCGACGGTGACGTTCAGGACGTCGACGGCTGGGGCTTCACGACGAAGACGGGGATTTATGGCACCAACTACGTCCAACGTGCCTTGATCACTGCAATCGGTCTTGGGGCGAACCGGCCACAAGATGCGGTCTATCCGACTTCGCTGAAGTCCGGTGACGGGGTGATCAAGCGGGCATATAACGGGTCCGAGAATTACGTTCTGACGTTCAAGAAGGGACTTACGCCACCGGTTTCGGGGTTCTGGTCCTTGACCATGTATGATGCGGGCTACTTCTTTGTCGACAATCCGCTCAATCGCTATTCGATCAGCGCGCGCCAACCGCTGAAGGCCAATGCGGATGGCTCGATCGACCTGTTTATCCAGCATGAATCGCCCGGATCGGACAAGGAATCCAATTGGCTCCCGGCGCCCAAAGGTAAGTTTATCCTTATGATGCGGCTCTATTGGCCCAACGAGGCCAATCCCTCGATCATCGACGGTTCTTGGACGATACCGCCAGTGAGAAAGGTGAGCTGATTGCCCCCTGGGACTGGGGCTGCCTCTCCCCGCCTCGTTTGCGGCTGTCACCCTGCGCGCGATGGATTCGGTTCTGTCGCAAGCCAGGTCTCACCGATCGCCGTCGCGTTTCGCTCGGTCCTTGCAGCAAGCCGGGTGTCGGCGGCTACCACGTCGTCGACGCTCGGATCGGGATTTGACAAGAGGACGGTTTGAGGCAGCCGAAGTGTGCCCGATCGAACGACCAAGCAGATTCGGCATATCAATGGCGGCTGCAAGACGGGGAGGCCTCGCTGCCTGACAGCCGGTATTATTGCCAGCCCCCGGGTTCATTGGAAAGGAGTCTCTGCATGACACATGCGGAGTTCGTTGTGCACATTCGTCAAAGCTATGCCCGACTTTTTGACCCAAATACGAGCGAGGAGACGTGGTCCCTTTTTTTCCTGACTGCCAATACCGGCTGGAACGGATTGATTGAGGAATATCTACGGCGTGTCGAAGTGTTCCTCAGCAGCCACGGGCTGCTTTCCAAGGTCTACGTTCGGCAAATAGAGGAAAAGTGGGGTGGTCTTCGCTGCTATCTCAGTCCGACGGATGACTTTCGCCTGTCGGCAGCACTGGCGGCTGCGCTTGGTGGGATCTATCATGAGATCGCAGACCGTTCCTACCATACTTGTGACGTCTGTGGTGGGGCCGGTCGACTGATTTCAAACAATAGCCGTTATGTTACCCGGTGCAACGACCACATCGCTGACCGCAGGTTCACGATGGACTGTCGCGAAACACGAAGAGGCCTAAAGCACAAATACGTTGCGAGCGTAGAGGATAGTTCAGGAGAAAGAATTGGAAACCGCTGACAACGCACCTGACGGGAATAGCGATGCGGCGGCGCCGTTGTCCTGGGAAGCCAATCTTGTTGACGGTTTCGAAGGCGACAGCTTCTCGCCTTTGGGGGGGCTCTATTATCGTGACAATGTCGAGCAACGTGCGGGATCGGTCGAATTCCAGCGAAATGTCACCTTTGGCAGTGCCGGCGCGTTGAAGCTAAGCGTCCGACCGCTTTTTGAGGGCGAAGACGATCGAAGCGAGCGAGCCGAGGTGTGGGAACGCACGACTCTGCGCGTACCCTATGACAAGGCGGTCTGGTACGGCTTTTCCGTCAGGTTTGCCGATCCCATCCCGCAAGGGGACCACCGCCATCTGATCGCCCAATGGAAACGCGAGATCGGTCCGGAGGCGAGGGGTGACTTTAGCCCGTTCCTGGCACTTCGTCTCGTTCGTGGCCGACTGTTTGCGACCGTTGAGACCAGTTTTCCGGTGATCTCTCGGCGCTCTTCCTTGTCGACCGGCACATCGGCCCTCACGCCGGTTTTTCTGCGCCCGGAAAAGCGCCAGATGCGTGCGCTGGTAGCCACCGACCCCGGCTGGAAGCCACCAGACGGGCGCCTGTTCACGGCCCACACGGATCGCATCACCGTCACCCACAGGGGTAATGAGCTGCCGACCCCGCATAGTGGATGGATTGACTTTGCAGTGATGACCCAGCCGGGACCGGATGGTACAGGGCATATCGAACTCTTCGCCAACGACCGCTGGATCGTGACGGTCCGAGGCCATATCGGGCATGACGAACATGGGCTTGGCTCTCGGCAGTATTTCAAGTTCGGCCCGTACCGCGCGGCAGCCCAAGGCGAATGGACGCTGTACTTCGACAATTTTCGCCGCTCCACTCGCAGTGAAGATGTCCTCGGACCGGCCGGACTTGCGGCGCTACGCTCAGCAGGCTCATAGAGCGTCATATAGCGGAAGGATCCGTCATGACCGCCGCGGTGGCAGCGGACCGGGTCCGCATTCTGCGAAGCCGATGATCGCCATCCTCAATCGCTAATGCGGCAGCCGCGCCGGGCAGTCCGCGCAGTGCAAGTTGGGCGGCAGGGGTTGGCGACACGGAAAGCCATTACGAGCCTCCTCATTCGGAACTTTACCGACGCCAACCGGTTCACTTTCCAGCTGGAAAGGAGCCAGATGATAATGAGGAGCGAACCGAAAGACGAAAAAGCCAGCGGCGAACCGATGCCGGCGCACCTCCCGAGCCCGCGGCCGCCCGAGATGGATCTCGAACCGATTCCGTTGCCAGACTTGTCCGGAGCAGATGTCGACAAATCGCCGGCCGATCAGAGCCGGGTGCCGCCCGTTCCAAGCCGCGATGAGGCCAATATGGAACCGGATGACGCCCTGCCGGAGGATAGCGAAGAAGACATCCTTGACGACGACCCAGCGCGCGAAAAGACCCGTTTCGACGAAGAGCTTCCGAAAAGCAGCCGTTAGGCGTTGTTGACCGTTCGACATTATGCGGCCTCCCGAAGGAAAGCGAGAGGATCGAACCCGGCGCTATCGGCGAGGAGTTCCATCGCCAGATTCATGAAGGTGCAACTCCTCATGAAACATGCGGTCAAGCGCGATGCTGTCGGGAACGGGGGTGGTTTCTCCGGTCCGGAGATTGATGGTCTGTTCCCGGTATTAGAGCGTCATTTTGATGTCGGGGTGCAGGTCCTCCGGAGAAACCCACTTGCCGGTGACCGTGACGACCAGGCCGAACGCATTTCCAATGCCTGTTCGAACGCTGCGATATCGGAACGAGCTCGAAAATTTTGGCTTCAGGTATGACAGCCATCTGCTCGGCGGCATCGGCGCCGCAGTAAAGGATTTACGTTCGGCGTTGGATTTGGCAGGCGATGATGGTTGTCAATTCCGCGTTGGATTGGGTCGGCGTTTGCCGAACCCGGACCGGCAGCGGAAACAACCCAGCCGGCATCACTGATAGACGCGAGGCGCGATGATACGGGACATCTTCACCGGCTGGAACCATTCCGCCGTAGGCGAGGGTCATCTTGAAATTCCCTTTCAGTGAACCAGGTTGTGGGGGCGTTCGAAAGCAACGGGAGGCAGCAGTGGATGACTCCGACAGCTTTGAAATTCAGTGCCAGAAGTGCGGGACGCCTGAGCGGCTTACGTTCTCCGAAATGGAGACGAGAGAATTGATCCAGTGCACGCGCTGCGGCGCAATCCGCGGCATGGGAAAAGACAACGTGCTGGAGACCTGTCGCGAGGCAGCGAAAACGACGCGACAAAGGCTGTGATCCCCGAACATTGTCAGAGGCGCTTTATCGGCGCATATTTTGCTCATCGCCGGACAGTGCTACGGGCTCCGGCGGCTGAGAGATCATAAGCGCTTTCGCCCCAATTGGAGGAGTTGCGCCATGTTTGATCACCGGCAATCCGGATGCATCATCCTTCCTGAAGGCTTTACTGTGATTTCAGCCGTCTTCAAGAGGGTCATGGATGCACGGCACATTGATCAGCAAAGTGGTGAGGGCGAGTGGCTGGCACGCGAGGCCCTCCATCTATTCATGCGCGGCATACGAGACGCATGGGAACTCGAACTTCGACTGAAAGAAGCTTGCTGTCCCCTCGAGGTTTCACCGCCAGGAGGCGGCGGCACCAAAGTCGCGGATCTGTTGCCGGGGCTGTCGGAATAGGCCCGGAGCTTGACGGCCTCTTCAAGCGCGGCAACTGCGCTCACCGCACAAACACTCGAATACGCCATGGAACATATGGACGAACTCGTGGTGACATCGGATGTCAGAGGATGGCTGGCCGGAGTGATGTTGGATCTCCGCCTTGGCCGGAGCCGCCATCGACGCCGAACGTAGGCTATGGCTATGATTTGGATTGGCGCTCGCAGGCGCAGCATGAAGAACGTTCGATATGGATTCGAAGTCCCGACCGCCGATCACCTGCAGGCACGATCCGATCAGATGCTCAATGTCTGGCATCTGACCGCCAGTAGCGAGCAAGCTCGGGATCGAGCGCCAGATGCTCCTGCCATGCGGCTTCTGGAACCTGTCCCGACCGATAAGCCTCGATCAGCAACCGCTGATCGTCGCTCAACCGCGGCTCATCGAAATGATGCAGCTGGAACAGCCCGAGTACCGCTTCGCCGATATCTCGCATATGAATAGACATTGGAAACCTCACCTCGTGGTCAAGGATATAACGTGTGACCGCCGATGATGTTCAAATCTTTTGATGTCTAAGCGAACCTGCAGAGCGGTGATGACGCTGATCGGTTTTACCTGATCGTGGGTGGGATGGCAGGCAACGACGCCAGGCGACGGGAAGAGTCTCCCGAGCCATGTACCTGTACCTCCTTGTTAGAAAAAACAGACCACCATCCCCGGGGCTCGCAGGCGGGGGGCCGCATGAAAATCGCGCGATATGGAACGGCGTCGCGCTGGCGGCTTTGCTAACTGGGGACCCCCATGATCCTCGACGGCGAGGCGGTCGTGCTCGACGATAAGGCCCGCTCCGGCTTCGGCTCCCCTAGACCGTCGAAGCGCAAGGTGACCGGCAGCGGTGCCGTTCCAGGGCCGATCTTTGATGCGATGCAGCAACGAACCTGTCTTGACTAGTCATACTTTTCGCGGCTCCATAGAGAAACTGATCTGCTGGTCCAACCAGTGGGTCAGTTGGAGGTGACGGCGATGGACGGCAGCCCGATACTCACGCAAATGCCAAAGGTCGGGAAAAGTCTCGACCGGCGTACGGCTCGTGACCTCATCGCCGACAAACTAATGGTACTGGTCGCTACCAACATGCTGCGCCCCGGCGACGTCTTGCCGGGGGAACGGGAACTCGCCAATGTGCTTCATGTCAGCCGTGAGACGGTGCGCGGTGCCATCCAGACGCTGGCTGCGCGCGGTATCGTCGAGGTGTCTCAGGGCAGTCGCACACGGGTCTGCAATGTCGATCTCAGCCATCTCACCGTTACCATCGCTTCCCCCAACGCCATCGACAGCTACGATCTTGACGATGTTCATGCGGCCCGGCTGCATATCGAGTTGAAGGTCGTCGGCGATGCAGCGGACAGCATTGACGAAGAGACGCTGGGCAAGCTCAAAAGCCTGCTCGAAGTGCAGAAGCTGTGTGGCGATGACGCCATGCGCTTTCTGATCTGCGACCGCGAATTCCACATGGGAATCTATCGGGCTTGCGGAAACCCGCTGTTGTCCGATTTCGTCACCGATCTCTACACCTACATGATGGACTTTCGGCGCAGCGCGATGTCACGGCCGGGAGCGATTAATGCCAGCTATGACGACCACACCGAGATCGTGGAGGCACTGGAGCGGCGCGACCGGGACGCGGTGATCGCTGCATTTCGCCGGCATCTGACCCGGATCTACGACACGACGAAGGAATTGCTTGCGGGGAGCGGGCAGAAAAACCGGGAAAAGAGCAAGAGCGAGATGGCAGGCTGATCCGGCTGAGCCGGGCGGCAGACGGGGAGGTTCGTCGAAAATGGATGTCATGGTGATTGGAGCGGCCGGGATGGTCGGTCGCAAGTTGGTGGAGAAGTTCGCCTCAGAGGAAGGCGTGCTTGGCTACGATATTTCTAGGCTGACGCTGGTGGATGTGATCGAGCCGCCTGTGCCTCAAGGGCTGTCGCCAATTGCAAGGGCACTCGTGCTTGATCTTTCGACCGATGACGCCGCCGAGAAACTCGTCGGTTTGCGGCCAGACGTGATTTTCCATCTCGCGGCGATCGTTTCCGGTGAGGCCGAGACTGATTTCGACAAGGGCTACAAGGTCAATCTTGACGGAACGCGGGCGCTGTTCGAGGCGATCCGCCACGAGAGTTTGCGGGAGCCCTACGTTCCGCGGGTCATCTTCGCGTCGTCGATCGCCGTTTTCGGAAGGCCTTTCCCGGAAAAGATTGGCGACGAGTTCTTTACCACGCCACTGACGAGCTACGGCACGCAAAAGGCGATCTGCGAACTGCTTCTCGCCGACTATTCGAGGCGCGGCATTTTCGATGGCGTCGGCATCCGCCTGCCGACGATCTGCATCCGCCCCGGCAAACCCAACAAAGCGGCATCCGGCTTCTTTTCCAATATTCTCCGCGAACCGCTGGCAGGTCAGGAGGCGGTGTTGCCGGTGGACGAGAACGTACGCCACTGGTTTGCAAGCCCGCGTTCGGCGGTCGGATTCTTCATTCATGCCGCGCGGATGGATACGTCCACGATCGGCCCGAGACGCAATCTGACCATGCCCGGCCTTTCCGCCCTCGTTGGTGAAGAGATCGAGGCGCTTCGGCGTGTGGCCGGTGAGAAGGCCGTCAAGCTCGTCCGTCATGAGCCCGACCCGGTTATCCGCTCGATTGTTTCAGGCTGGGCGACCGATTTCGACGCGCGGCGTGCTTACGAACTGGGTTTCAAAGCCGAAACCAACTTCGATGAGATCATCAGGATCCATATCGAAGATGAACTCGGAGGACATATCTGAGATGGTTCGCGCTATAAAATCCGGCGACGGCAAGATCGCATTGGTGACGGGCGGCGGCACGGGCCTCGGACGCGGGATCGCCGAGGCCTTAAGCGCGGAGGGTTATACCATCGTTATCACCGGCCGGCGCGCCGACGTGCTCGATAAAGCAGCTGGCGGCATTGCGGCGCAAACGGGAGGAACCGTGCGGAGTGTCAGGGCCGATATCGGCGATCCCGATGCGGTCGCCCGCCTTTTCGAGGCGATCCGCACCGAGTTCGGCCGGCTCGACCTCCTGGTCAACAATGCCGGCTCCAATGTGCCGGCTGTGCCGTTGGAAGAGGTGACCTTCGAGCAATGGAGCGGCATTCTTGCCGCAAACCTGACGGGTGCCTTTCTCTGCACGCAGCAGGCGTTCCGGCTGATGAAGGCGCAGGCGCCGCGCGGCGGGCGGATCATCAACAACGGCTCGATTTCGGCCCAGACGCCGCGGCCGAATTCAGCACCTTACACGGCAACCAAGCATGCGATCACGGGGCTGACCAAGTCGACCGCACTCGACGGGCGCAAATATGACATCGCCTGCGGCCAGATCGATATCGGCAATGCCGCGACCGACATGACGTCGAAGATGAATTCCGGGGTGTTGCAGGCGAATGGCGAGACCGCCAGTGAGCCGACGATTTCGGTCGCCCATATCGCCGCTGCTGTTGTCTACATGGCAAGCCTGCCACTGGAGGCCAATGTGCTGACGATGACGGTCATGGCGACGAAGATGCCGCTGGTGGGGCGAGGGTAAGGGCGGTCGAGAGGAAACTTTACGAGGTCGAAGAACGGCATGAGGCGGCCGCCGGACAATCCGCCGATTTCAGATGAAATTCACAGGGAGGAAAGCATATGGCAGGCGTTGACTTCGTCGATGTCAGAAAATCATTCGGAGCCTTTCCCGTCATCAAGGGCGTGAACATCGAAATCGAGGATGGCGAATTCGTGATCCTTGTCGGCCCCTCGGGCTGCGGGAAGTCGACGCTTCTGCGAATGTTGGCCGGGCTTGAAAATATTTCGGCGGGTGAGATCCGCATCGGCGACAAGGTGGTCAACGCCCTGCCGCCCAAGGATCGGGATATCGCCATGGTGTTCCAGAACTATGCGCTCTACCCGCATATGACGGTCGCCGACAATATGGCTTTCTCTCTTATGCTGAACGGCTCGCCGAAATCCGAGATCGAGAAGCGCGTCGGCACCGCGGCCGGGATTTTGGGACTTTCCAAGCTGCTCGACCGCTATCCGCGCCAGCTCTCAGGCGGCCAACGCCAGCGCGTGGCCATGGGCAGGGCGATCGTGCGCGATCCGCAGGTGTTCCTCTTCGACGAACCGCTGTCCAACCTCGATGCGAAACTGCGGGTAGCAATGCGCGCCGAGATCAAGGAACTGCACCAGCGGCTGAAGACGACCACCGTCTATGTCACGCATGACCAAATCGAGGCGATGACCATGGCCGACAAAATCGTCGTCATGCATGACGGTATTGTCGAACAGATCGGCGCGCCGCTTGAACTCTACGACAGTCCCGCCAATCTTTTCGTCGCGGGTTTTATCGGTTCGCCAGCGATGAACATGATCAAGGGCAGGCTCGACCCGCAAAATCCGAAGTGCTTTATCGCAACCGATGGCATGGCGCTGCCAGTCGCGCGGTCACCATCGGCGGCAAGAGGGCGTGATCTGATCTACGGCTTGCGGCCGGAATATATGTCGCTCGACCCGAACGGGTTTCCCGTGACCGTCGCGGTTATCGAGCCTACCGGCTACGAGACGCAGTTGATCGTGCGCTTCGGCGGCACGGACGTCACCTGCGTTTTCCGTGAGCGCGTGACCGCCCGGCCGGGCGAGGCAATCCACCTATCTATCGATGCCGATCATGTGCACCTGTTCGACGCCGAAACCGGCGTGCGGCTGACCGACTGATACCGTCCCGTTTTGCGCTGCGTGAGGGAAGAGGAGCCCTGACGCATCGGCCGGCATTCCGGCATTTCCGGAAGCCATTAACTCAGCATTCGCCAAACGGGACGGCGGGTGCCGGAAAGGATGATGTCCCGTGTCACCAGGAGGAGCATTATGACTTTCAAGAGACGTGATATTCTTGCCGCATCCGCCGCGGTCGCGGGCATGGCCGGCCTTTCGGCTTTCGGCATCCGCTCGTCTTTCGCCCAAGCGGCGGAGCCGGCCTACAAGCCGGAGGACGGTGCAAGCCTGAGGCTGTTGCGCTGGACGCCCTTCGTCAAGGGTGACGAGGATGCATGGCTTGCCAACACCGCGAAGTTCACCCAAGCGACCGGTGTCGAGGTCCGCATAGACAAGGAAAGCTGGGAAGACATTCGCCCGAAAGCGGCCGTCGCTGCCAACGTAGGCTCCGGCCCGGATATGGTGATGTGCTGGTTCGACGATGCCCATCAATATCCGGACAAGCTCGTCGATCTGACCGAACTCGCCAACTACCTCGGCGGCAAATACGGCGGCTGGTACGATGGCGTAAAGGGTTATGCTTCGCGCGGCGACAAGTTCATCGCCATGCCGTTGGCGGCCATCGGCAATGCGATCTGCTACCGGGATAGTCACATGAAGGCGGCCGGCTTCAGCGAATTTCCGAAGGAAACCGACGGGTTCCTCGAACTCTGCAAAGCCATGAAGGCCAAGGGAACGCCAGCCGGCTTCCCGCACGGCAAGGCCGTCGGCGACGGCAACAACTATGCCCATTGGCTGCTCTGGAGCCATGGCGGCAAGATGGTCGATGAAGGCGGCAAGGTCGTCATCAACAGCCCCGAGACGCTCAAAGCGGTCAACTATGCCAAGGCGCTTTACGAGACCTTCATTCCGGGCACCGAGAGCTGGCTCGACATCAACAACAACCGGGCCTTCCTGGCGGGCCAGGTGTCGCTGACGGCGAACGGCGTCTCGCTCTACTATGCGTCGAAGAAGGACCCGGCGATGGCGGAACTTTCAGCCGACATCCGCACCACGAACTTCCCTGTCGGTCCGGTCGGCCAGAGCGTCGAGCTGCATCAGACCAGTTCGCTGCTGCTCTTCAGCCATACGAAATATCCGGAAGCTGCCAAGGCCTATATCAAGTTCATGATGGAGGCCGACCAGATGAATGCCTGGATCACGGGCTCCAGCGCGTATTGCTGCCAACCTCTCAAGGCTTTCGCCGACAATCCCGTCTGGACGTCCGATCCGATCCACGCGCCTTATGCGCGCGCCTCGGAAACGCTGCGCCCGAACGGTTATGCCGGCCCGCTCGGCTATGCGTCCGCCGGCGTCATGGCCGACTACGTGCTGGTCGACATGTTCGCCACCGCGGTTACGGGGCAGATGACGCCCGAAGAGGCAATTGTAGAGGCTGAGCGCCGGGCAAACCGCTACTACCGGGTCTAAATCCCAACGTGGCCTGCATAGGCTGCTGAGACAAGGTATCGGCGGAAATGCCCCGCCGGTACCCGTTCCCCAATCCGCTATATGGGAGATGTTCGATGTCCACAGCGTCATCCAGGAAGCCGCCATCCGCGATGGCCTCGCTCATGCAGAACAGGAACATGATCGGTTTCCTCTTCATGCTTCCGGCGGCCGTCTTCCTTGTCTGCTTCCTCACCTATCCACTCGGTCTCGGCGTCTGGCTCGGCTTTACCGACACGCGCATCGGTCGTGACGGGGTGTTCATCGGGCTCGAAAACTACATCTTCCTTGCCGAGGACTCGGTCTTCTGGCTCTCGGTCTTCAACACGCTGCTCTACACGATTGTGGCGTCGATCCTGAAATTCGTCTTCGGGCTGTGGTTGGCGCTCCTGTTGAATGAGAACCTGCCGTTCAAGTCCTTCTTCCGGGCCATCGTGCTCTTGCCCTGGGTCGTTCCCACCGTGCTCTCGGCGCTGGCCTTCTGGTGGATCTACGATTCGCAGTTCTCGATCATTTCATGGTCGCTGATGCAGCTCGGCGTGATCGACGGTCCGATCAACTTCCTTGGCGATCCGGAAAATGCCCGCGCCTCGGTGATCGCCGCCAATGTCTGGCGCGGCATTCCGTTCGTTGCCATTTCATTGCTCGCTGGCCTGCAAACCATCCCGGCTTCGCTGCAGGAGGCGGCGTCGCTGGACGGCGCGACGAGCTGGCAGCGGTTCCGCTATGTGACGCTGCCGATGCTGACGCCGATCATTGCCGTCGTCATGACCTTCTCGGTGCTGTTCACCTTCACCGACTTCCAGCTCATCTATGTGCTCACCAAGGGCGGGCCGGTAAACGCGACGCATCTGATGGCGACGCTTTCCTTCCAGCGCGGCATTCCGGGCGGACAGCTAGGGGAGGGGGCCGCGATCGCGGTGGCGATGATTCCGTTCCTCCTCGCCGCCATCATGTTCAGCTTCTTCGGCCTGCAGCGGCGCAAATGGCAGCAGGGCGGCCAGGATTGATTGGGGAGAATGACGATGACCACGACCGTGAAATCCGAAGACGCCGTTCTCACCGACGACGTGCAGGGTATGAGCTATCTCAACCGCCTGCCGCGCAGGATTGTGATGGTTTATCTGCCGATGGCGGTGTTCGTCTTCGTCCTGCTCTTTCCGTTTTACTGGATGGCGATCACTGCAGTGAAGCCGAATTCGCAGCTGACGGATTACAACAATTACAGCCCCTTCTGGGTGGTCGGGCCGACGCTTGACCATATCAAATACCTGTTGTTCGAAACCTCCTATCCAGGCTGGCTGTGGAACACGATGCTGGTGGCGACCTGCGCGACGTTTCTGTCGCTTGCGGCTTCAGTCTTTGCGGCCTACGCGATCGAGCGGGTTCGGTTTTCGGGCTCGCGGCCGGTGGGGCTGCTGATCTTCCTCGCCTATCTCGTACCGCCCTCGATCCTGTTCATTCCGCTGGCCTTCATTGTCTTCAAGTTCGGCATCTACGATTCCAGGCTGGCGCTGATCTTCACCTATCCGACCTTCCTCATTCCCTTCTGCACCTGGCTGTTGATGGGCTACTTCCGGTCGATCCCGTTCGAGCTCGAAGAGAGCGCGCTGGTGGATGGCGCGACGCGCTGGCAGATCCTGATCAAGATCATCCTGCCGCTTGCTGTCCCCGGGCTTATCTCGGCGGGTATCTTTGCCTTCACGCTTTCCTGGAACGAGTTCATCTATGCGCTCACTTTCATCCAGTCTTCGGAAAACAAGACCGTGCCGGTCGGCGTGCTGACGGAGCTGGTCCGCGGCGACGTGTTCGAATGGGGCGCGCTGATGGCCGGCGCGCTGTTCGGCTCGCTGCCGGTGGTGATCCTCTATTCCTTCTTCGTCGATTATTACGTCTCGTCCATGACCGGGGCGGTGAAGGAATGAGTGCCTGCTTCAGGCGATCCCTCATCAATCGTGATCGTGGTCGTGATGCGACGGCAGGTCGAGGCCGAAGGTCTCGGTCAGATCGTTGACCTGCGCCGGGCTGAGATAACGGGGGTTGAGATTGCGCAGCAGCAGATAGAGCTTCGCCGTCTCCTCCAGCTCTTCGGTTGCGAAAACCGCTGCCTCAAGACTGTCGCCGGCGACGACCGGTCCGTGATTGGCCAGAAGCACCGATGAATATTTTCCCGCCAGCCCGCGGATCGCGTCGGCCACCGCCGGATCGCCGGGACGATAGTAGGGGACCAGCGCGGTCTCGCCGGCGCGCATGAGATAGTAGGGGGTCATCGGCGGCAGGGCAGCGCGCGGATCGATCTCCGGCAGCATGGTCAGCGCCACCGCGTGGGTGGAGTGAAGATGGACGATGGCGCGGGCGCTGCCGCGCGTGTCGTAGAGCGCCGTGTGAAGCGGAATTTCCTTGGTCGGCTTGTCGCCGGCGAGGTGCCGGCCTTCGGCATCCAGCCTTGAGATGCGGGCCGGGTCGAGGAAGCCGAGCGAGGCGTTCGTCGGTGTGACCAGCCAGCCGCCATCCTCCAGCCGCAACGATATATTGCCCGACGAACCGGGCGTCAGCCCGCGCTCGAACAGCGAACGACCGTAGCGGCAGATTTCTTCACGCAGGCGCGCGTCGGACATGACAGTTTCTCCCTATCAGGCGGTTGCCCCTTCGATCAGTTCGAAGCCGAGATCGACGACTTGGGGTTGCGCATTGGTGATGACAAGCTGTGCTGCCACCTGTCCGATCGCGACGCGCGGCGTGCGGATGGTCGAGAGGGGCTGCGGCGTTCCCCGGCCGATCTCGAGGCCGTTATAGCCGAAAATGGCAAGCTGCGAGGGGATCGCAATCCCCCGCGCCAGACAGTGAAAATAGCCGCCCAGCGCCATGTCGTCGTTGGAGAAATAGACCGCATCGAGATCCGGCGTCCGGGTGAGCAGCCGCTCCAGTCCCAGCCCGCCGTTTTCCACCGACGATGCCCCGGCGAGAATTTCGCGATCGGCGAGGGGGGCGTCATGTGCGCCCAGCGTTTCGCAAAAAGCGGAAAACCGCTTGCTGGCACGGGTGTCGCGGCTGAGGTCGTGGCCGACATACCCGATCCGGCGATAGCCCCGCTTGAGCAGGAAAGCCGCGCTTTCGCGTCCGGCTGCGCGGTTGGAGAAACCGACCGCCAGATCAAGCGCATCGCCGTCCAGATCGAGCAACTCGACGATCCGGCAGCCGCTTGCGCGCAGCATCTTCACCGTGCCTTCCGTGTGCTCGTACCCCGCCAGCATCACCGCCGCGGGCCGCCAGGCGAGCATCGCGGCGGCAAGCGCTTCTTCCTTCCCCGGATCATAGTCGGTGACGGAGAAGACCGCCTGATACTGGTTTTCCTCCAGAACGGCGCTGGCGCCGCGCAGGACATCGGGAAAGACGATGTTGGATAGCGAGGGAATGACGAAGGCGACCAGGCGCGAAGCGGTGGAGGCGAGTGTTCCTGCGATCCGGTTCGGCACATAGCCGAGCCGCTCGACCGCAGCCATCACCCGGTCCCGCGTCTTGCCGGAAAACGAGCCGTGGTTGCGCAGCACCCGCGAGACCGTGCTCTCGCCGACGCCGGCCGCTTCCGCGACCTCGGCAAGCGTCACTGTCGCCTGGTGTTTGAATTCCATAGTCACTTTCGAACCCCACCTCGGGTGGGCGTTCAGCCGCTAAGCCGTCATCCCTCTCCGATATCACCCACCATGCGGTCGTCATTTTTCACCACTGTCTTTAAGAAGCAAGATCTTTTTGGCAGCGCTTCCAATCTAGCGTTGGCAGCGCTGCCAAAATGGATTAAAGAAAATGGCAGCGCTGCCATTGTTGGGTCGGGGAGCCACGGACGGGAGACCGCGGCAACAATTGGAGGAGAGAAACAATGACGCTGCAAGGCGCCGCTATCCCATATATCTGCACCTTCTTCGCCACGCTCGTGCTCGGACGCTCTGCCGACAGGCTGCGTGAGCTCCGGTGGCACCTGGTCATCCCCGCGCTCGCTGGTTCCGGCAAAAACTGTCAACCGCTAAACACTAAACACCAACCCCCTCCGGGTGGCAGCATCCGGGCGGCTCTTTCTTTACAAGACTGGAGAACTCGTCATGTCACCGCTTGCTGAAAACTCAGGCCCCGCTGTTGTCGCGGCCGTCATCGGCCTTGGCTCCATGGGGCTCGGAATGGCCCGGTCGATGAAGCGCGCAGGTCTCGACGTTGTTGGGTATGACATCACTCATGCGGCGGTGGACCGCTTCACGACCGAGGGTGGACGCGGCGCGGCCACGCCCGCCGGTGCGGCAAAGGATGCCGACATTGTCGTCTCCGTCGTCGTCAACGGTGCGCAGACCGAAGCGGTGCTGTTCGGCGTCGAGGGTGTCGCGAGGACGATGAAGCCCGGAGCAGTCTTCATTTCGTCGGCGACCATGGATCCCGCCGTCGCGCGCGATCTGGCACGACGGGTGGAGGCTCTTGGTCTGCATTATCTCGACGCACCGATTTCGGGCGGTGCGGCCAAGGCGGCAAACGGCGAACTGACGATCATGGCATCCGGCTCGAGGCAGGCTTTCGACACGGCCCGCCCGGGTCTCGACGCCATGGCCGGCAAGGTCTACGAGCTCGGCGACGCAGCCGGAACCGGCGCTGCCTTCAAGATGATCAACCAGCTTCTCGCCGGCGTGCACATCGCGGCCGCCTGCGAAGCGATAACGTTTGCCGCCAAGCAGGGTCTCGACCTCCACAAGGTCTATGAAGTGATCACGGCCTCGGCCGGAAATTCCTGGATGTTCGAAAACCGCGTGCCGCATGTGCTGGCCGGAGACTATAATCCGCTGAGCAGCATCGAGATTTTCGTCAAGGATCTTGGCATCGTCCAGGATATGGCCCGCTCAGAGCGCTATCCGGTGCCGCTCGCAGCTGCGGCCCTGCAGATGTATCTGGGTGCGTCCGGAGCCGGCATGGGCCGCGACGACGATTCGTCGCTCGCGCGCCTCTACGCCCAGCTGTCGGGTGCAACATTGCCCGGTGGGACCAAAGAGCCTCAGAAGCCGTAAGGAACGCCAGCATGCCGGTTTTCGCCGCCAACCTGACGATGATGTTCAACGAATGGCCGTTCCTCGACCGCTTCGACGCTGCGGCCGATGCCGGGTTTGCCGCCGTCGAATATCTCTTTCCCTATGAAGCCACACCGGAGGCAATCGCCGAACGGCTCGCTCGCAACAATCTGCAGCAGGCCTTGTTCAACCTGCCGCCCGGAGATTGGGCCGCCGGCGAGCGGGGTATCGCGGCGCTACCTGGACGGTTCGATGCGCTGAAAGCGGGCGTCGAGCGGGCGCTGGACTATGCGGCGGCGACGGGTGTCGGGCGGCTGCACCTGATGGCCGGCCTTGCTGATCCAAACGACGAGGACGCAGCCTCATCTTACCGACGCTCCGTCGTCTACGTTGCGGGGCGGCTCTCAGAGAAGGGCATCGACCTGTTGCTCGAGCCGATCAACGGACGAAACATGCCGGGATATTTCCTCGATGATTTCGGCGCGGCCGAGCACCTGATCGGGGAACTCGGCCTGCCGAACCTGAAGCTCCAGTTCGATGTCTATCACCGTCAGATTATCAATGGTGACGTGGTGATGGCCTTGCGCCGCCTCATGCCGATCACAGGCCATGTCCAGATCGCCAGCGTACCGTCACGCAACGAGCCGGACGGGGAGGAGCTGAACTATCCCTATCTGTTCGGCGAAATCGACCGCCTTGGCTATGACGGTTTCATCGGCTGCGAATACATCCCGCGCGGCCACACACTGGACGGTCTTGGCTGGTTCAGACCTTTTGCAAGGAGCTAGACGGTGGCAATATTGCTCGGATCGATCGCCGACGACTATACGGGTGCCTCCGACCTCGCCAACACGTTGACGAAAAACGGACTGCGCACGGTGCAGACGGTCGGCATCCCCGACCCGTCGCTGGCGCTGCCGGATGTAGACGCGGTTGTCGTTTCCCTGAAAATCCGCTCGGTGCCTGCTGCTGACGCCGTAGCAGCCGCGACCGCGGCCGAACGATGGCTGCGCCGGCGCGGCGCCGCCCATGTGCTTTACAAGGTCTGCTCGACCTTCGATTCCACCGATGCCGGCAATATCGGTCCAGTCACCGAGGCTTTGAGTGATGCCGCGGGCGGTGGACTTGTGCTGGTGACGCCTGCCTTTCCGGAAACGGGCCGAACCGTCTATCTCGGCCATCTCTTCGTCGGCGGACAGCCGCTAAACGAAAGCCCGCTCAAGGACCATCCCCTCAATCCGATGCACGACGCCAACCTCGTGCGGGTGATGGCCAGACAGTCGCGCGGTGCCGTCGGGCTTATAGATCTGCCGGCAATCGCGGCGGGACCGGATACAGTCAGGGCCCGGCTCGAGGACTTGCGTGAGGCAGGTGTCGGGTCGGTAATCGCCGACGCGATCTTCGAACGCGATCTCGAGACGCTCGGCGCGATCGCACTGGAAACGCCGGTATCCACCGGCGCGT
This sequence comes from Ensifer sp. 22460, assembly GCF_052044935.1. Lineage (NCBI taxonomy): Bacteria > Pseudomonadati > Pseudomonadota > Alphaproteobacteria > Hyphomicrobiales > Rhizobiaceae > Ensifer > Ensifer sp. 22460. Next base: position 19,270 of record NZ_JBQENZ010000017.1, read on the forward strand.
CGGGGCTAGGGCTTGGCCTTGCCCGTGCACTCGTCCGCTCCGGCCGGGCTCCTGCCAGCGACGCTACAACGGCGAACGCCATTTTCCCCGTGGGCGGGCTTTCCGCCGTCGTTGCCGGCAGTTGTTCCAAGGCAACGCTGCATCAGCTCGACGTCGCCGAACGGTCGATGCCCGTCCTGCGGCTCGACCCGGAGCGGCTGCTTGCCGGCCCGGATGAGATCGCTGCGGCGATTTCCTGGGCCGGAGACCGCATCTCGGCCGGTCCCGTCGTCGTCGCCGCGAGCGCAGCGCCGGAAACCGTGTCCCGGTTGCAATCACTATATGGGCGCGAGGCGTCCGGTCACGCGATCGAATCTGCAACGTCGGTCATCGCCGCCGAACTGGTGGCAAGAGGCGTGCGGCGTCTGGTGATCGCCGGCGGAGAAACCTCCGGGGCCGCGGTCGACAGGCTGGCCATTCCAGCCTTTCTGATCGGCCCGGAGATCGCGCCCGGCGTGCCGGTGCTGCGAACGGTCGGCAACGCGCAGGGCGATATGCTACTGGCGCTGAAATCGGGAAACTTCGGAGGCGAGGATTTCTTCACCGCCGCGCTGGCGATGATGCATTGAGGCTGATCTGGTCCTCGCCTTTGCACCAGCATCGCAGGCGGTCGGTATCGGCGTCGTGCTGTGGTATGGGCTTCACGCAAGGGCTTCTGGCGATGCCGATTGCCGACGCCGCTCCGGCCGAACGGCGCGGAGCGGCTTTCGGCATGTTCAATCAGGTCACCCCGCTGCTTGTCGCCAGAGCGCTGAAAGCCGACCTTTGTAATTCAGCGTCGTGGGCCGACCGCAGGCACGACGAACGGCGCGACGGCCCTTACTTCACTGTGATGGCAAGACCGCTGAGATCGGCGTTGACTTGCAGACCTACCTGCTTGCCTGAGAGCTCGAGTTGGGCACCCTTGTCATTGGTCATGACGATCACCTGGGCCCCTTTGCCGACCGCGCCGCCACCGCCTACCGCACCGTAGACCCCCGTTACATCTCGGGCGCGGCGAATGTGGCGAACGGTACCATGGAAATTGGTCTTAGAGGCCCCGAAGGCGAGGCCGCCCGAGATGCCACCGACAGAGATGGGATAGCGGCGACCATGGAAGGTCAGCGTGCCCTCGCCTCCAGAACCACCCACAAAGAAGGCAGCCTTGTAGACTGAGAAGCTGATCGTACCGCTGTCGGCATGCGCTGAGCCGGCAAAGCTGATTCCTGCTGCAGCGATAACCGCAGCCGCGACTGAACGAAATCTGGACGAAGTCTTCATAGTGCGAGTCTCCTCAAAATCGAGGCTTACCCAGCCAGGAGGGCACGTCAGCGTCATGCCAAAGTCGCAGCTGAAACAGTCTCGCCCGTCATTAGTTCCAAGCACGCGGCCAGAATCCGGCTGCGAGGCGGCCGCCACGAAACGAGGCGGAAACATCGTCGAGGTGCCGCAGCCAACGCTCGGCTGACTCAAGATTGCCTTCACCAAATCTAGAGCCACGAAAGCGAGGGATGCGCAAAGCTCTAAACATTTAACAACCCACAACCGAGCCGTTCTTTATGAGCGCTGAGCACGGCTTGTTTCGAGCGAGTTCTTTGCTTGGGATATCGCCTTACAGAAGCTGACCTGCCCCTGAGAATTCCCTCCAGAATGGATTAGAGTCCGGCCTATTAAAGGACGGACGAATGAAGAAGCAGCGATTTACGGAAGAGCAGATTATTGCGGTGCTGAAGGAGCAGGAGGCTGGCGCGAAGGTGGCCGACCTCTGCCGCAAGCACGGAATTTCAGAAGCAACGTTTTATAACTGGAAAGCCAAGTACGGCGGCATGGAGGTCTCCGAGGCGAAGCGGTTGAAGGCGCTTGAGGACGAGAATATCAGGCTAAAGAAACTGCTGGCCGAGCAGATGCTGGATGCAGCCGCACTCCGCGAGCTTCTTGCAAAAAAATGGTAGGGCCTGCCGCCAAGCGTGAAGCCGTCACGCATCTGAAGGCCGTCATGGGTCTTTCGGAGCGTCGGGCCTGTCAGATCATATCCGCCGACCGCAAGACGATCCGTTATCGGTCCCGTCGACCGCCGGAGGTCGATCTGCGAGCGAAGCTGCGCGACCTGGCCAACCAGCGGCGGCGTTTCGGCTACCGTCGCCTGTTCATCCTGCTTCGGCGAGATGGAGAGCGGTCGGGCGTCAATCGCATCTACCGTCTTTATCGCGAGGAAGGGCTTTCCGTTCGCAAGCGAAAAGCCCGGCGGCGTGCTGTCGGCATGCGTGCACCGATCCTGGTCGAAGCGAAGGCCAATGCCCGCTGGTCGCTGGATTTCGTCCACGACCAGTTCGCCTGCGGCAGGCGATTCCGGGTCCTCAATGTCGTTGATGACGTGACGCGCGAATGCCTGGCAGCGATCCCGGACACGTCTATCTCTGGTCGACGTGTCGCCCGAGAACTGACGACGCTGATCGAACGGCGAGGCAAACCCGGAATGATCGTCTCCGACAATGGCACCGAACTCACCTCGAATGCCATCTTTGCCTGGTCGAAGGATCACAAGATCGAGTGGCACTACATCGCGCCGGGAAAGCCGATGCAAAACGGCTATGTCGAGAGTTTCAACGGTCGGATGCGCGACGAGTTGCTCAACGAGAGCCTGTTCTTCGGCCTCGATCATGCCCGCAGCGCCATTGCTGACTGGGCTGCCGACTATAACCATTTCCGGCCACACTCGTCGCTCGGATACCAAACCCCGGCAGGCTACGCCGGGATCATCGCCGCAACCGGCTCCAACGCTGCGCAAGATGAAAGCTTCGCGTTTCCGCCGGTTGCTCCCGCCGCGCCATTTGGCGTATTCAAACCCGCCGAGACTCTAATCGCCGCCGGATGAAACTTCGGTGGCAGGTCAAAGCGCCACCATTGCCGCGATAATCAACACTGCAAATACCACGAGCCCAATGTGGAGTAGTTCCGCTCGGCGGCCGTTGTTTCGAGAGGTTCGAGCCATGACTTTACCTCACCATTTGACAGGTAACGCGCGGCTCACACGATTGTTCATGGCCTCGCTGTCTGCTGCCGAATGCGCCTGGTATCCCTTCGGCGCGCTTGTGGGCTGAAGCGTTGTGGCCGAACCCGTGTCTCGTTGCCCCGCGGACCCCCGCTCATTCTACAGGATCAGGGCTGAGTTTGAGAGACCATGCCAGAGCCTCTTACGCGGACGCGGCAGCCACGAGCAGTCGCACCATGCCTCCGCTTCCGGTTTCCAATGCGAAGTCGCCAGCTTCACTCCTCTGATAGCATATCGAACCAACTCTGTGCTGGCGCGTTCAAATGATGCAATGGATGACACTCACTTGGACCTGGATATATGGAAGTACGAATCCAAGGCCTACGCAAAGAATATGACCGCGTCCCTGCGCTCGCCGACGTTTCTCTTGACATCCACTCTGGTGAACTGATCGCTTTGCTTGGACCCTCCGGCTCCGGAAAGACGACCTTGCTTAGGTTGATTGCCGGCCTCGAGAGCCCGACCGATGGCACGATTTTCTTCGATGCCGAGGACGCGTCGATGAAGACGGTGCAGGAAAGAAATATCGGCTTCGTCTTCCAGCACTATGCCCTCTTTCGGAATATGACTGTGCTGGAGAACGTGACTTTCGGTCTAAAGGTTCGCCGCTCCAATCGGCGGCCACCACCGGCAGAGATTCACAAAATGGCACTCGAGTTACTAGAGCTCGTACAGCTGTCAGGATTTGAAAATCGCTACCCCGCTCAGCTCTCCGGCGGCCAACGCCAGCGCGTGGCGCTTGCCCGGGCCATGGCGGTTAAGCCGACCGTCTTGTTGCTCGACGAGCCCTTCGGTGCGCTTGACGCTCAAGTGCGCAAGGAATTGCGCCAGTGGTTGCGTGAAATCCATGATCGCACCGGATACACGACCGTATTTGTCACCCACGACCAGGAGGAGGCGCTCGAACTGGCTGATCGCGTGGTGGTGCTGAATAAAGGTATGATCGAGCAATCCGGTACGCCGGACGAAATCTATGATCACCCAATCTCTACTTTCGTCTATGGCTTCATTGGCCAGTCGAATTGCTTAAAGGTCATGCTTTCAAACGGCGAAATCCGGTTCGAAGATCTGCCCATAGGGCTGCGGGCTGCAACCGAAGGCGATGGTGAGGCTTTACTGTATTTCCGCCCGCACGACATAGAACTCGTCGATGGCTCTCGGGGCAGCCTTGAAGGCTTCATCATCGGGAGCCGGCGGGTTGCCGGTACGCGCCATCTTGAGCTAGATCTGGGCAATACGCATGCGGCCGTCGAAATCGAGCTGCCGCCGGACCGCGCGTCTTTTGCACACAGAAGCCGAATCGCCTTCAGGCCCACCAAGTGGAGGCTGTTCCGCAGCGAATAAGAGCGGTCGCGGCCGACCGGTAGAGCCTGGACACAGCGCCCGCGTGAGTAACGCGGGCGAGCGATGATATCCGCCCTCGGCCTGACAGATCTCGATTTAAATAAACGAAACAGCTATTTTGTTAAATGACTCAATAGCTTAGTTAACAAAGAAGAGCGAAGCGGGTGCGTTTCCTAAATCAGCGGTCGATAGCGGCCTGCGGTGCCCGCGAAGCGAACGGAACGTTGGTGAGCACGCCCGCTCGCGGGACCCCTGTTCGGTACGAGGTTGGGCCGCCACCGGCTTGCTATCGCGAAGCGTTCAATGAGGAGGGTTTCGAACTATCTCGCCCGTGCCTGAAGCCTGTTGCGTAGGCCGTCTATCGTGACGCGGAGAGTATCGAGAGCGTCCGCTTCCAGCGCAACCGCATCGCCGATGCAATGCATGACATCATCGGCCTGACCCTGCAGCGCGCGACCTTTCTCGGTCAGGTGCAGAAGCACCTCGCGCTCGTCCTTTGGGTTGCGCGTTCTGGTAATTAACCCGGCAACATTCAGGCGCTTGAGCAACGGCGTAAGCGTGCTGGAATCAAGGAAGAGATCGTTACCCAACTCCTTGACGTTCTGGCCGTCGCGATTCCAGAGCGACACCATGACCAGGTACTGCGGGTACGTGAGGCCCAGCTTGTCCAGTAATGGCCGGTAAAGTTGGGTGAATGCGTGGCTCGCGGAATAGAGGGAAAAGCAGAGCATTCCTGCGACGCCGCGATGGTCGTCTGGTTTCGTCATCGCGATTTCCTTTCCGCAAAAATAATTCGCACACGATCTAATTGCAAGCGGTTGACATGGCCATTTCGGAAACATATAAATCGTACACAAGTAAATTGCACGCAAATAAATAACTGCCTCCCGCCTGAACCTAGATCCCAAGCTATGAAGGATATCGTCATGTTCAAACTCGCCGCCACCGCTGCCTTTGCGGCCGCTCTCCTGTCCGGCAGCGCAATTGCCCAGCCCGCAAAGCCCACAGTCATTCTCGTCCACGGCGCTTTCGCCGACTCGTCGAGCTGGAATGGTGTGACGAAGATCCTTCAGAAGGACGGTTACACGGTTGTTGCCGCCGCCAATCCCCTGCGCAGTGTCGCCGGTGATGCGGCGTATGTTTCAGACATCATCTCGAGCATCAAAGGAACCGTCGTCCTGGTCGGCCATTCCTACGGAGGCCAGGTGATCTCGACCGCTGCCAATGGCAAGGACAATGTCAAGTCGCTGGTCTATGTGGCAGCGTTCGCTCCGGAAGCAGGGGAAGCAGCTGCCGATCTCGCCGGTAAGTTTCCAGGCGGAACGCTTGGCCAAGCGCTCGCCGCTCCAGTCAAGCTGGTAGATGGCGGCGTCGATCTTTCCATCGACCAGGCGAAGTTTCACGACCAGTTCGCCCACGATGTTTCAATTGAGGATGCGGCATTGATGGCCACCGGCCAGCGCCCAATCACCGAAGCTGCCTTAACGGAAAAGTCCGGGAAGCCGGCCTGGAAGACGCTGCCCTCCTACTTCATCTATGGGGACGGCGACAAGAACATCCCAGCGAAGGCACTCGGCTTCATGGCCGAACGGGCAGGCTCAAAGCACACTGTCGTGATCAAGGGTGCATCCCATGTTGTGATGGTGTCGCAGCCCCAAGCCGTTGCGGACCTCATCGAAGAGGCTGCACAGTAATCTCTGTACACTGCTGGTGAGCAAAGGCCGTCCCCCGGAAGGGTGGCGGCTTTGGCGTAAGAGCACGGACTGCGGCTACGCCTGTTTCAGGGCGTCAATCTTGCTCGCTTGCTTTGTTATCAGCATGCTTTCCCGGCTTTGTGCATTTTCATTTCGCTCGACAGCTGAGGTGCGGTCCCAACCTTCAAGCAAGCGCCTAAGCGGGTTCAGGCGCCGCAATCCGGACAGTACTATCCGCCTGCAACACCGAATGGAGCACATATGTGCTTTTGTAAGGCAAGAGCGAACTATATCCATGACCTACTATAATTTGCTAATGGGTCTCGGTCTGGTTGGTAAGATCGGCGTTATGGAGACGGGCTTTTGGGGTATCCCCCGAGTGAAGCCTCTCGAGTAGCCCGACAATCCCCAAAGCGACGGTGCGCCGCCGACGTGAGGGATATGCGCATTGCCACTGCGAAGTTGAGGCGGACTGATGGCAATGCCTCGAAGAAAGCAGGAGAGTCATGGTCGCAGACTATATTGACGAATTCATCATGTTTTGCGCCGGCCTGTGGATGACGTCCGTGGGCTTTGGGTATGTGACTTTGTCAAGAAACCCGGCAAACCAACTGCCGTTGGCCCGCCACTTCAAGTGGATGGGCCCGTTGCTGCTCGTTATCGCAATCGTTCTGGCCTTCGCCTCATAAGCCTGCCATCGAAGAAGGGCAGGCGGGTGCTGTAAGATGGAACGGCCAGTTTCTTTGGTAGGGACTGTCGTGTTCCTTCGATTCCCTACGCACTCAGCGCGGAAGGCTTTCACGCCACCACAATCGGGACTTTGGTCGGCGACGCCTTGACCCGGTTGTAGAGGTCGATGACGTCCTGGTTGATCATGCGCACGCAGCCGGAAGATGCTTGAGTGCCAATGGTCCACCATTCCGGTGAGCCGTGTACGCGATAGCCAGTGTCGTGGCCGTCCTTGTAGATATAGTGCGCGCGGGCGCCGAGCGGGTTGTCGAGCCCACCCGGCTGACCGCCCGTCCATTTCACCAGCTCCGGCTTGCGCGCGATCATCTCTTTGGGCGGCGTCCAGGTCGGCCACTCCTTTGTGTACTGGATCTCGGCGCGGCCGTTCCATTCGAAGCCGGCCTTGCCGATGCCGACGCCGTAACGGATCGCCTCGCCGCCTTCCTGCACCCAATAGAGATGCCGCTCGTTGAGGCGTACCACGATCGTGCCCGGTGCCTCGCCGGTCGGATCGATAACGATCTGACGCCGGAATTCCGGCTTGACCTTCTGGAATGGGATTGCCGGGATCACGAAACCATTATCGATCATCGAAGCATACATCGTGCCGTTGTCGGTGATGTTGCTGTCGACGCTGATCGGTGGGATCGGGCGGATTGACCCAGTCGGCATGTGGTCAACGCCCACAGGCGGCATACCACCAGATGGCTCGATTGGTCCCAACGACGGGATTTCGAGCGCCTGCGAACAGCCGGAAGCGCCAAGCATGGTCAGGATCCCGAGACCAGAAAGCACGGCGCGGCGGGAGACGATGTACCCGGTCTCCGGGAGGGGCTCTCCAGAGGACAGCTGTTGATCTTGCGGCTTACGCATGCACGTTTTACCCCAACGAACGGTCGGCATCATACCCAACGGATGGGCACATTTTCCCAAATCACGGTTAAGAAGGCGTGAAACCGGCCTTCCGCCCGCTTCCCATTTGCAAGTGCTGGGTGGCAGACGCCAGCTCGTCGGCTTGAGGGGCTGGATAATGTAACCAAACTGCTCGTCGAGGCGCAGATTGTGTTCCACTTGAGCCCTTAGCCGCGCCTTAGCGTAGTTATCGTTATTGTCGTCGTTTGCGTAGCCGATCTCATGCTTGGCAGCTCGCAAAAAGCCTGATCGGGTCAGCCCTTGGGCTTCGGCGAATGCATCGATTGCCTTAGGACGTCTTCTGGCAGGGTGATGTTTACGCGAACCGCTCATTTTGGCTTCCGTCTTGACGGCGACCAGAATTGCAACGCTATCTTGGTTCTCCGCGTCTGCCATCACCGCGACCAATCTGGATGGCTCGGGAATTGCTTCGCAGTCTGAGGCTAGACCTTCGATATGTAGGTCGGAGGCTTCTTCCGCCATTGCTCGCGCATCGTCGAGGTCAGTCCCTGCCGTGACCAGCCCGGGAATATCGGGTTGCGCGGTGGGAAGCTCGATGTTTCTTATGGAAGTTCGATCTCGCCGGTTACTACGTGGTCGAGGTCGGTGCCTTCCGCCGTCAGCGTCATGCGGACCTTCAGCTTTTGGCCGCCGGTCTGCCCTTCGCGCACCGTCTCCTCGATTTTGCGCTGCGAGGTAATGCCGACTTCCTTCAGGAATTTGCGGATCGACATGTTAAAGGCGTCTTGGCTCATGGCAGAACTCCACTGTGTTCAGAAGGAATTGTAAGGGAAGGCGAGTGGTCAAGGAAGCAGGACGGTGAGGCGCGGTGAGCTGCAAATAGACTGCAACCCAAGAAGAGGCGCCGGGCCCCCTTCAACTTAACCGATTCTGGGAGGAGGCGTGGAAGCGATCCACATTGCGCGCGGCGGAAGGAGGTGCCGCTTTTGACGATGGTGAGGATAAACTTACCCCAAGCGTGGGCTCGCAAGCGGTCACCGAGCGGCCGCGCGGTTCACGTCCTTTACACCGAGGATGCAACCCAGATTCAGCTCACCCGCTTTGCCGCGGCTGGCATCAGAACGAGCCTTGCTCCGCAAGGGTAGGGTGGATTAGCCGCGCAGGGCGCGAATCTCGGATCACAAAAACCACGGAATAATACCGGCGAGGTTCGTGTCTAAGTTACAAGCGGCGAAAAATGCATTTCGTTCGGAGGGCATCCGATGAATACCGGAATCCCGCAACTCTCGATCATCGTCTCAATCATAGGAACCCTCGTCACCGGCTGTGTCGCCATTTCGGATCAGAAGACGGGGGCAATTGCCTCCAACGGCGGCTATGGGCCGAACCCGACGCTGCCAAAGCCGCGACCGACGCTTATCCCCACGATCCGGATCGCCGAAGCGAAAGGTTGGCGGGACGGCACGGCGCCGACGCCCGCGAAAGGCTTAAGGGTCAATGCCTTCGCCACAGGTCTCGACCACCCCCGTTGGCTGCACGTCCTGCCCAATGGCGATGTGCTGGTTGCTGAAAGTAATGCGCCGGAAAAGAAGGGGGGTGGGTTCAGCCTCCGCAAACTGGTCATGGGCGCCGCAATGAAGCGTGCCGGCGCGGCAACCAAAAGCGCCAATCGGATCACGCTCCTGCGCGGACACTGACGGAGATGGCGCCGCCGACATGCGCCGGACATTTCTGGAGGGACTGAATTCGCCCTTCGGCATGACCCTCACGAACGGCAGGATCTACGTCGCCAACACCGATGCCCTCGTCGCCTTCCCCTATAAGAGCGGCCGCACCCGTATAACTGCCCCGGCGCAAAAGATTATCAATCTGCCGGCGGGCAATCTGAATCACCACTGGACTAAGGACGTCATTGCCAGCCCTGACGGGCGCAAACTGTACCTTACAGTCGGCTCGAATAGCAATGTCGTGGAAAACGGCATGGCAGTGGAGACGAACCGAGCCGCGGTTCTTGAGGTCGACCGCGCAAGCCGCCGCACGCGTGTCTTCGCCTCGGGCCTGCGCAATCCGAACGGCCTCTCCTGGAATCCGCAGAGCGGCGAACTCTGGGTCGCGGTCAATGAACGGGATGAGATCGGTAACGATCTCGTCCCTGACTACATGACCTCCGTCCGGGATGGAGGCTTCTACGGCTGGCCCTACAGCTATTTCGGCGGGAATGTCGACGCTCGCGTCAAGCCACAGCGTCCCGATCTCGTCGCCAAAGCGATCAAGCCGGACTATGCGCTGGGCTCGCACACCGCCTCGCTGGGTCTTACGTTCTCAAAGGGTGCTTCACTCGGCCCACTCTATCGCAACGGAGCTTTCGTAGGTCAGCACGGCTCCTGGAACCGGAGCGTCTACAGCGGCTACAAGGTTGTCTTCGTGCCTTTCCGAAACGGCAAACCCAGTGGCCGGCCACAGGATATTCTCACGGGCTTTATCGGCCCCGACAACAAGGCAATGGGTCGTCCGGTCGGCGTAGCGATCGACAAAAGCGGCGCACTGCTTGTGGCAGACGACGTCGGCAACGTCATTTGGCGCGTAAGCCGCCGCAATTGAGAACCGAGCGCAGTTTCAGACCTCTGAAGTCGCATTTTGTGTATCGACGGGAACCTCAGCGTGGCCTTGATCGTGACCGAGCGATAGCAAGGGTGGCTGAAAGCCAACCGTTCAAGAATCCAAACTCCAAAACTTGTAGAATGACTGCACTGGAGCTGTATTGCAGTCATTGAAGGCGAGTGCGAGGGTCTGACTATGGCTATCCTAACAGTACGAAATGTACCTGATGAAGTGCACCGGGCTTTGCGCGTCCGAGCGGCGCTTCACGGCCGCAGCACAGAGGCTGAAGTCCGCGAGATTTTGGAACGGGCGGTAAAGCCCGAGCAGCGTGTTCGCATCGGTGAGGCCTTGGCTGAGCTGAGCGGGCGGCTTGGCCTGACCAATGAAGATTTTGAAGTTTTCGACCAGGTGCGCGACAAAGCGCCGGCGGAGCCAATGAGGTTTGAATGATCGTCCTGGACACGAATGTCGTCTCGGAAGCAATGAAGCCGACCCCGGATTTGGCTGTGCGCACTTGGTTGAATGACCAGGTGGCCGAAACCTTGTATCTGCCGACACGCTTGATGGCCTGCTCGAACTGTTCGACGACCGCGTGTTGTCATTCGACACTGCGGCCGCTCGGCACTATGCGGACCTTGCGCCAAGCGCGCGGGCAGGGGGGGAAAGGATTCCCGACACCTGATGGATATATTGCGGCTATTGCAGCCTCCAAGGGATTTACAATCGCGACACGCGATACAAGCCCCTTTGAGGCGGCAGGGGTCCCCGTCGTGGCCACTTTAACCCAACCAGCGGGCCCTACCTTCCTTGGCTTGTCGCCTTGAACCCGTGGATACGCTGGCGTTTCCACCGCGACTTTCTTATACGGCGATTGCCGGAATCATCTCAGAACATCCTCGATCGAAACCATGAACTGGAAGTCGCGGGAAGATGAAGTCGCTGCCAGGCGGGCCTCTTTCGTTCCGCAAGCGTTCGCGCATATCTCAGAAGTTGTAGTTATTCTGAGCGCCGCTGGGATGTGTTCCGGCAAGATGCAACAGAAGAGCCCCACCTCCGCCCGAACGTCGATGGAGCTCTACCTTGATCCGGAGGGATTTTGGATCATTGCAAGCCTAACAACGCGCGCGTTCTCGGAATGGTTCCTTAAAAGAAATGGGCCCCGTCGGGGTGTCGGGACCAAGGCACGCGAGAAACGCGCATACGGCGGAAAGGTTCCTGCCGGCAGAGAGCGAGCCACAGGGAATGGCCTCGAAAGGCGACGACGCGGCCAAGCAAGCGTACATCTGCCAGGCTTCGTGGACATAGGCTGCCCCCTCGGAGCTCGATCGATCATCCGGTCCCTATGCGTCCGTCTGATACTGCGCAACGTCGGAGTGCTGCTCCTGCCACATGGCGCTCTCGAACAGCGCAGCCTCATCGCTCACCCCGTTGCGGAATTGCTCGATGATGTTCCGGGCCAACATTTGAGCGCGCTTACCGTAACGGGGAATGCTGCACCAGGTGCACACCCGATCGAATGTTCTTTGAAGCATATCAAGTTCGTCCGGACTGATCTGGAAGGCGGACTCTCCTGCGATCTGCTGCAGCGAGACTTCCGGAATACCGTGAATGAGCGCTGCAGCGTTCGATGGCGCCACCGATCTTTTGTCGAAACCGGTCATGTATTTAAGGGCGCCGCTCTCTCGGATGCCTCTCTGGTAACAACTGAAAACGCGTCTTGCGATCACTTCTGCCGACTCACAGTCTCGCGACAGCCCGCGTTCGCGCAGGATGTCTTGGAAGATCCGATCGATCTCGTTCACTTCGTGAGGGAGAAGCGCCATCGATCTAGGCAGGGAATGCATGCGCGACCTCCTTTCCCAGGGGCGGCGCGAGGTTCCCTCAGCCGGAGCCCCGTAGTTCGAAAATCGAGTGTGAAGAAAAAATAATATCGGCTAATCAATCCGACAAGATAGCCAAAAAGGGTGATTGAGGTCACCCATGATGGAACGGAGCGGTCGTTATCGTGACGCGCCAGTTCGTCGACGGCGAGGCTGCTCGATAAGTCTGCGCCAGTGTCGCGTTTTTGGCCAAGCGGTATCCACAAACGTGCCGATCGACCGCAAATGGATAACAAACTCCAGTTTCAGTGGATTGTGGGTGCCTTACTTCTCTCCTGCCGGTGAGCACTTGCCGGTCGCGGCGTCCTGTTCGTCACCCAGCCTCGATCACGTCCGACGAATGCAGAAATTTCGTCCTCGCTCATCAGGCGCGTCAGGGGGGCTTTGCTCGCTGGTTTCCTTCCGATGTGGGATTTGAAGTGAGGGTAGGCCGCGGCGCCGAGTGGTTATCCGGAATCCCAAGGGGTCAACTACCATGCCGCAAGCGGCGGAACGCCACCGATCCACCTACCGACTGCGATTTGGCTGGCCTTCGACGGTGTCGGCCACATCGGACGTAGCAGGAAGGAGACCGGCGGCAGGTCAGATCACGATGATGTGTTCTCGCCCCGAGGAACGTCACTCTCGCTCGATGGTTGGCCCAACATTCAACGCGTCAAAGAGGAAGTAACGATGCTGAAGACATTACTGACGGCGACTGTGTTACTCGCACTTGCTGGGCCTTCTGCCTTTGCCTTGTCCGATATCGTGTGTAATCAAGCGAACATGGCGAAGCTCGAAACTGACGTCAAGGCTATGACAGACGAGATGAAGAAGGACTACGCCAATAAGGAATTGGCGATGGCGAAGGAAGCACTTGCCTCAAACGAAAACGACAAATGCAAGACGCATATGTCGAACGCAATGAAGGGAAATGACCCTATGTGACGGGTGCAGCCCTAAGGAATGGCCCCGCAGGCAACCCTGGGACCTTTGCGCGGCCGTATGGGACGAAGTCCGATAGGTTAACTCTCGTTCCTCGACTCGATCGAGGCGCCTCTAGGCCCCACCTGCCATCAGTGTCCCCGTTAGTGGGGCCTATCGAGGTCATTGGGCAACCGGTCCTGCGTTAGCGGGGACGTTTTTTTCCGGCCAAATCGCCGATCTCGATGAATCCTCGTAACGCGCGCTGCTCAAAAGGTAGCGATGAATTTCGCGCCGGGGGCATTTGGTCAGTCGCACACCAGGCTCGCTCCTGCCCGCGTAGTCGCCATCTGAGCTATGCCGGCGTTTCCCGGATCAAACGGATGTCAGGGCGGTTGATCGAGGCCCATTAGCAGAGCCACTGCGTCGACGCCATTCAAGGCTGAGAGGTTCAATTCGAGCGGAACTTTACTTATGTCTATTGGTTCTTCCAGTGAAAGCGCGAGCAACGAGCTTATGACTGAGAAAATTACTCCTACTCCCAAGAAGGGCGCTTCCAAACCACGGCCCGCCCGCCGTCCCGAACCTCAGGACCCGACGCCCAAGTCAGATGAGCAGATACATCCGCCGCGGGACACGAGAGAGGCGCCGGTGCCAAACCCAAACGGCGAGGAAGCCTCTCAATCGTGACGGCACGGCACGCTGTCGTGCGCCGAGACGAGCGGACCGCTGACCTTGGGAAGTTCACTAATCAGTTTATCGAGCGAGATCGGCGGATCCTTATCCCGGTGGCATTGTAAGGGGCAACCTGCAGGGGTGCCGCATAGGCAAGGCCTACTTTGTGGCATTTGCCACCTCACACGGAGACGTGGAAGTGACAACGTCGCGCCGATAACGGAGATACGCACGAAGCACGCATCTCAACATGATGGCAAGCGGTGGGTCGCCACCTAGGCTCCCGGTGGACGATACCGAATTGACTTTGCCTTTTCCAAGGCTTTGATCGTATCGTCGACGCTGAGGAGAACAGTGGTCTCAATAGAACTGAGCGCGCCTCCTGCGCCAATAGCAAGAGCGACTGCCGCCATCGATATATTATCAGGTGCCTCCCACAGATTCCAACCATCATGCTCGCCAAAGGCGTACCAGAACCCATGGAGCTTTCCGCCAACGGATTCAATGTAAGTGCGTGCCGCCTCTCGGCGATCCTCGGGGTTTTCAATCATTCGCGCCCACGTTTCGGGCGTGTAGCTGAAGCGCGTGAGATAAATGGCCATGAATTTGCCTCCTCCGCCAGAACAACACAGTTAACGCTCAAGGCGAGGAAAACGCGAGTCACCCAATGTGCGGACTTGTCGTAGTCAACGCAACGGTTTCAAATTCGCAGTTTCTGTGGTTGCGGCGGAAAGCCCCAAAGAAGGCAAGAAGGATCGACTGTGGGTCGACACTGGCCGCCGGTCGAAATTTATCCGATTTTCATGCACGAAGTTGTCTCGTAGACGAGCGATGATCCCGGTCTGTGCTTCTGGTATCATTTATCGAGTGGAACAAACTGCGCTCCTTTGACCATGGGCCGCGTCCTAGCGCGGAGTGTCCTTCCGCTTGAGGAGGCCAGCGCGGATCACGTCCGACTTTGATGCCGTGGAGGGGAGGGGAGGTGCCGACTTTGGATTGCGTGACCCATCGCGCGCCTTGAAACCCTCGTACTGCTGGTGTGCATCCAACCTGTCGGCGTCCGATACAGGACCTACCGGTGTACCATTGATGTCGTGGCGGACTGATCCGGGTCGCGCGACCGCCCTCTGATAGCTCCGCGAATGCACATAGGTTGCCATCGCCTTGCGAAGAGCCGTGACGCTGAATTCCGGTTTCAGGAGAGGGCGGATTTCATCCCAGAGCCCGAGTGCAAAGGGTCGAATCGGGTCGCCGATCTTGGCTGGAAGAACTGCGATCGGCCGAGTGAGAAGAGCATTGATTGCCTCGGTCTTTGCGACCTCTCGTTCACGGGCGAGAACCGGGTTGGAGTTCTCTCGCGGAGACTTCGTCTTCGGTGACTTCTGACGCATCGCAGTCCGTGCCAATCCAGGAGTGTCCATTCCAGGATATGCCATTCGGTACCACGAACCAATGACATTTGCACCCATAGCGTGAACGCCAGCACGCAAGCACTGCGAGTCCGTTTTGCCAAACGTGCGAGCGATAAGCTCTGCTGTCGACTGCAACTGTGCGGGCTGAGCCTTCCGCGGCAGTATCCTTCTGGGAGCGCGTCTCAAGACCTGTTTCCGAACGATCGAGAGCAACTCATTGCGGGTCAGCTCGGCCGCTTCGCGCCGGTTTCCCATTTTTGTACGGTCGACTCGTTGGTATTGAGGTAGCGCGCGAAGACCGGCTGGCTAACGGGATTGTTTTCGCGCAGCGTCTTGATCTCGCTTGGAGTCGACTCTTGCCAGACGAAACATGCAGGCCTCATCGAAGGTCCGCATCGTCTCCTTGTCGATGGTGCCTGCAGCATACATACCTTCGACGACGGTGTGGATTGCTTCGAAGGCATAGCTCTTGAACTCGCGCTTAGTCACCATTGTAAATCTCTTATAAGGCGTTGGCCCGATTTCGGTATCGAGCTCTCCGCGACGAATTGGTCGCTGGAAGAGAGGCTTTGCTATTGCAACGCTTGCTTGGCGTCCAACTCGTCGCAGCACTTCGTCCGCCTGGGCGGTAAGCGCGAGCGTCTGGCGGCGCGTGTAATTCGGATCGGGTTCATGCCTACATAGCCGGCTCCAGCGCCTGCGGAAGGGAACAAAGCTGCATTCCCATCGGTTGATGGTTCGACTGTACCGTGGAAACGAAGGCGTTAGATTGGACCGTTCACATGGAGGCGCCACCACTTGAAAGGAAGCTTGCAGCGATCCTTGCGGCCGATATCGAAGGTTATTCCCGCTTGATGATGCGGACGAAGAGCAGACGCTTGCCACTTTGACGTCGCATCGCACTATTGTCGACGGCCTTATCGAAAGCGCCCATGGTCAGATTTTCGGGACCGCCGGCGACAGCGTTTTGGCGGAATTTCCATCGATCGTCCATGCCTTCAACTGCGCAGTCGCCATTCAGCAGGCGATGTGGCGTGCCAACCAGGCGCTTGCCGACGACCGGAAGATGAATTTCCGCATCGGGATCAATATCGGCGACGTTCTGGTGAAAGACGGCGATATCTTCGGCGATGGCGTCAACATCGCCGCCCGGCTCGAAGGCCTCGCTGATGCCGGCGGCATCTGCGTGACAAGAGGGGTACGGGATCATCTGCGCGATCGCGTTGATACCACCTTCGAGGATTTGGGCGAGCACCGGGTCAAGAACATTGCGCGCCCACTGCGGGTTTTCCGCGTCCTGTTCGACCCGCAGGCCGAACCAAGCCTGAATGCGGAGCTATCGTCCGTCGACAGCCCCGAGCGATCATCGTCTTTCCAAGAGCCCTTCTCAGTAGATGACAAAAGCGACGAGGTGCGTCGAGTCGAAGTGGCCTTTTGGGAGGCGGTACAGGAGAGCGACGACCCGGCCGAGTATCTCCTTTACTTGAAGCGGTTCCCGGCGGGTCAGTTCGCCGAACTGGCAGCCGCACGCATTGCCCAAGGGGGGGCTGGCGACGCCGACCCTGGTATCGAGGTTTCATTCTGGGAAACAGTTCGAGACACCGGTAACGTCGAGATGATTGAAGCGTATTTGTCAAAGTTTCCGCAGGGCCAGTTCGTCGATCTCGCGAATATATTGCTGGCAGACATTCGAGCGAAATCAAACGCCTAGCGATCGCCGCAACGACTTCGCGAACGCCAAACCGTGACAATTCAGGGGTGCTTGCGCAGTCGAGGTGCCAAAGCGACGGGAGGGCAATGTGATTGAGAACTTCTTCCCTGAGATGGTTTCTCAAGTGGCTCTGCTCCTACTCATTGGCATTGCTTTCGGCCTCCTTTTCGGCAGGTCTGCCGTAGGGCGATCAGGCGCTCAAGGAGTGCAATGCGTTGCAATAAGCAAGCAAGAATGGCGGCCGCGCGCGGTCACAGTGTACGTTCGGCTTGCTAATCCAATGTGCCGGAAAAGAAAGGCCCTCTTGTAGGCGGGGCGAATAGTGCAGCCAGATGGTTCAATGGGCGCGGACAGGGATCGCAATCCAACATAAATTGCTCATTTACTCTAACCGCCAAGCTCGAGGGAGGGACGGTCTGCTTTCCCGATTCCGGCACGCTGCCGGAAAAAAAGGTTGCCTGCGGAGCAGCGCGGACCGCCCCTGGCCGCATTCGCGGCCGGTACCTGGTACGTTTTCCCGCTGCTGGCGACGGCTTCATGCTAAAAGCAGGGATGACCTCGCTAGGGTAATTGTTGACTCTGCTCGCTGCTCATTGGAAAAGATCATCAGTTCGAGAGGGAAAACACTCATGGCAGACGAGAGCAATACCGAGATCACAGAGACGGCGGCACCGGCGGAAGCAGCGCCGCCCAGGAAGCGCCGAGGACCGCGGCCGAAAAATGTCGTTTCGGACGCAACTGCTGAAACACCGGAGGCAGTTGCTGCCCAGCCCGTGAGAGGACGCAGGAAGCGTGCCGACAAGTCGGCAGAGGCGCCGGCGGTTGCCAAAACCAGGGCAAAGAAGGTCGCCAAGGGGACCGGAAAAACCCGTGGGGCAAAGCAAACGATCGAAACACCGGCTCCCGTCCTCGACGACATTGCTGATCTTCTTCAGCTTGAAGAAGAGAACGCTCGGCTCCGCAAGGCACTGGCCGAAAAACTCCGAGCTGAAAACGCCGATCTGCGCAAGCGACTGGGTCTTGCCTGATCATTCGGTGAAGGGCTGATTGGATTTAAGCGATTGGCCCTCGTCATCGCATTCTCGCTGCCGTTCGTCGAGAGCTGCGGCGGAGGATGCCGGTGCCAATGCTCGAGGTGGCGGCACATATGAAATCACCATGGAAATATCTGGTCCAACTGGCGTCTTTCGGGCGAACGGTCATGGAGCCGGAAAGCCCGCATGAAATCGCGACCGAGGAACCGATCGGCGACGTTGACGAACCGATAGTGGAAGCCTCGAACGAGGTTGCAGGCAATCGCGACACCGCGACTGTCGGCGGTGAACGGGCGCCCACCACAACGGTCGACCGGTCAAGTACCGACGACCGCGTGGCGCTTCCGGAACCCGCCGGACCAACGCGACCACCGCCGGCGAAAAAGCAAAGGCGCAGCCGGAAAACGAGCGCCAGCGATGTTGCCGTGGCCGATGCCGTCGAGTATGGAGATGGCGACTCCAGTGCTCAGCAGCCGCCGATGACATTCGTCGATGAGATGACCGCATTGGACGAGGACATCAGGCAACTTAGACGCCGGCTGGCAGAGAAGTTGCTTTTGCAGAACATTCAGCTCAAGAAAATGCTTGAGCGCTTTGACGCGTCGTAAGCTGGTGGCGCGCCTTCAACGTTGGATCCCTATGAAACCGCAGCAGCGCAAGTTTATCGTCGAAGTCAAATCGGCCCGGCGGCGGACGACAACCACTCCGTCCTCCATCTGGGGCGATACGGACCTCAAAGCCCTCGTACGCCAGGCGGAGACCGAAGCGCCGCATCTGTTCGAACCGGCTCAGCACCCCGGCGAGCCTACTCCGGGGCAGAGTGCGGAGGTTTACCCGTACGAGAGCGCTGGGACCGACGCCGTTGAACTGACTTCAGATCCGGCGCCCCCGACAGAAGAGAACATTCGCACCGAGGATGTTTCCGGTCCTGCCCTCTCGCCGATGGAAGCAAACCGCACGAAGACGATTCCACCAGAAGATAAGCCGAAGCGCCAAGGGCCAACGCGCCGTGGTCGTCCCCTTGGTAGCAGGACGATTACCGCTGCTCCCGAAGCCATTTATAACGAGCTTGCCATGCTCGAGGTAGAGAA
Source organism: Ensifer sp. 22460 (assembly GCF_052044935.1). Classification (NCBI taxonomy): domain Bacteria; kingdom Pseudomonadati; phylum Pseudomonadota; class Alphaproteobacteria; order Hyphomicrobiales; family Rhizobiaceae; genus Ensifer; species Ensifer sp. 22460. The sequence goes on from NZ_JBQENZ010000017.1 coordinate 38,287, forward strand.
CCGTCGGCTGAAAGGGCTACTCGCGCAGCGGCTTCAACAAGAGAACGTCCAGTTGCGAAAGATGCTTGAACGGTTCGGAACAAACTGAGCCTGCAGATTGTCTTCGCTTCGAAGGTCATCATCTTTTCCCGCCAGAACCTTGGATTCTACCCTCGCTTACAAGTGCGATAATAAGGTCAATACGTCACGCCTCTGAAACGGCCGGTATCGAGTTCATCCCAGAAAACGGCACTGGTTGCTCGCTGTACATTCCAGACTCAGCTCTTTGATGTTCCTGACGCTTAAGCTGCGGGGTAGGTGGATGGGGACGCCAACCCGCCCAGGAGCTTTGCCGGACCGACTGCTATCGCGAAGTGGCCAGGGAGAGCTTCGGAAGGACAGTGGCGATCGGACGGCCGCCGTCGCTCAAAGCACCCCCAACCAGCAGATAAGCAGCGATTACCGCCATTGATAGAAGCATTACTCCGATTGGGAGGGCCGTCGTAAACTTCCTCTGTGGCGTTCCGTAAGTGTATCGTTTGTACATTCGCAAATCCTCAATCCTTCAATTGGGCAACGACATCAAAACCGCGCCCTGCTGACTGCAAGGGGGCGCTCCGGCGCCGTTGCCCGCCCAAGCCAGTTAAGGGCTGTGCTGCTTGGGCTAAGAAGAAAATAACGCGACGGTAGGGTGCGACAACGAAGCTAAGACCTTTGCGCTTGCCTTCTGGGACTGAGGTCCCATGGCGGAACCTTTTGCGCCGCTCTAAGTTTGGATATGTTTCGATCGTCGACCCGATCGAGGCGCCTCTGGGCCCCGCCTGCTTTTAGTGTCCCCGTTAGATGTGGGGCCCACCGAGGTCGCCAATGCGCGCAATTCTCGACCGGCTTGCGAGAGCCGGGCGCTGGTTCACCTCAGGTCCCGCTTCAGCGGGGCCCTTTTTTTACCCAGAATGGATGAGTTGTAGGCTGACCGCCGAGGTAGCACGGGATAAACGGCTGCGTTCACCTCTGGTAGCCGCACGCAGCCCCAAGATACTTCCGCCCTTCCGGAGGAGGGGGCCCCATTTTAAGAGCTGTCCCCATTCGGGGATTGCGGAGAGGCAGGAGCTCGGTTCGGATGCAATCTCAACGTATCGGTCGATCGACCGCAAGCAGGTGGTGATCTCCTGTCCACAAGGGAACGCGGTCGCCGTACTCAGCGCCGGTGCCTCGTTATGCCCACATTCAAGGGCTGAGGTAGGCGATGGACAAAGCCGGCATCGCCTTCCTCGTACTCATCTGCATTCTCGTCGCCCTGGTATTGAGCATTCTGGCGCTCCGACCGGAAGCAGAGCCGGCACCACCGCAGGCGCCGGCAATCGTTCCTGGCCACTAGAGCCTCTTACATTCCCGATCCCGCGATGGAACAACGAGACGTCGAGGGTGTTGCTGTAGACCGCAACGATCACCGGAACAGACGCATGCGTATAGGCATGATTGTAATCGATCATGAGCAGAGCACCCTTCGGAAGATTAAACGCCCAGCAAAAGGCCGAAGCGATCGCTTGCGGCGCGGACTTCGCCCTCGCCCGGTTGACCTGTTCATCTCCGGTTTTGGTTGCCGTGATACAATTCGCAAGTCGGATGCATCCAAGAGGAGCCAAGCATGAGCCGAAATACCGTCCTTGGGATAATTCTTGCCGTGGTGGTCATCATCCTCATCGTCCTTCTCATACCAAAGAAGGAAACGACCCCCGAGACCGCAACACCGCCGGCGACCACGACTGAGCCGACGACATCTCAACCGTCGACGACCACGCCATCGACAACTACCCCGTCGACGACAGCACCGTCGACTGCTGAGCCGTCAACCATCCAACCGTCGACGACCACACCGTCCACTACGGAGCCGTCAACCACGACACCGTCGACTACTCAGCCGTCTACGACGCAGCCTTCAACGACGACGCCTGCTCAATAGAGCTTTCTAGGGTCGCGACCACCCTGCGCCCGGACAGCGGTCCTTGGGTGGTCGCAGCGCCAGAAGCTTCTTCGGCTCATAGGTTGCAATGTTGAGGTCGTGTCGCGCGAGTTGTTCTTGAGCTGGAGTTTCCTTCCAACGCGCAGAGACTTCGTCCATGTCGGTGACTACGGGTTATTCAAGCGGCCGCGTCGATCAAATCTTGGAACAAACACAGTCCGGTAGCGGTTGACCGCCAAAACAGGAGCCGAGAACATGCCTACCGAACCAATCCCGAGGCCCCCCGATCCCGAATTTCCGCCAGGAATGCCACCGGACGTGCCGCAGCCCCCCATCGAGGAACCAGAGCCCGACATCCTTCCGGACGAGTTTCCCAATCCCAACCCGGATGAGAATGACAAGCCACCAAAGCTGAAAGCGTTTACGCCAGCGCAGCCAGTACAACCCTGACGGAATGAGGGTTGCATGCCGCGGTCAATCAGTAAGGAAACGGAGGCGGCGATGATCGAAACTTGGAATGAATGCGTGATCATCCAGCTCCCGGAACTCGACGGAGTTCAAATAGTGTCGACTCCCGCCCGAGCAGCTACGCTGCTTAGCGAGAGTTGGCCTGTCGACTATGGCGTCGCCTATTTGGACGCCCTTAACAAATGCACGGACGCCATGCTTGGGACCTACCCGTGGGAACAAGCGCGAGATGCGTTCATAGAGGCCATTGCCGAGGCTAGGGTGACAAAGCTGCACTGACTTCTGCAGCTTTCGCCGGAACTGAGGGATTGGACGCTGACAACGCGGTACAAGGCGAGGTCCGCAACGCCTCCCGTAGCCATGGCGGTGACGGACCGATGTAGCTGAAACGGGAAACCCAGCGACCGGACCTCTCAATAACCGAAGTAAGACTAAGACCTTTGCGGCGATTAATGGGACTGAAGTCCCATAGCGGAACCTTCCAGCGCCACATACCTCTCGTAGAAGCTGCGCACGCCGAAGCGAATTCTAGCCCTCGCATGCTTTCAAATGCAGACGACCGGGGCCAGAATAGGCCCTGGCTCCTCACGGAGCCTTTTTGGGCTGGTGCGAGTTGACTGTGGTCTCAGTCAGGGGCAAAGGCAGTTCGTTGCCCACCGCGCTACGTGCGTTTTGCGTACGAAAAGCCGTGGAGACACTATGATCACGCGCCGGATGATACTGACAGCATTCTGGCCGGCAGCCTGCACCCTCGCCATCTCTTTGCCCTACAGCCTCGAAATGTCTAGCGCCGGGTTTGCGGTCGTCAAGACCGTCGCCTTCGCTGGTAATGGTACTGGAGGCGGGGGCGGAAGTGGCGGGAACGGTGGCGGGAGTGGAGGCGGCAGCGGAGGTGGGAATGCTGGCGGCAACAGCGGTGGGAATTCGAGGTCCAACAGCTCCAGTCGTGGGAACGCAAAGGCAAATGGGCAGGATGTCCGCGTTCGCCACGAAGGCGGCATTAGCGAAGAGATTGTGAATGGCCGCTACATCATGAAGGATGCCCGCGGACGCATCATCATCAACCGCCGCGCGACGGCAAACGATAGAAAACGGATAGCTTCATTCTTGCGTTAGTTGAGAATAGGCAACGTTGGCGCGGCAAATGTTCTCCAGCATCCGTGAAAACATAAGGCCTGCGATCGCGGCAGCGGCCTTTCTCTTCAACGGTCTTGATCGGCCTCGTTGTCGTTGTGTTGAGGTCGACCATGGCGGAGCGGCGCTAATCAAGGATCGCTCATGTGTGACGATGACCTCTCGCCAAAACGGCTCTCAAGATAGCTCACGCCGAAGGAAACGATGTCCTGCGCATCAAATAAATAGCAGCATGCGTCTCCTACTCGGCCAATGGGTGGCCGTCAGGCTCGATGCAATCTGCGAACGACTTATCCATGTCGGTGGCCGTTTGCACTGAACAAATGGAGAGCTTCCGCACCGGCCCCAACTTTAACTTCGTCGCCGATCTCGTTGTGTGCTCGCCCGGAAACTCGGAAGATCAATTCGCTGCCGTTTTTGAGCCGACCATGCAGGAGGCTCTCGGCCCCGACTAGTTCGATACCGTCGATCTGGACCGTGGCCGCGAATGGCAAACCGGTTGAATCGGCGGGTATCGGGGAAAGATCCTCGGGGCGGATGCCGAGCGTATAGTCGGTATTCGGGCGCACAACATCCGGGGATAGCGACCACCCCGCCGACATGTCCTTGCCTTGCAAGAGATTCATCGAGGGCGAGCCTATAAAAGTGGCGACGAACGTTGTCGCGGGTTTCTCGTAGAGCTCCAGCGGTGTACCGACTTGTTCAATCCGGCCGGCATTCACGACGACCAGCCGATCGGCGAGCGTCATCGCTTCCATCTGATCGTGCGTGACATACACGCTCGTTGTTCCGAGCGACCGCTGCAGCCGCTTGATCTCTATGCGCATCTGTCCGCGCAGCTTTGCGTCCAGATTGGAGAGCGGTTCGTCGAAGAGGAAGGCGGCCGGTTGCCGGACAATGGCCCGCCCCATCGCGACGCGCTGGCGCTGTCCGCCCGAAAGCTGGCGCGGCTTGCGGTCGAGATAGGGTTCGATCTCCAGCGTCCTGGCGGCGGTCGCGATCCGCCGGTCGATCTCGGCGGCCGGTGTATTGCGGTTCTTCAGCCCGTAGGCAAGGTTCTGGCGCACACTCATGTGGGGGTAGAGCGCATAGTTCTGGAAGACCATAGCAATGTCGCGTTTGGCCGGTTCCACATCGTTGACCCGGCGCGTGCCGATGAGGATATCGCCGCCGGTGATGCTTTCGAGCCCGGCGATCATGCGCAGGAGCGTGGACTTGCCGCACCCCGACGGACCAACCAGCACGACGAATTCGCCATCCATGATGTCGAGCGACACGCCCTTGATTGCTTCCACCGTGCCGTAGGTCTTGCGGACGTCTTTGAGGGAAATTTCAGCCATTACTTTTCTGTCTCCACAAGACCTTTGACGAACCAGCGCTGCATTAGCACCACGACGAGGATAGGGGGGATGATCGCCAGGATCGCGGTCACCATGACATAGTTCCAGGGGGTCGAGGCGTCGGTGAAGTCGATCATCCGCCTGAGCCCAATGATGATCGTATTCATCTTGGCGTCGTTGGTGACGAGCAGGGGCCAGAGGTACTGGGTCCAGCCGTAGATGAAGAGGATGACGAAGAGCGCGGCGATGTTGGTTGCAGAGAGTGGCAGCAGGATGTCGCGCATAAAGCGAAACGGCCCGGCATTGTCGATGCGCGCGGCTTCCACCAGTTCTCCCGGTATCGTCAGGAAAAACTGGCGAAAGAGGAAGGTCGCCGTCGCCGAAGCCATCAGCGGCAGCGTCAGGCCCGCATAGGTGTCGATCAGGCCCAGGTCCACGATCACCTTGTAGGTCGGCAGGATGCGCACCTCGACCGGAAGCATCAGCGTGATGAAAATCATCCAGAAGAACAGCATCTTCAGCGGAAAGCGGAAGAAGACGATCGCGAAGGCGGAGAGAAAGGAAATCACGATCTTGCCGACCGCGATTGCGATCGCCACGACCGTCGAGTTGAAAAGCAGCCGCTCGAGGCTGACGCCGACGACGCGCTCGACGCCGCCACCGACTGCTTCCTTGTAATTTTCCACCAGATGGTCGCCGATCGCGAGCGACATCGGCGGGCGCACGATCTCGATCGACGTGTGCGTCGACGCGACGAACGTGTAGTAGATCGGAAGCGCAACGATGAGGATCCCGATCACGAGCACCAGGTGGCTGATCAGGGTGGAAATGGGGCGATTTTCGATCATCGGCGTCTCACGAGTAATGGACCCGCTTCTCGACGAAGCGGAACTGGAAGGCCGTCAGCGCAACGACGATGATCATCAGGATCACCGATTGGGCCGCCGAACTGCCGAGGTCGAGATTGACGAAACCGTCGTTGTAAACTTTATAGACGAGCGTTTCGGTGGCCTTTGCCGGTCCCCCGCCGGTGACGGCATGAATGATGCCGAAGGTATCAAAGAAGGCGTAGACGGTGTTGACGACCAGCAGGAAGAACGTCGTGGGCGCAAGAAGCGGAAAGACGATAGTCCAGAACCGCTTGGTGCCGCGGGCGCCGTCGATCGCGGCGGCCTCGATTAGCGATTTCGGGATCGATTGCAAGCCGGCGACGAAGAACAGGAAGTTGTAGCTGATCTGCTTCCAGGCCGCCGCAACGATGACCAGCCACATTGCCTGGTTGCCATTGAGGAGCGGATCCCAAACAAACCCGTTCCGGCGCAGAATGTAGGCGAACGTTCCCATCGCCGGATTGAACATGAAGAGCCAGAGCATGCCGGCAACGGCGGGGGCGACCGCATAGGGCCAGATCAAAAGCGTCCGATAGATGTTGCGTCCCCGCACCACGCGGTCTGCCGAGGTGGCCAGCAGGAGCGCGAGAGCCATAGACAACAGGGCCGTCGCGAGACTGAAGACCACCGTGACCTTCAGCGAATGCAGGTAGTCCGGATTGGACAGGATCGCCTGGAAGTTGGCGAGGCCGACGAAACCGGATTTCAGGCCGAACGGATCCTCGCGCAGGACCGACTGGTAGAGAGCCTGGCTTGCTGGCCAAAAGAAGAAGACGATCGTGAGGATGATCTGAGGCGCAAGCAGAAGATACGGCAGCACCTTGTTGGGAAACACGACGGACTGCATGAAACGTCCCCTCCATGGGATACCAGTCCGCACCGCTTAGCGGTGCGGACATTTCGTTTAGAGGTTCAGTTTCCGATCGCTGCTTTGATGGCAGCGTTGGCCTTCGTTACGCCTTCACTGAGGGCCGTCTTTGCATCCTTCTGGCCAGCAAGCATCGCTTCGAACTCTTCGTTGAGGATGTCTCGAACCTGCGGGAGGTTGACGAGGCGAACACCCTTCGAATTTTCGGTGGGAGCCTTGCCCATCATCTGCTTGATCGGCGTTTCCCGGCCCGGATTCTTTTCGTAGAAGCCGGACTTCTTGGTTTCTTCATAGGCTGCCAGGGTCACCGGCAGGTAGCCCGAAACCTGGTGAAGCTGGGCCTGGGTTTCCGTTTTCGAGAGGAAGTTGAAGAACTCGGCCACGCCCTTGTACTCGCCGTCGCTCTTGCCGGCAAAGACCCAGAGACTTGCGCCACCGGGGATGGTGTTCTGCGGACCATGGCCTTCATAGTAGGGAAGCTGGCCGACGCCATAGTTGATCCCCGACTTCACAATATCGCCGAGACCGCCGGAGGATTCGGTCAGGATGGCGCATTCGCCCGACATGAACAGCTGCTTTGCTTCCGATGTGCGGCCGCCATAGCGAAACGTTCCATCCTTGGCGAGGTCGGCAATCGACTGGAAATGCTCGACGAAGAGCGCAGCGTCGATTTTCAGTTCGACTTCGAGGCCAGAAAGGCCGTTCTCGTTCGTGCCGTAGGGCACGTTGTTCCAGGCGGAGAAGTTCTCGGTCTGGATCCAGGTCAGCCAGGTCGATGTGAAGCCGCAATTTGCCGCCCCACTCGCCTTGATCTTCTTGGCCGCCTCGAAGACCTCGGGCCATGTGGCCGGTGGCTTTGCGGTATCGATGCCGGCCTTCGTGAAGGCGTCTTTGTTGTAATAGAGGATCGGCGAGGACGAGTTGAATGGGAAGGACAGCATGGTCCCGTCAGCCTTGGAATAGTACGCGACGATGCCTGGCAGGTACTGATCCTTGTTGAACTCGTAGCCGCCCTTCTGAAGAACGTCCGCCACCGGCACCACAGCGCCCTCGGCGCCCAGCATCACGCCGCTGCCCGCATCGAACACCTGCAGGATTGCAGGCGCCTGCTTGGAACGGAAAGCAGCGATGCCCGCGTTCAATGTTTCAGCATACGTACCCTTGAACACTGGAACGACCTTGTACTCCGACTGGCTCTCGTTGAATTCCTTCGCAAGCCTTTCAACCGTTTCGTTGTTGGCGCCCGTCATGGCATGCCACCATTGAAGTTCCGTCGCCGCGAGGACATTGGAAGCAGCAAGGATTGAAAGCGTGGATGTGGCTGCAAGAGTCCATTTGAAAGCTGACATGGTTGTTCCTCCGATTATTAAGATCGCGTCGACCCTCCTCGATCAAACGCGACTGACTTTCGTGGCGAAAGTAGGCGGATTAAAAACGAACGGGAACGAACCTGCAAGAGAAAATGGAATGGCGAATTCGCTGCTGGTTTTCGGTGGAATTTTCGTTCTGTTCATGCCCTCGAGCCGAATGGCGTCCTGCGGCATCTAGCGGTCCAGGGTCAGGTCTACGACAATCTTTATACGCCGCGCATTCTCGTTCTCGAGCTGCTTCAGCCATCTTCGGCAAGGAGCAACGCTGCGTCGATCCCGGATCGCGCGCCGGCTTGGCTAACAACTTTGTGAAATTCTAACCTGGCACCTGCGGCTCGATTACTTGGGTTGCGGCGCAGTGACACTGCCTTCGCTTCTAGATTGGTCTCCGGTGGCACGGCTTGTCAGTTCTACCGCTCCCCACGCAAGCAGGACGAGGGCTAGGCTCGCCGCAAGAACCAAAAAAACGCGCCTGCCCATTCCCGCTTGGCGCGTTTCCCTGCCAGAGAAGGTAGTCCGTTCGGCATCGTGCGTTGCTGACAGCGGCTCGCCGCGCTCGTCCAGTTTATCGGCCATTGGATCCACTCGGTATTCATTCGGACTAGTACCCCGCGCCATCAATGTGGCCCGTAGGACGAACGAAAAACGGGCAGATGCTCAAATGGTTCCGAAACTCCACCTTTGGAGGCCGGCTATAGCGCGACGATCAGGACGCGAATTTCACCTTGTTTGTCGCCGCGCAGCCGGCTCAATTCCCAGACAGCAGTTCATTGGCAAGGCGCAGATCGGCAACAAAATGCTCCCGCGCGCGATTGGCATCCAATCGATCGCGAATTCGCAGCAGATATGATGGGTGGATTGTTACGACGATCAGAAACCGGGAACCAACTTCCAGCGGCCGCCCACGATCCTTGGTCACCCTGATCGATCTTCCGAGCAGTGCTCCTGCTGCCGTAGCGCCGAGCGCCACGACTACGGCTGGTCGCAGGCGGGCGAGTTCGGCGCCGAGCCACCAGGAGCAACGCTGAACTTCGCCGGCGTTGGGCTTCGAATGCAGTCTGCGCTTGCCACGCTGCTCATACTTAAGTGCTTGACCGCGTTGGTCAGATAGCAGGTCTGGCGTTCGATGCCGGCTTCCTCCAAACATTCGGTCAATACGGTGCCTGCGGGGCCGACAAAGGGCTTTCCCGCTAGATCTTCCTTGTCTCCAGGCTGTTCACCGACAAGCATCAGTTTCGCGTTTTCCGGACCCGCACCAAAGACAAGCTGGGTCGCATGCTTGTAGAGGTCGCAGCGGCGGCAATCCTCGGCTTGCTGTCGGATATCACCAAGCGAAAGATCGTTCATATGGAGGTTCTCAAGAGCCGGCCCCTGTGTGGCCGAATGCTCTCGACTGTTTCTAGTCATTGCCATCGCTCGGCGATCCACGAATGTTGCACGGCTCGGTTCGGCGATATGAAACTCGCCGTCGCGTTCCTTGATCCCAACAGGTCGTGCGAAATTTCGTTCCCATTACCGCTTCAACCTACCGCTGCCCGCTCCCATGGCGAGCGGAACAAATCGTGTTGGCAATGCTTGGTAATGATCGGTACGGGAGCCGGGTGAAGAGAACTGCGTCGCGTTCGGCGGCTCCGGTCTCCAAGCTCGGTCTTTCCTCGGCGACGCGCGCGTGCGCCGGCACCGGATGCGTTCGGTCTCAACCCGGCGATCCGCCAATGGCTGACGGATAACTCGGATTTCCTGACAGCGCCCTGCGTGCCGCTGACGATCGAGGAGACCCGAGCCGCCATGCCGACGCTGACGGCGCGCCAGTTCCGCCTCGGCCGACTAGGGGCGGGATTTCTCCTGACATCGTGATGGTGACGCTCAAGGCCTCCCGGCGCCGACCGCTACGACGGTGGAGTGGGTTGCCTGGTGCGACGGTTGCTCAATCCCGATCCGCCAGGGCCACTAAGTCGGCAAATCCGGGGCACTCAATGTCAATGTCGGGAAATAGGTTCTGTAGCGACCAACATCACGCGTGAGCAATGGCAACCCGCTGACGGCCGCATGTGCACCGATGAAGAAGTCTGGGAGAACCCCGGTTCTCGTTCCACCTGCTTTGCGATATCGTGTGAAAACCTTGCTTGCCAGAAAGAGAGCCTCTCGCGGCATTGGTGCCAGTTCTAATCCGGCTTGATCAAGGAACGCGTCGACTTCTTCGATCCGATCGTAGCGAACGGCCAGTTCGGCATAGACGATGTCGTTGACCCACAATGTCCCCCCAAGGCTTGCGTTTTCGAGTTGCGCTATGGACCAATCGGCCCATGTCGGATCATCGGTTACGACGTCGAGAAGAACATTTGTGTCTACGAATATCACGGTTCGCCACGGGTGAGGGCCATGATCGCGTCAGTATCCAGCCCTTTGCCAGCGTGCCCTCGCAGCTTTGCGAAGCGGCTGAGCTGCTGTTTTTTGGCGGCATGAACGAGCACGATGCTTCCATCCGGCGCGCGACGGAAATCAACCTGGCTCCCAGGCACTATACCCAAGAGGTCGCGCACTGGTTTGGGGATCGTAATCTGCCCCTTTGCTGTAACCGTCGTCGTCATTGTCGAACCGATGTAAGGAGTGGTTTTTTGAAGGTATTACTTCGCGGCGCGGTTTTCAAGAGCTGTCCAACCGCTGTGCGTTATCATCCCGGCGTCCGATGGCACGCGGCTTGCGCTCAATTTCAGCAGTGCCGTATCGACGCTCCCAAGGTCGAATGCGCGCGGATGCGCCCGGCGCAAGTGCGCCGCGTCGCCGGCCCGACCTTGAGGCCGAAGCCGCGCATGATGCCCCGGAAATGTCGTGAAGCTTGCCCTGAATGAGCTTGCGGGCGGCCAGCAGAGCACGCACCTCCTGGGCGGCAAGAGACTTGCAGTGGACCGCTCTGCTCAAAGCGAGAGCACAGGTGAAACCTTTCTCACGGGGCATTGCGCAAAGCGGCTAGGCTATCAGATATCGACTGACAAGATGGTCCGCCACCACGGTGCGCAGGGTGGGGCGCCTTTCCTCTGTGGCGAGAACCGGACCTATGTCGCGCGGTGTCTTCCATTTGGACAGGCTGGAGGCGCAAGAATCGGCCTCTTTCTCCAGTAATGTACACTTAACCAAGAGGCCTGTTTGGTTCGGCAATACACTTTACTCGGGCGTCCGGATGGAATGAGATGCCGCGATTTCAACTTCAACGGGCATCCATTCAAAAGGATTGGCTATGAAGATCGTCGGACTGGAGCATTTCGCCGGCTGTGTGGGGGAGGGGTTCGATATCGACCTTGGTACCATATGACCGCGTTGCGCCCATATGGAAATGCGGATCGACAAAAGGCTGGCTGACGAGGTTGCCCGAGGCATCGACGACGCGACCGGCCGCGGCATCGATGCTGGGCTCGATTGCGGCGATCCTGTCGCCATTGATGCCGATATCGGCGACGTTTCCGTCGGGCAGCGTGCCGCCCTTTACAATCAAGTCGAAACTCATCTTTCGCCTTTCTGGTACGGGATCATCAAAGCTTTGGGATAGGTGGCGCGACGCGCGACCAGGATCAGCGCGAGGATCGACAGCGCATAGGGCATCATAAGGAAAACCTGATAGGGAACGATACCGCCTGAGATCTGCTGCAGGCGAACCTGATAGGCATCGAAGGCGGCAAACAGTATGGCGCCGATCAGCGCCTTCCCTGGCCGCCAGGAGCCGAAGACGACCAGCGCGATACAAATCCAGCCGCGCCCATTGATCATCTGAAAAAAGAAGGAATTGAAGGCCGAAGTAGTGAGAAAGGCGCCGCCCACCGCCATCAGCGCGCTGCCGATGGCGACGGCACCCATGCGGATGCCGGTGACGGAAATGCCCTGGGCCTCGACCGCCGAGGGGTTTTCCCCGACAGCGCGAACGGCAAGGCCAATGGGCGTGCGGTAAAGGATCCAGGTGACGGCTGCGACTGACACGAACGCGAGATAGGTCAGCGGCGTCTGGGAGAACAGCGCCTCGCCAATGACGGGAAGGCTGGAAAGACCCGGGATCGGCAACGGCTGGAACGGCTCAATCTTCGGCGGCGACGTCACCTCGGGCAGCGCAAGCCGATAGGTGAAGTAGGTCAAGCTCGTGGCAAGCAGCGTGATGCCGATGCCGACGACGTGTTGCGACAGGCCGAGCGGTACGGTGAGCGTGGCGTGCAGCAAGCCGAACATGGCGCCGACAATGGCCGCGACCAGCACGCCGGCCCAAAGATCGCCGCCAGAATAGACGGTGAACCAGCCGGCAAAAGCCCCGGCCGTCATGATCCCTTCGATGCCCAGGTTGAGAACGCCCGCGCGCTCGCATATCAACTCGCCCATGGTCGCGAAGATCAGCGGGGATGCGATGCGGATGGCGGCAACCCAGAAGGAGGCGGTGAAGAGGATTTCAAGCGCGTCCATGTCACCTCCACCTAATCCGGAATCGCGCCAGAAGGATCGCGACAACCATCGACAGAAGCGAAGTAGCGACCATGACGTCGGCTATGTAACTGGGCACTTTGGCGGCACGGCTCATGGCATCGGCGCCGACGAAGATGCCGGCGACAAAGATGGCCGATGCGATGACGCCAAGCGGATTGAGCATGGCGAGCATCGCGACGACGATGCCGCTGTAACCGTAGCCTGGCGACAGGTCGAGCGTCAGGTTTCCCTTGAGCCCCGAGACTTCGGAAAAGCCTGCAAGTGCGGCCAAACCGCCCGAAAGCAACGCCGTCTTCATCAGCGTGCGGTTGACCAGAATGCCGACAAAACGTGCCCCCTCGGGATTGTGGCCGACGGCGCGCATTTCGTAGCCGAGAACCGTCTTTTTCATGACGACCCAGACGAGAACGGCCGAAACAAGCGCGATGGCGAAGCCGTAGTGCAGGCGCTTGCCCTGGATGAGGCGCGGCAGTTGGGCTTCAGCGATGACCTTTTGCGATTGCGGCCAGCCGAGCCCCATCGGGTCCTTGAGTACACCTTCAAGCAGCATCGACACGAACAGCAGGACGATGAAGTTGAGCAGCAGCGTGGTGACCACCTCATCGACGCCGAAGCGGGTCTTCAGCACGGCCGGGCCGAGCAGAAGCAGCGCGCCTGCAGCCATGACGGCGACCATGATCACCGGGATCAGAACGACCGAAGGTAGCGGTAGTGCGCCGGTTCCCAGCACCACGGTGACTACGCCACCGATGTAGAGTTGGGCTTCCGCGCCGATGTTCCAGAGCTTGGCCCGAAAGGCGACGGCGATCGCCAGGCCCGTGAAGATCAGCGGCGTCGCTCGGGTCAGGGTTTCCATAAGCGCGAACTGTGAGCCGGCCGCTCCCTTGGCCACGAGATAGAAGACGGACAGCGGCGAAGCGCCAGCGACGAGAACGAGCATCGACGTCAACACCAGCGTTGTGGCGATGGCTGCCAGCGGAAACAGCAAGGTGACCGCCAAGGACGGCGCAAGCTTTGGCTCAAGCCGCATGGTCGCCGCGCTCCCCGTCGTGGCCCGCCATCAACTCTCCCAGTTGCCGAATGCTGCGCTCGCCGCGCGAAGACGGCGTCGAAAGGCGTCCCTTGAACATGACGATGATGCGGTCGGACAATGCCAGGACCTCCTCGAGGTCTTCGGATATCAGCAGTATAGCCGCGCCCCTGTCTCGTGCTTCGAGCAGCATGCGGTGTACATACGCGACTGCGCCGACATCGAGGCCACGGGTCGGCTGGCTTGCAAGGATGACCGTCGGGTCGGGATCAAGGGCCCGGCCGAGGATCAGCTTCTGCATGTTGCCGCCCGAAAGCAGGCGCATTCGGGCCTCGGGCGAGGGGCATTTGACCTCGTAGTCGGCGATGAGTTTCTCGGCGAAGCCGCGGGCAGCCCTCCAGTTCAGGAAGCCCATGCGGCTGAACCGCGGGCTGCGGTAGCGTTCGCCGATGACATTCTCCGTCACACTCATGTCGCCGATGCTGCCGATAGCGTGGCGATCTTCCGGAATCCTGGCCACGCCGTGGGCGAGGGCCACGCGCGGCGACCAGTCGGCGACTTCCCTCCCGGCGATGGAAATGCTCCCGTTGGTCGGGCGCCGGATGCCGGCGATAAGGGCCGCAAGGCCAGCCTGGCCATTGCCGGCGACGCCGGCAAGGCCGGTGATCTCGCCGGCCGTGAGCGTGAGCGACACTTGATCGAGGCCGGCTCCGTTATACGGCGTCGTGGAGACGCTTTCGAGCGTCAGCAGCGGTACACCCCGCTTTACCGGGGTGACCTCCGTCGGCTTGACTTCCTGGCCAACCATTAGGGCGGCTAGTTCTTTGCGGTCGGTTGAACCCGTTTCACGCTCGCCAACGAGTCGGCCGGAGCGCAAAACCAGCACACGATCACTGACCGACATTACTTCGTGCAATTTGTGGGAGATGAAGATGATCGACAGGCCCTTTGCGACGAGCAGCTTCAGTGTCCGGAACAGCGCATCGGTCTCTGCGGGTGTTAGAACGGCCGTCGGCTCGTCCAGGATCAGGAGACGGGCTTCGCGATAGAGTGCCTTCAAGATCTCGACGCGCTGACGTTCGCCGACCGAGAGTGTGGAGACGGTGGCGGCGGGTTCGACGGCGAGGCCGAAATCGGCCGACAGTTGCTCGATGCGCCGCCGTGCTGCGGCCCTGTCGAGCCGCATGCGCCAGAGGCTCTGCGTGCCAAGCGCGATATTTTCCTGCACCGTCATGTTGTCAGCAAGGGTGAAATGCTGGTGGACCATGCCAATGCCGGCATCGAGAGCCGCGCGCGGATCTCCCGGCGGAAGCCGCTTTCCGAATGCCTCGACGGTTCCCTCGTCAGCGACATAGTGGCCGAAGAGAATGTTCATCAGCGTCGTCTTGCCGGCACCGTTCTCCCCGAGAAGTGCTATGACTTCGCCCCGCTTCAGCTCGAAGGAAATGGCCTCGTTTGCCCTGAGTGGGCCGAAGCGCTTGCTGATGCCGGAAAGACGAAGGACAGGGTTGCTTGACACGGCGGTGACCGGAAGTGGCGATGTGGGAAGCTTCCTTTCCCGTCCAGGGAGAGAGTGGTCGCTTCCGGCGAAGAGTTATCCCCCTCCGGCAAGGTTGCCCACCTCTCCCATGAACGGGAGCACAGGCTAGCTCGACTTGGGCTCGCCGTCGTTGATCTCGACGGTGAATGCGCCGTCCTTGATCATCTTCTCTTTCTCAGCGACCTTGGCCTTGATGTCGTCCGGAACCTTGCTGTCGAAGGTGCCGAGAGGTGCTAGCGAACAGCCGCCGTTCTTCATGAAGGAATAGACGCCGTAGTCGTCGGCCTTGAAAGTGCCGGCCTTCACTTCGGCGATCGCCTTGTCGAGCGTCGGCTCGAAATGCCACAGCGCGGAGGCGACAACGGTGTCCGGATAGTCTGCCTGGGTATCGATGACATTGCCGATCGCCAGGATCTTCTTTTCCTTGGCGGCATCGGATACGCCGAAACGCTCGGCATACAGCAGATCCGCACCGCCATCGATCTGGGCGAACGCCGTCTCCTTGGCCTTGGGCGGATCGAACCACGAGCCGATGAAGGCGACCTGGAACTTGGTGTCTGGGGCAACTTCCTTCACCCCGGCCATGAAGGCGTTCATCAGCCGGTTAACCTCCGGGATCGGGTAGCCTCCCACCATGCCAATGTTCTTGGACTTGGTCATCGCGCCGGCGATGATGCCAGACAGATAGGATGCGTCCTGGATATAGTTGTCGAACACTGAGAAGTTCGGCACGGCGGCATCGGGCTTGAAGCTCGAGCCCATCAGGAAGGCGACGTCAGGGTAGTCCTTGGCGACGGCGCGGGCGGCATCCTCGACGCCGAAGACCTCGCCCAGGATCAGCTTGTGGCCAGCCTCGCAATATTCGCGCATGACGCGCTCGTAATCGTTGTTTGCGGTGTTTTCCGAATAGACATATTCGATGTCGCCGCGCTCCTTGGCGGTATTGGCCGCCTTGTGGATACGACTGACCCACTGCTGCTCGACCGGGACGGTATACACGGCTGCCACCTTTGTCGGGTCGGCAGCGAGCAGGCGGCTTGGAAGACCCGCTGCAGCCACCGCGGCGGAGGCGCCGGCAATTTTGATCAGATTTCTTCTGGAAATGGCGAAATTGAAGGAATTGCTATGCATGAACTTCCCCTCTGATTGATTGCGCGTTTTGGAACGCGTCTTTTTACCACTTGGTCAATGTAGGTGAAGTTGAGGGTGGCAGCAATTGGACGCAGCATAACATTCAATCCGAAACGACCCGACCTCCGCGACAATTCATAAGTATTTTGGCGCGAAAGGCTCTGGAAGTGTCGCGCGCGATACGCAGAGGCCCATTTACTGCAAAAGCTTCGCGAACACTGCCCTCAGCGTCCTGCGTGACATAAAGCGGGCGTTCTATGGCCAACAAATTGCCCTGCTGCCGCCGCACCGAGCCCATCGATCTGGAACAAGAATTCCGGCGCGCGCATCTCCACCTACGTCATATTCGGTCAGCGCGGAACCAGGTGCTGCGTCCTCAATGGTGCGGCCGCAAGGACCGGCCAGCCGGGCGACCAGATCATCATATGCTACTCGGCCTACTACGACCTTGAAGCCGAAAGTGCTGACCTTCGACGAGAACAACGTCCGATCCATCTCTTTGCGCGGTCGCTGCATTCCAAGCGGTTCGAAATAGGCCGGCGCTCACACCCCAGGCTCTGCGGGTCTGACGATCAGACGAGACGCGTATATGGAGGGCGCGCTCGCTGGCGTTCGTGCCATTTGAATTTGACGCGCTCGACAGGACGAATGTTCGCATCGGGGACAACGGCGACCAGCTTGTCTGCCAAGTTCAGCGCCTGGAGAGCTCAAATACGAATTAAAACCGATAAGTGGGCTTATATCTATCAATATTGCCGCTGCCGCCACTATACTCTGGCGATGTAACCGGGAGAGAGTTCATGCGTCCTCTAACCCAGTGCCAAGCGTTAATGGCGGCGGTTCTCGCAGGTGCGGCCGCCGTGGTTTCAACATCCGCTCAGGATCGACTCGGCGAGCGTGCGGCGATGATCGAGACGATCAGATTGCACGCCCGTTCGGCGCCGTCAGCGGTCGAGGGCCAGGGCGTCGATCCGGCTGTGCTGGAGACGATGGGAAGGGTGCCGCGCCACCTTTTTGTGCCCGAGGAGCAGCGTGGTGCGGCCTATCGAGATCGGCCACTGCCGATCGGATACGGACAGACCATCTCGCAACCCTTCATCGTCGCGCTGATGACGGACCTGATCAACGTTGGGCCCGGCGACGCTGTCCTCGAGATCGGCACTGGCTCGGGTTATCAGGCAGCCGTCTTGTCGCCGCTCGCAGCGAAGGTTTACTCGATTGAGATCCTACCGGAGCTGGGCGAAAGGGCGGCCGCCCGATTGGCGGAGCTCCGTTTCGACAATGTCGAGGTGAGGGTGGGAGACGGCTACTATGGTTGGCCTGCCCACGCGCCTTTCGACGGTATCGTGGTGACTGCCGCTGCCAGTCACATCCCGCCACCGCTGGTCGAGCAACTCGCCAAGGGCGGCCGGATGGTCGTCCCCGTTGGAGGCCCCTTTGCGACCCAGTTTCTCATGCTGGTCGAGAAGCGACGGGACGGAAGCATCACGACCCGTCAACTGCTGCCGGTGGCCTTTGTGCCGCTGAGGGGAGGTAGAGCCCAATGAGAGCGGGGCGCCTGCTGCCGGTTGGTCTCATATCGGCGGCAACCCTTGCTCACGAAGTGCTGCTGATGCGGCTCTTTTCGATCATTCAGTGGCATCAATTTGCCTATATGATCATAAGCATAGCACTCCTGGGCTTCGGCGCGAGCGGTACGTTCGTTGCATTGGCCCGCCGCCCTCTGGTGAAACAGTACCCGGCCGCCTTCGCAGCGTCGGCAGCGCTGTTCGGCATCACTGCGGTTGCCAGCTTCGCCGGTGCCGAACGCCTGCCGTTCAACGCGCTCGAGGTCGTCTGGAATCCGGGCCAGCTCGGTTGGCTCGCGGCTAGCTATGCTCTCCTGGTCCTGCCGTTCTTTTTTGGTGCCACCTGTATCGGCCTTGCCTTCAGCCGCCATCCCGGCCAGGTCGGACGCGTCTATGCCTTCGACCTGGTCGGCGCTGGGGTCGGTGCACTGGGCATCGTCGGGCTCATGTTCCTGGTCTTTCCGGCTGCGGCACTGCGCTTCGTCGCGACGTTGGGATTTGCGGCGGCTGCCCTTGCTGCGACGGGCATGGCTCGCCATCGGCGGCTAGCTGCGGGCAGCCTCGGGCTTGCCGCCGCGGTCATCGCGGTGTGGCTGCCACCGTCCTTTACGGCCACCGGCCCGCACATGTCGCAATACAAGGGCCTAAGCATGGCTCTCGACGTCCCCAACGCGCGGGTGGTCGAGGAGCGATCAAGCCCGCTCGGACTACTGACAGTCGTGGAGAGCCCGAGCGTCCCATTCCGGTACGCGCCGGGCCTCAGCCTCGCCAACACCCAAGAGCCGCCCACGCAACTCGCCGTCTTCAGCGATGGCGATAGTGTTACGGCGATGACCGCCTATAGCGGCGATCCGGCGACGGTCGCTTATCTCGACCGGACAACGGCGGCGCTCCCGTACCGCATTCTTGCACGGCCGCGAGTGCTGGTCCTCGGTGCTGGTGGCGGCGAGCAGGTGCTGCTGGCGCTTCGCTCCGGAGCCGAACTCGTGGACGCTGTAGAGGTCAACCCGCAGATGATCGACCTGGCTCGCAATCGCTTCGCGAACTTCGTCGGCGGCATCTTCAGCCGACCGAACGTGCATCTGCATCTAGCCGAGGCGCGCGCCTTCGCTGCGACCGCGGGCGAGCGTTACGACCTGATCCAGATGCCGCTCCTTGACTCCTTCAGCGCGGCCGCGGCCGGCGTGCAAAGCATGCACGAGAATTACACCTATACCGTGGAGGCACTGCGGGCTTACCTGGCGGTACTGAAACCAGATGGCATCGTCGCCATCACGCGATGGCTGCGGGTGCCGCCGCGCGACATCCTTAAGCTGTTCGCCACCGCTACCGCAGCGCTTGAAGCGGATGGCGTGGCCCAGCCCGGCCGGCACTTGGCGCTGATCCGGAGCTGGAATACCGCAACCCTGCTCATCGCCAAGTCGCCGCTCACGGGTGACGACATAGCAGCCATCCGCGGCTTCGCGGCCGAGAATTTCTTCGACATCTCCTGGGTGCCGAGCATCTCCGCGAGCGACGTGAACCGTTACAATCAACTCGACCGGGAATATCTCTACGAGGGAGCCCTCGCTCTCCTCGGCCCTGAACGAGCCGACTTCACGGAGCGCTACAAGTTCGATATTGCGCCGGCCACGGACAATCGGCCCTATTTCTTCGACTTTTTCCGCTGGCGTGCGCTGCCCGAACTCCTGACGCTGCGCACCCAAGGTGGGGCAGCAATGCTCGACTGGGGCTACCTGATCCTGGTGACGACGCTCGTTCAGGCCGCGCTCCTCAGTACCGTCTTGATCCTGCTACCGCTCTGGCTTCGCCGGCGCGCACTCGTGAAAGCCGTACCCCGGCTGCGCTTCGGGCTCTATTTCCTTGCCTTGGGCCTGGCCTTCCTCTTCATCGAGATCGCCTTCATCCAGCGCTTCGTGCTGTTCCTCGGCCATCCGCTCTACGCCGTCTCCGTCGTGCTTGCGGGTTTCCTCGCCTTCGCAGGTCTCGGTAGCGCCTTGGCTGTACGTTGGGTGGCGGCGGTCGGATGCGGATCCGCGGTGCGCGGCATCACCCTCGCTGTCGTGGTAATCGCATTCCTGGCTGGGTCATACCTGCTCGCGCTGCCTTCGATATTCGAACGGCTGCTGGCACTCCCGGATGCCGCGAAGATTGCAATCGCGCTCCTCCTCATAGCACCGCTCGCTGTCTTCATGGGTATGCCCTTCCCCCTCGGCCTCGGCCACGTCGGCGCACGCTCGGAGGAATTTCTTCCCTGGGCGTGGGGGATCAATGGCTGTGCGTCGGTGCTAAGCGCGATCCTCGCCGCACTGCTTGCAATGCATATCGGGTTCACTGGCGTCGTGACGATGGCCGTGATCCTCTATCTTGCCGCGCCGGCCTTACTCGCCGGGTCGCGGGATCACGTCGCAACACGTTAATCCAGATCGGAACTGTTCGCGAGATAGGCGAAACGGGCAATACTGCAATAGATGTCGGCACCCCGTTTGATGTCGATCGCGGCATGCGACAGAACCCGGTGCAAACACGGGGAGGGCGTCCCAAGCAGCCGTGCGGCGTCCAATACATGCGGCGAGGGCGCCGTGCCCCTTTCTTCTCGTCCACCCGCAGCTATTTATCCAAGAACCATCCTGCTCCGACTGGCAGGAGGCGGGGTCCGCCGCCTTTCGGCCGAGAAGAACAGCGAGCGCGTCATGCAAGTTCAGGTCGAAACCTTCGTGGACGACGGTGGTGTCGAAAAGATCCGACGATTTTACCTCAACGGCCGGCAGGTCGAAGTGGTCGAAAACCTCGATCAGTGGCATGGCGCCGACTACCGATACTTCAAGGTCAGGGGCGGCGAGGGTGACGTTTACATTTTGTATCTGGACGTACACCGAACGCAGTGGGCGCTGTATCAACGCTCGCAATCACCGGGCTCCCGCGCCGCCTTGTGACGTTCGACGTCAGTATTCGCATCTCCTCACTGCAGGCCTTTCCAAGCGACTGTGGAGAGTTAAATATGTACCATCGTCCTAATCTTGGCCGCTACGGTGATCGCTCTCCGCAATCTTAGGAAATCCTATGAGACTGCCGAAGGGCGGCTTGAAGTCTTGAGAGGGATCGATCTCGATCTCTGCGCGGGAGACAGAGTTGCCCTGACGGGGGAGTCAGGTAGCGGAAAGAGCACGCTCCTGCATCTCGTAGCCGGCCTCGACCGAGCGGACTCAGGCGAGATCACGATCGGGGGGCGAGACATTTCCAAGCTGAATGACCGGGAACGCGCTGCCTACAGGCGGACAGAAGTCGGCCTCGTATTTCAGCAGTTCAACCTTGTCCCGTCACTAGACGTGGCCGCGAACATTGCTTTCCACGCCAAGCTCGCGGGACGCCACGATCCTCCGTGGGAAAATGAACTCGTGGAGCGCCTCGGAATCGGGTCGTTGCTCACCAGATATCCCGAGCAGCTTTCCATCGGACAACAGCAGCGGGTGGCGATCGGACGAACCCTTGCCGCGCGTCCCGGCTTAGTTCTGGCGGATGAGCCCACAGGAAACCTGGACGAGGCCAACGGAGACGCTGTCCTGGAACTGATGCTCGCGCTATCGAAGGGAAGCGGATCGACACTTCTCCTGGTGACACACTCGCAAAGACTGGCGGATAGGCTCGACCGGCAGGTTTATTTGCGGTGCGGGAAGATCGAATGAAGATGTGGACCGCAGCCACGGCACTTCTGTCCCACTGGCGACGACGACCGCTGCAGCTCGGCGCCCTCTTGTCCGGCCTGGCGCTGGCGACCGCCCTGTGGTCGGGAGTGCAGGCGATCAACGCAGAAGCTCGCGCGAGCTACACCCGCGCCGCGGTTGTGCTCGACCAGAACGGATTGGCGAACCTGGTTTCTCCAAACGGCAGCGCGATTCCTCAGTCCGCGTTCGTGCGGCTCAGACGGGCGGGCTGGAACGTGTCACCAGTTTTGGAGGGAGACTATCGGTTCGGTGTGACCCGGTTAAGGGTGATCGGCATCGAGCCACTGACGATGCCCGCCGAGACTAACACCGTCGACCTGGGAAATGCCGGGGACTTGCTTTCCTTCATCACGCCTCCTGGCATGCTGTTCGTCTCTCCCAGAACAGCGGAAAAAATGCGAGGACAGACGGACCTCGCGCTGCGTGTTTCGGATCGGATGCTGGACGGCGCCGCCTTCATCGACATCGGCTTGGCCCAGAAGCTGTTAAGAAGAGAGGGCGAACTCAGTCGGATTGTGATTGCCGAAAACCAACGTTCCGGTCTGGAGCCGCTTGAAAAGCTTGTTCCAACGCTCTCAGTTCGCGAGCCGAATGCAGAAACCGACGTCGAGCATCTTACCGAGAGCTTCCATCTCAATTTGACAGCCTTCGGTTTTCTCGCCTTCGCGGTGGGGCTGTTCATCGTCTACTCGACGATCGGTCTCGCCTTCGAGCAACGGCGGCCGACCTTCAGAACGCTTCGCTGCCTTGGAGTTTCGTTGAGTGAGCTTGCGGTTCTGCTACTCGCCGAACTTGTCCTTTTCGCCCTCGCCGCCGGGGCGGTCGGCGTCGCGATCGGATATCTGGTCGCGTCGCTGCTGCTGCCCGGAGTGGCCGCAACCCTCGAAGGACTCTACGGAGCCAGCGTGCCCGGCACGCTTTCCCTGCGTCCGGAGTGGTGGGTTTTTGGTTTTGCCATCGCGGTGGCCGGAACATTGGTTTCGTCGGCACAGAGCCTGTTGCGCTTGACGAGGGTGCCTTTGCTCGCGGCGGGCCAACCCCAGACCTGGGGACGATCGTGGCAAGCGGGGCGGCGGTTTCAGGTGCTGGCCGCAGCGGCTTTGCTAGCCGTCTCGGGAGCTCTTCTTCTGTGTGCCGAAGGACTCGAGGCGGGCTTTGGCGTTCTTGGCTGTCTTCTGCTCGGGGCGTCGCTACTTCTCCCTACCGTGCTCTCCGGATTCCTCACCGTCATGCAGCGGACGTCTTCGCGCGCGCTCGTCACGTGGTTCTGGGCCGACGCGCGGCAGCAACTCCCCGGACTTTCCCTAGCGCTCATGGCATTGCTTCTTGCGCTGGCGGCAAATGTCGGCGTCGGAACCATGGTCTCTAGCTTCCGTCTCACGTTCGTCGGCTGGCTCGACCAACGCCTCCCCGCTGAGCTTTACGTCGCTGCCCGGAACGAGGGCGAGGCAGACAGGCTCAGGGCATGGCTCGCAACGAAGGTGGAATCGGTGTTGCCGATCTTGAGCGTGGATGCCGAGATCCGGGGGCAGTCGATGCAGATCTTCGGTGTCGTTGACGATCCCACCTATAGGAAGCACTGGCCCCTGATCGCTGGCATGCCGGACGTCTGGGATCAGGTGGCGTCCGGTCAAGGGGTGCTGGTCAACGAACAGTTTTGGAGGCGGGACCGGCTCCGCATCGGCGATCAGTTGGATCTGCCGGGTGACTGGAAGGCGGCGGTTGTCGGGGTCTATTCGGATTACGGGAACCCAAAGGGCCAGGTCATCGCCGGAATAAATGCTCTGACCTCTCGTTACCCGCAGGTCTCGCGCCTGCGCTACGGTCTCCGGATCCAGCCTGATCAGGTTGCGGATCTACGATCGAGGCTCACGGACGA
Source organism: Ensifer sp. 22460 (assembly GCF_052044935.1). Taxonomy (NCBI): domain Bacteria; kingdom Pseudomonadati; phylum Pseudomonadota; class Alphaproteobacteria; order Hyphomicrobiales; family Rhizobiaceae; genus Ensifer; species Ensifer sp. 22460. The sequence goes on from NZ_JBQENZ010000017.1 coordinate 61,636, forward strand.
ATTCGGACTACCAGCCGACAACGTCGTCGATCAAGCGACACTGAAGGAACAGTCACGGCGGATCTTCGATCGCACGTTCTTGGTTACTGGCGCGTTGAACATATTCACGCTCGGGGTTGCTGCATTGGCTATGTTCTCAAGCCTCCTCACGTTGTCGGAAATGCGCCTCCCGCAGCTTGCGCCTGTGTGGGCCACGGGGGTCACGAGACGTGATCTCGCTCTTCTTGAGGTTCTAAGGGCGCTCGTGCTCTGGCTGGCGACATTTATCGCCGCTTTGCCCCTCGGCCTGGCGTTGGCGTGGGTGCTTCTCGCGGTGGTGAACGTCGAAGCCTTCGGCTGGCGTCTGCCCATGTATATCTTTCCCTACGAGTGGCTTCGCCTCGGTCTAGTCGCGCTCGGCGCTGCTGTCGTTTCCGTATTCATCCCGCTTCGCCGGCTGGCGGGAGTCACGCCATCGGAACTTCTGAAGGTATTCGCCAATGAGCGTTAGATCGATTGCGATCGCTTTTGCGGTGACGACCATGGCCAGCTTTTCCGGGAGCCAAGCGGCCTCCGAGGGTTTTGGTGGCCTTGGCTCGACGGTCGAAGGGTTTTCGGTGCCGCAGCCTGGCCTGCTGTTCCGTTTCCCCGCCGACCACGGCCCACATCCGGACTTCCGGATAGAGTGGTGGTATCTAACGGCCAATCTTGAAGCCCCCGACGGAACTCAATACGGAGCGCAGTGGACCCTTTTCCGGTCAGCGCTTGCTCCGGGTGAGGCCAACGCGTGGTCGAGCCCACAGCTCTGGATGGGGCACGCAGCCGTCACCACTTCAAAAGACCACTTCGTTGCAGAACGTATTTCACGCGGGGGAGTGGGGCAGGCTGGTGTTGTCGCAGAGCCGTTCTCAGCCTGGATCGATGACTGGCAGATAAAGGGACATGCCGCCCCGGGAACGGATCAGCTGTCTGATCTCAGCCTGACTGCGTCCACAGAGGAATTCGGCTACGAACTCCGCTTAATGGCCACAGGCCCGCTGGTGCCACAGGGCGATAACGGTTATTCGCTGAAATCAGCGAAGGGACAGGCCAGCTACTACTATTCGCAGCCGTTCTATGCGGTGACCGGCTCGCTTTCGCTACCGAGCGGGCATGTAGAGGTGACGGGGAAAGCTTGGCTCGACCGCGAGTGGTCGTCACAGCCGCTCGCGAAGGACCAGACCGGTTGGGATTGGTTCTCGCTGCATCTCGATACAGGGGAGAAGCTCATGGGCTTCCGCCTCAGAGATGAAGGGGAGGGATATACCTCCGCCACCTGGATCACTGCCGACGGGCGACCCGACCCTTTACACGCGACAGCTCTCAAGATCGTTCCCGTGCGAACCGCCAAAGTCGCAGGGCGTCAAATTCCTGTTTCCTGGAACGTCCAGATTCCCAGTCGCGGCTTTGACGTCACGACCCAACCTCTGAACGACCACGCGTGGATGCCAACATCCATCCCCTACTGGGAAGGCCCGATCGTCTTCGAGGGCAGTGTCAGTGGCAGGGGTTATCTGGAGATGACCGGGTACTAGCCCAAACCAAGGGTAGCGGGAAGGTGATGGGGGCAGCTTCTATCGCAACCTGCCTTGCGCCGTCCCGATCGGGTGGTTTCGGGTTGCATTGGGGTCGCAGCCTTCAAAATAGTCCCAAGCGGTTCTTTTTCTGGCTCAATGCCTTGACACTCCGCGAGAAGGGCATAGGTCGAAATCGCTGAATGAACTCGACCATCTGGCCGATACCATGCTCTCCCATGTCGAAGACGAGCTAGCCCGTGCGCGGCTCACCCCGGGCGCTGACCAGCGGGGCGGCGATGCCGACGTCCCAAGGATTGTCGGCGATACGATCCGGCCGCTTCAGCACACCGAGGCAGGCGAGCGCCTTTCATGGGAGGCCGACCTGCAGGAGGGCCTGACGGCGCCGATTGATCCGCATGACTTTCGCGAATTGGTCGGTAACCTTCTCGAAAACGCATCGAAATGTGCCAAGAGCTGTGTGGCTGTCACGGCCGTCCGGTGCGATGGTTTTATCCAGGTAGTGGTCGAGGACAATGGCCCGGGGGTGTCGCCCGAGAGACTGCCGGACCTACTGCGCCGGGGTGTGCGCCTCGATCGCCTGAAGCCTGGCTCGGGCCTGAGTCTGGCGATCGTATCCGAGATCGCCAATGTCTACAATCTGGCCCTAACCTTAGAGAATCGCGTCGAAGGCGGCTTGCGTGCGGCAGTCACCTGCTCCGACCCGCTTCCTTCTCCGGAGACCGGATACCATGGCACATCCGAGCGAAGCTAAACTGAAATATGGCCTTCTGCTTGTAGCGTTAGGCGGGTTGCTGCTTGGGCTCGGCTTACACTTCGCGGGCCGAACGGATGCCGCACGACTTACCTGGACAGTCGCCACCGCTCCGGTTCTGATGGCCCTCCTCGTCGAGATAGCCCGAAGCCTATGGCGTGGGGAAATGGGCCTGGACATAGTCGCTGCGCTGTCGATGTCGGCTGCGCTCATCTTTGGAGAAGCCTTGGCGGCAACGATTGTCGCGCTGATGTATACCGGCGGCACATTCCTCGAAAGCTTCGCGGAGGGGCGCGCGCGCCGCGAGATGCATGACCTGCTCTCCCGCGTGCCGCGGGCCGCGACGCGCTATCTTGACGGCGGCCTGAGCGAGGTTCCTATCGACGACATCCGGCCTGGCGATCGGCTGTTGGTCCGACAGGGCGATATCGTCCCTGTCGACGGGACTGTTGCGAGCGTCCGGGCCTTCCTCAACATGTCCGCATTAACAGGTGAATCGCTTCCCGTTCCATTTGCTGAACATGGAGACGTTTTGAGCGGCTCGACAAATGCAGGCGACGCGTTCGATCTCATTGCTACGCACGAGGCCAAGGACAGCACATATGCTGGCATCGTGCGCCTCGTCGAGGCTGCCCAACGCTCGAAAGCCCCAATGTCGAGGCTTGCAGACAAATGGTCGGTCGGGTTCCTCGCGATGACCGTGCTCATCGCCTTCGCCGCATGGGGGTTCACGGCAGATCCCATTCGCGCCGTCGCGGTACTGGTGGTAGCTACGCCATGTCCATTAATCCTCGCTGTGCCTGTGGCACTCGTTGCAGGCCTGTCGCGCGCGGCGCATTTCGGTGTACTGATCAAGGGCGCACGTCACCTTGAGAATATGGCCCGCATCCACACCCTGGTCCTGGACAAGACAGGGACGTTGACGGTCGGGCGCCCGCAGATCGTATCCATTCAAAGCCCGCTTGGCTACGCCGACGACGAAATTCTAACGCTTGCAGCATCAGTCGATCAGGTGTCGAAACACCCGATCGCGCAGGCTATCGTAGCGGCGGCCCAGCAACGGAATCTCGGCCTTGTCCTGCCCACCGACGTGACGGAAGCAGCGGGCGAGGGCGTCGCGGGATATGTAAATAGGAGGCGGGTTGTTGTCGGCGGCCATGGCTACGTCGAGGCCATCATTGACGGCCCTCCACACGCAATTCCTGAGACGGCCGCCGGGTCGGTCGTCGTTGCCGTCGCCATCGACAACAATCTGGTAGGGCATATCGTGATGGCTGATCCGGTGCGCGCGGAAGCGGCCGAGATGCTCGACGGACTTCGTCGAGAAGGGGTCCGGCGCATCCTTCTAGCGACCGGCGACCGCGCCGCCGTGGCCGAACGCATTGCCGACGGATTGGAGCTCGACGCAGTTCGCTCGGGCCTTTCGCCAGATCAAAAGGTGCTGGTCGTCCTTACGGAGCGGAAGAACGGCCCCGTCATGATGGTCGGCGACGGTGTCAATGACGCCCCGGCGCTCGCGGCGGCCGATGTCGGTGTCGCAATGGGAGCAAGAGGCGCGGCCGCGTCGGCCGAGGCTGCTGATGTCGTCTTGCTGGTCGACCGGATCGACCGCCTGCGCACGGGGATAGAGATCGCCCGAAGGTCACGGAGGATCGCCGTAGAGAGTGTCTTGGTCGGCATCGGTCTTTCGATCTTCGCCATGGTGGCGGCGGCCTTCGGCTACCTGGCCCCCGTCCAGGGCGCGATCCTGCAGGAGGCGATCGATGTGGCGGTCATCTCAAACGCTCTTCGAGCGATCAGGATTTCACCGAAAGTAGCTTGACTGGGGCTCCGCTGACAAGCGTGTTATGTGGGCTAGATGAGTAGGGCGTTTGCGGAATCCCGCCCCTACGCCTCAATACGCGCGGGTAAACCGCCATCGTGCAGGATGTTCAATCCCGTCATATGGTCCGAAAACTGCGAAAGCAATCCCTCGACGACTAAGCGCGATGGCGTTTGCGGAAGCCACCCGCGGATCCGGGCGGCTGGCATAGCGCCGGACGGCCGCAAAAACATCACGCAGAACCGGGGTCATCTCCTTTCGATCGGACGGAGCAAAGTGACTGACATCCCATTCCATGCCGTGTGCATGGCCGAACAGTCTCGCCGTTGCCAGGAACAACTATCGCCATCACCGCATCCAGAGCCCCGCGTAGCGGCCGTAAGTCGCCTCAAAGATTATGCGGACCGCATCGCGGTTAGCATCCATGTTCTGCGACCAATCGAGTGCGGTACGGGCATAATGCTTGCCGACCAAGGCACCGTGCGCTTTAGCCGCTGCGCGGTGCAAACTGCCGAGCTAGCGGGCTCCCGAACTTCTGCCAAGACCCTGGCGTCCGCTTGTGTGCATTAGCCTTGACGCAGATCCTTACGGACGAGGATGAGGGTCGGATCATCCGCATAGGGAACTGCAATGAAACCCTGTTCCCTCTCCAGTTCGATTGCCTCATGGTTTGCGCGGCTTTCGAGCGATTCGAGGGACTTGGCGCCCGAGGCTTCCGCAAAGCGGGCGACATGGCGCAGCATTTCCCAGGCCACACCCATATGTTTGTATTCGGCACGTACGGAGACCGCGACTTCCGCTCTCTTCGTCGACGCGTCGCACGCTACAATGGCGGTGGCGATGATCGTCTCGCTATCCTCGCCAAAAGCGAGGAAGTTCTCGGTGGAGCGGTGATCGACCTTCGTCATAGAGAGAAGACGCTCGCGGCTGACTTCCCGAATGCCGCCCAGAAAGCGGAAACGCATGTCTTGCGGAGTTACATGGGTGAAGAAATCTGCCAGGAGTATATCGTCTTCGGGACGCACGGGACGAACATGAAGGACAAGACCGCTGCGCGTCAGAAGATTGCAGCTCCAGACGTCGGTTGGGGATGAGGCCTTGGTGCCCGGCTCTGTAGCGCCTTGCGCCTGAAGAGGTTGAGCAGCGTCCGTCTCGATTATCACTTTCAGAGCTTTCGTGCTCGCAGCATTGGCAAAAGTTTCATAGGCATCGGCAATCTGCCTGAGGTTGAAACGATGCGTGATCAGGTTTCTTGGGTCTATTTTTCCAGATTGCACGGTCTTTAGCAGCAACGGTGTCGTTACCGCATCCACCAGCCGCGTGGTGATGGCAATGTTGCGCGACCATAGCTTTTCCAGATGCAGGTCGGCCTTGACGCCGTGGACGCCGATGTTGGCGATTACGCCGCCAGGCGCGACGATCTCCTGACACAGCTCGAAGGTGGCGGGGATCCCAACCGCCTCAATCGCGGTGTCGACGCCCTTGCCTCTAGTCTGTGCCAGCACCTGTCGAGAGGCGTCTCCGCCGCCCGCCTGGATCGTCTGCGTCGCACCGAAACGTTTCGCGACGTTGAGCCGGTTCTCGTCGAGATCAATCATGATGAGGTCGGCTGGAGAGTAGAGCTGCGCCGTCAGCAACGCGGCCAGTCCGATTGGGCCGGAACCGACGATGGCGACTGTTCCGCCAGGCTGCACCTTGCCGTTCAGCACGCCGCATTCAAAGCCCGTCGGAAGGATATCGCTCAGCATGACGAGCGCCTCTTCATCTGCGCCTTGTGGGATCGGGTAGAGACTAGTGTCGGCATGGGGGATGCGGACATACTCGGCCTGTGTGCCGTCGATCGTGTTGCCGAGAATCCAGCCACCCGTGGCGCAGTGAGAGTACATTCCGCGCCGGCAATTGCTGCACTTGCCGCAGGACGAGATGCAGGAAATCAGGACATGGTCGCCTTTTGCGAACTGGGTCACCCCAGTTCCCGTTTCCACCACGATGCCCACGCCCTCATGGCCGAGGATACGACCGGCTGTGCAGGTTGGAACGTCACCCTTGAGGATATGCAGATCGGTCCCGCAGATCGTGGTCCTCGTGATCTTAACGATGGCGTCGGTCGTCGCAGCGATCGCGGGTATCGGGCGCTCCGTCAGCGACTTGAGCCCCGGTCCTTCATAGACGAGCGCCTTCATCGATTCTCTCCTCCGCAAGGTTCGTTATCTGCCGCGAACAATGGCAATTGTGCACGCGCCTCCGCGAACCTGCTTTGACGCGGGTCAAAGATCCGGTGAAGCGCGCGCATTGCGCGGGGGGCGACTCTGGCGCTCATGGCCAATCGGGCCCATTGATCCTCGTCAATGTCTGAGCGAACGAAGCTCGGTAACAATAAAAAGCAAAATTGGTTTTGAATTATCCGGTCGATTGAAGGGCGCGGGATGTGGCAAGAGTCACGGGATTGGAATCGTGATGCGACACAATGACTTCAAGATCAAAACCACGCCCACTCGCTGCGTCGGAATAACGCCGGGGCGCATCTTAAGAACGCGCCGGGGCTTGATGCCAATGTCACTCACCTTGATGCTCGGGATGGTAATGGTGGCTCTTGTTTCCAGGGACTCTGCACAGGCCTCGCACTGCAAGAGCTGGCCGATGCCCGGTTTGAACTGGAGCGGCTGCAATAAGAGTCACCTCATGCTCGAAGGAGCCGATCTGGAGGGCGCAAACCTATCAGGCACTGACTTTAGCCTGACCGATCTTCGTGGTGCCAACTTAAGCAGAGCCAATCTTGAGAAGGCGAAGCTCGCGCGAGCTTCACTCGCCGGGGCCACCGCGAAGACAGCAAACTTTACGCGCGTGGAAGGCCACCGCGCGAGCTTCGTTCGCTTTTCAGCTGAACGTACCTCATTTGCCAGCTCCGAATTGCAGCGCACTGATTTCAGCCTCGCGCGGCTGATCGATGTCAACTTCGAGAAAGCAGAGCTTGGTCGCGCCAGATTCACCGGCGCGAAACTCGAAAACGTTCGATTTTCGCTCGCAAACCTGTCTAGAGTCGACTTTACCGGTACATCGTTCGCGGGATCGACAGCATTCGACCGTGCTGTTCTCTTCCTGACGCGAATTGAGGGGAGCGACTTGTCACGAGCAACCGGTTTGCGGCAATCTCAAATCGACATAGCTTGCGGCGACGCCTCCACGAAGCTGCCGCACGGCCTTTCCGCGCCGGCGAGTTGGCCTTGCATGTTCCGTTGACGTTTGGGCTTTCGAATGTCCCGGGGTGAGCGCGGGCAGCGGTTCTATAGCTATCGGTCGCAGCTTCTATGCGTCCTAATCGTGGTGGCAGCTACGCCGACCACCCCGGCTCGTCTCCGCGCCTGATCATGTTCTGCTGACTGAAAGCGCGGCCGCGGCCAAGCCTGCCCATATCCCGTCTCGCAAACAGGCAATCGTGTGTGAGCCAAATGCTCCCGACGCAAATCGGGGGCGGCGCCGTCGGGAACGCCGCGTCTCGCAACATGGGTTTGAGCAAGGAAGATATTGCCGCCTTAACTCTGCGAGCTAGTTACCTTAAGCTTCATTTGTGTGGCTTGGTCCCCGAGAACGCATAAAGTGCCACATGCTCGCCACGTCCGCCCAATGGCTCTCGGCTTACCGCGACCCAGTCATGTTGTCGTCCTGCCTGCATCACGACCGTCTCGGAGGCAAGCAGCGTGGCATCGAAACGTTTGGTAGCCTGTTCTATCTTCGCAGCGACGTTGACTGTGTCGCCAAGCACCGTGAACTCAAGGCGATGTTCGTCACCGACAAGTCCGTAATACATCTCGCCGCTGTGGATGCCGATCCCGACGCGGATCGGCGGATCGAATCCGCGCTTGGTATTCCATTGGTCGACCAGCGAAAGAATGCTTTGAGCGCAGGTTATAGCGCGAGCGCAATCATCTTTCCGTGGTTCTGGGATGCCGAAGACTATAAGAGCGCCGTCACCTATAAATTTGTCGATCACACCTCCTGACGCCTCGGTTGCCCGCATCACTCGTCGCCGAAACGAGGAGATGAAGACGGACAGTCTCGCGGGATCCAGTTTTTCTGCATAAGCGGTAAACCCGCGTATATCGACAAACAGGATCGTGCCCTGCTGCCGGCGGCCTTGCCGCCACGTAGTAAGATCATTGTCCCCCACCAATGGCACGATTTCCGCTGGCAGGAAGCGAGCAAGGTTTGCGCGCTTGGCTGTCTCGCGCGCTATACGGATCAGAAGGCGGCGAGAACGCGCCATTGCCAACGCCGTTACTAGACCCATCAGCATCAGCATAACCGCGCGCATGATATAGGGAGGAAGCGAAAGAAGACGGCTTACCCCCTGCGCCTCAGCGGGGTTCGCATTGCCTGTCAGGCTAAAGCCAAGCCCCGCCGCAACGCTGACCACGGCAATCATTGTTGCCGACGTGGCCCATAATTGAACGAGTGGCCTGTATCGAAGCGCGCCGACCGCGAGAAGTAAGGGCACGGCCCAGAGAGTTGGTAGGATCACCACCCAATTGCCCGCCAGGCCGATGTCGTTCAGGGCAAAATAGAGACTGGCTCCTATAATCAATGCGTCGCCGGTAACGAGCGCAAAGGCCATCCAAGGCCTGAACTGACGGCTGATCACGAGCAGGAATGACGTGATACCAAGGGCCAGAAAGGCTGCAACGGTAGTCAGCGCCGTTGCGCGAAGTTGGGTCAAGTTGTACTCTTGGGCGAAGCCGGCGGTTTCAGAGGAGACGAGGAAACCACTCACAAACAAGGCAAGACCCACTGTGATCCGAACCCATCCGATCGTGTATTCGGCTTCGTGCTCCGATTCCCAGAACGCGCTTTCGACGGACGTGCTCGTGAGGTCAGACCGGTGTGGATCAGAGCGAAATGCATGTTGAAACTTCCACATGAATTATATCCTTCGCAGGGCTTACCTCGCCGCAACGTGGCTGGAGCGGTCGCCCATATTAGCTCGGCAGAACCGATTGCGTGAGGGGCGCAATTTTCGGCGAGATTTGCCCGACGAACTCAACCGCGACAGTTGCGGGGTTGGGTTTGCATCGCCGCAATTACCAGCACCTTCTCCACACAGCCCGGTGGGGCCCACGACGCAGGCCGCAGCGTCGATTGATCTAATGTCGACAAAACAAAACGACAACGAGCCGGCTGTCACACTGGGCCCTGACGGAGTAATTTTGTTCGGCGTCAAGGAGGAGGTTGCTCGACTATGTGATTGTTGAGAGCGGGTAGTCGGTCTTTCGCGAAGCGGGCGTGCCGTACGGAGGGGAAAGCGTTGAGAAACAAGTCTGCCAAATTGATCCTTGCAAGCATTCTGAGCTTTGGTCCGGCGCTCCCGGCAGCCGCACAGGAACATAGCGACACCGGCACGCTGAACACAGCCAAGGCCGAAAAGGCCTTTGCCGCCAAGCCGCTCTATTCGCCCTATGCCGGTCGCAATTTCCGACCCGTCCGCTGTCCGAAGTGCAAATATTTAATGCCCGCTCAAGAGCCATGTTCCTCAAATGGTCAACGCAGTCATGGAATGAAGAAGGATGGCGCGAAACGCGCGCTTGTCGCGGTGAGCGCGGCCTCGCTGCGGGTGCGCTTGCTTGGCTCGCGGACCGTCCGGACCTCAGCTCGTGGATAAGGGGAGTGGGAACGGCAATCCTTGAAGCCTGGTCACGGAGATCGGAACCAGCCCGGGAAGAGGCGAATCCGGGCTGATCATTTCGTACCAGGTCTTGGCCTGCGGATCGGAGATGACCTCCGGCTTGCCGGCAAAGAGGTCCGGGAACATGCCCATGTTGTCGGAATGGTCGGCGACCACCAGGAAGTTTCGTGGGCGCGACAGCTTTGCGGCTGGCCGCTCGACGCCATGATCTCTTCGCCGCGGGCGAAGCGATAGGCATCGCGCGGGGTCAGCCGCGTCCCAAACGCGCCGGCGTCGAATGAGGACTCCGGTGTGAAGATGCGTGTCGGTAGGCTCGCAGAGTGTCCTTTGCGGTTCAGCCCAACCGTTCTTCTTCGCAGGCCTCAGCGTACGATAAGGACCGAACAGTGCGCGTTCTGGACCACCTTCTTTGACACGCTCCCGAGAAGCATCCCCTTTAGGCGCCCAAGGTCTCGGCTTCCAACGACGATCAAGCTTGCGCTGATCTCCGTTGCAGTCTCAAGAACGGTTTCGGCGCAATCGCCCATTTCCAGTCTAGCAGAGACATTCTCGACGCCGAGCCCGCGTGCCTCGTTGCGAGCTTGCTCCACAACTCTCTTGCCGACCGCCAGGGCACTCTCGTCGATGCCATCACCTGGCACATGTGAGAGTTCTGTCGGCCTCGACATTCCCGGGATCATGTTGCCGATGGGAAAGACGCGCCCGGAACCGGGAAGGCGGTTCGTTGCGCCTGCAAAACCAGGTGGAACGACATGTAGAACGGTCAGGGGAGTGTCAGTCGCCTTGGCAAGCTTTGCGGCCATCATCACAGCGTCGCGCCCTTTGTCGGATCCATCGGTTGCGACAAGGATATGGTCCATGGAAAAAATCCTCCCCAAACAGCCTCATCCATTATCAATCCGCAAGCATTGATCGTCGTCAAAGACAGGATCGAAGTTCGCTGTCCAAAAGTGAGACGGGTCAATCTCAGAGGGATAGGACCCTTGGAGCAGTGCAAAATGGAAACGCTTATCCTTCGTCTGGGGCTCGCACTGGCAATTGGACTCCTCGTCGGGTTGGAGCGGGGATGGCGCGAGAGGGATGCGCCGGAAGGCAGCCGAACTGCCGGCATTCGAACCTTCGGGATTTCCGGCCTGCTTGGCGGTATCATTGCGGCCGTGTCGGAAACCCAGCAGAACCCGTTCGCTTTTGCTGCGGGTCTGCTGGGTTTCACGATGAGCTTGACCTGGTTCAAGTTACGTGAGGCTCGGCGCGATGAAGATTTCAGCGTGACCAGTGTCGTCGCCGGATTGTGCGTTTTTTCCCTGGGCGGGCTGGCGGTTGCGGGCGACTACAAGGCAGCAGCTGCCGGGGGAGCCGCACTTGCAGCGGTACTTGCAAGCAGAGAGCTTCTTCACAATCTCCTCAAGCGCCTAACCTGGCCGGAACTGCGTTCCGCTCTCGTTCTTGCGGTGATGACTGCCATCGTATTGCCGCTTCTGCCGAACCAGACGATCGACCCCTGGGGCGGCTTCAATCCCCGCGAGGTGTGGTTTCTCACGGTTCTGAGCGCCACTATCTCCTTCGCTGGATATGTTGCAACTCGCTTACTGGGATCGACGCGCGGGCTTCTTGTCAGCGGTCTTACGGGCGCGATTGTCTCCTCTACTGCTGTCACGGCAAGCTTTGGACAGAAAGTGCGCGCCGGGGAGCCGGCTCGCCCGCTGGCAGGCGCGGCAAGTGTCGCTGCGGCTATTTCATTGTTGCGCGTACTCGTTATCGTCCTTGCACTATCACCGCGGCTTCTTCCGCTCGTAGTGCTGCCGTTGCTGACGGCAGGTGTCGTATTCGTCGTGTGCGGGAGCCTTTTGATGATAAAAAGGGCGCCCGATGCAGGTAAAGACGTCGATGCACGAAATCCCTTTGAACTTATGCCGCTCCTTATCTTTGCCAGTCTTTTTGCCGCCACGGCGACACTTGGCGCCGCAGTGGTGGCGAGGATTGGCAACAACAGCCTGATTGGCATTTCGGCGGCATCTGGCATCTTCGACGTCGACGTTGCCGTACTGACCGCATTACGCTCCGTTGGCGGAGCAATGCCCTTGCCAACTGTCGGCGCCGCCGTGCTGGCAGCCGCGCTCGTCAATGCCGGGGGCCGAATATTCGTGGCGATCCTATCCGGTACAGCAGGATACTGGGTGCCACTCGGCCTCGTCTCGCTTGTTGCCGCAGCAGCCGGCGTAAGCGCCTATTTCTTGACTATGCAGTAGATTTGCCACGGAGCCGCCATTTGTCGAATTCCATGGTGAAAAGGACAGAAGAGGCGGCAGTGAGAAGTATCGCCCACTCAGCCGGTTCCATCGGCGAAACCTGAAGGGTAATACTGACAAGCGGAACATGCATGGCGATGATGTGGAGACCCAAGGCTGCGGCAATGCAGAAGAGCAGGAGCGGGTTGCCAAATACGCCGAGCGCGAGCACGGATTTTCGTTCCGATCGGCTTGCAAAGGTCTGGAAATTCTCGAAGAGAACAAGCAGTAGCAAGAGCATGTTGCGGGCATCGCTTTCACTGTGGCCTTGTTGGAGAGCGAGGTAGAACATCGCGAAACCTCCGCCTCCCATGACAAGCGTTGTCTGGCAGAGACGGCGGATCATCACCCAATCGAATATTGGCTCATTCGGCCTGCGCGGGGCGCGTGAGAGTTCGTCGCCCTCAGGTCCTTCGCTTGCAAGAGCGACGTCCTGGATGCCGTTCGTGACAAGATTGAGCCAGAGGAGTTGCACCGGGAGGAGCGGCATCGGCAGTGCCAGGGCGGCGGCCAAAAGAAACAGCACGAGTTCCGCCGATCCCGTGGAAGCGAGCATGAAGATGACTTTGCGGATATTGGCGTAGGCGACGCGACCTTCCTTGATGGCACTGACAATTGACGCGAAATTGTCGTCCGTGATGATAATATCGGCGCTCTCCTTGGCGACGTCCGTGCCCTTGCGCCCCATTGCCACACCGATATGCGCGTGCTTCAGTGCAGGCGCATCGTTGACCCCGTCACCCGTGACGGCGACGAAGTGTCCGTTGCGCGAAAGCGCGCGAACGATCGCCAGTTTCTGCGAGGGAGCGATGCGTGCATAGATGCGGCCCCGGCGGGCGAGCGCGTCGAGGCTTGCGTACCCTCGCTCCTCGGCCAGGCTTACCTCTTCGCCAGTGACGACCTGATCTATCGTGAAGGTGAGGCCCGCATCAGCGGCGATCGCCGAGGCGGTCTTAGGATCGTCACCGGTGAGCATGACCACCTGAACGCCTGCGCCTTGGCAGTTGCGGATGGCTTCGGGCACTTCCGGTCTGATTGGATCCCGCATGCCGACGAGCCCCAGAAAGACCAGATCGACAAGGAGATGGCGGCCGAATCCGCCACTATCTTCCATGGCGGTTGCGCCTTCTGCAAAAGCCAGTACACGCAGACCCCGGGCCGCCATTTCTTCCTTCTGATGCAAGAGCCTGTCGCGGTCGATCGTTACCGCGCGGCCGTTCATCTCCATTCGGTCCGACATTGCGATGAGGGTTTCGGCCGCTCCCTTCACGAAGATGCGCAGCACGTCGCCATGTCGATGAAATGATGCGGCATATTTGATCTCCGGCTCATAGGGGATTCGGGCAACCAGAGGATAGTTATCCTCAATTGACTCTCGCGGCAGGCCCGCCTTGTGTGCGGCGGCCAGCAGCGCGACATCGACCGTGTCGCCAACAGTGGTCCACCCATCTTCACCTCTTACGAGCGATCCTTCATTCGGCAGCGAGGCAGCTCGAAGAAGGGCGGTCGCCCGATCACGCGCCTGGTCCGGGGACGTGTCTTTCCCGCGGATGTGACAGGACTCGATATCGGCATGCGTGTCACAGAAAAGGTCGGTTCCATCGGGTAGGCGAATGTCGGTGACCGTCAACTCATTAAGCGTCAGTGTTCCGGTCTTGTCGGTTGCGATTATCGTGCATGACCCAAGTGCTTCCACGGCGGGCATGCGGCGAATGATGACGTGTTTCTTGGCCATCCGACGCATGCTGATCGCCAAGGCGACCGAGATCGCGATCGGGAGGCCCTCGGGGATTGCGCTCACGGCCAGCCCGACGGCCATCATGAACAGATCGCTCAGCGGCATGTCGCGGGCGGCCCCGACAAGTATCAGCAAGACCACGACGATTGCGACGACCAAGGCAATGAGTTTCGAAAAGCCCTCAAGCCGGATCAGCAACGGCGATTTCGCAAGGGGCGCCTTCCCGATGTCGCTTGCGATCTTGCCGATCTCGCTGTTCTTGCCCGTCGCGTCGACCACGCCACGTGCGCGGCCGCGTGTGACGAGGGTACCAGCGTATACCATGTGGCGTCGTTGCTCGTCGCCTGTGATGGAAACCGGAGCTGGCGACTTTCTAACTGGCGACGACTCGCCTGTTAACAAGGACTCATCACAAAATAGACCGTCAACCACGGTTAGTCGCATGTCTGCTGGCACGCGTCCGCCGGATTCCAGAGCGACCAGGTCGCCCGGCACGATCAGTCGTGTGTCGAGCTCGACCAAATGCCCGTCTCGCACAACGCTGGCTTTCCGTTGCTCGAGTTTGCGCAACGCCAATGCTGCCTGGCCGGCAGAGTGTTCCTGAATGGTCCCGACGATGGCGTTTGCAACAAGTACGATCCCAATAAAGAAAGCGTCCCTCAAATCGCCTAGAAGAAGCGACACCAACACCGCGGCCAACAGAATGTAGATCAGTGGACTACGGAACTGGCGCACGAAAGTTACGGCCAGCGACCCTGCCCTCGGTTCGGGCAGGGCGTTTGAGCCGTATTTTGACAATCGGGTGTGGGCTTCCCCGCTCGTCAGCCCGGTATAGACGCTGGCATCCTCCTCATGCCGAGCGAGGCTCGGGGGCATCGTATCGGACATCATGGACCCCTTTTGGCAAAAATCGAAGGATCCTATTTATCGGAAACTGTCAGGTAGTCCGTTACGCCGCTCACTCCTTTTGCGGACCAGGCAGCCTGCTCGGCCGTGATGCGCTCACGCGGGCTTTGGACTTTCCCCCGCAAGGTCACGTGGCTACCGGAGACTTCGACCTCTATGTCTTCGGACTCGATTTCGGCATTGCGCCTCAAGGCCTCCTTGATGCCATGCCGGATGTCGACGACATCCATCATCGGTCGAATTCTCAACTGATTATCGATGCCCGTTATACCGGAGAGTTGGTGTATAGAGTGTTCGGCCGCAGAGCGTTGGAAATGCCAGTCAACGGTGCCGACAAGAGTGACGAACCCCTGCTCCACCTTGACCTTTATATCGTTCGGTTCGGAAATAGCCGCGCCCCAGTCGAGAATTTTCAAGACACGGCTTGCGATTTCGTCATCGGCGGCCTTCTTGTGCGCGGGCAGCCGCACGGCGATTTCCTCCGCAATCGCGCGTACGCCCTTAACTCGTTGAGCAACGTGCTCAGCGGCGTGCTTTTCGGCAAAGCTGTGGACATGACCGGTCAGGGTCACGATCCCTTTCTCAACCGTTACGCCGATGTTTGCGGCGTCAATGCTGGGCTCATACTCGAGTTCGTCGAGAATATCCTGTCGTAAACTGATGTCGCTCATGGGGGTCACCTCCAAAGGTCTCCTCGTCCGGTTTGCGCCAAGAGTGTGCTCCATCATCAACCATCGGTCTTTGAGGGGCGTCAAAGCGCGGCGACACTCGAAGACTTAATTTCGAGAGATGGGTTCAAGGAGGTGGATCATGATCGTCAAGGAAATGTCCCGCCACGACTGCAGCAGTGTCGTTCAGGAAGGCCATGTGGCGTGCCTTGCCTGTTGCCTGGACGACAAGCCCTACGTTCCCAATCACATATGCCTACTCCGGGAACTGCCTCTACGCATTTTCTATGCCCGGACGAAAGATCGACTGGATGCGCAAGAATTCCAATGTCTGCTTGCAGATAGATGCAAGTTCGGAAGGCGAATGGAAGAGCGTCGTGATCTACGGGCGTTATCAGGAACTTGCCCCGACCGGTCAGTGGCACCGGGAGTACCTGCACGCCTGGTCGCTTCTCGAAAAGAGAGTAAACTGGTGGGAGCCAGGCGGCCTGAAGCCGGCTCCGCAAGAAGTGTCCGGCCACTACCCGCACCTCTTCTTCAGTATCGATATACTCGAAATGACTGGGAGGGCGTGTTGTGCAAGTGAGACTTGCAACTGAAAAGGTGCGCCGCTCGAGGCGGCGCACGTGTTGTTTTTCTGTTTTAGTGGCTCAATGAACCATCAACACCGGCACTGCCGGGGACTCGATCATGGCCTTGGTAACGCCCCCGAACATGCGTTCGCGAACACGTGAATGGCCATAGGCGCCCATGACGATGAGGTCCGCCGCGGTGTCCAGCGCATGCTGCAACAGCACCACGTTGACCTGGCGCCCGGCGCTCGGAAGCCTGTCCACGGTGACCTTGATGCCATGCCTAGCAAGGTAGGTCGCAACATCCGCCCCCGGTTCTTCCCCGTTCCTCGCCGGCACAGCCTTGGGATCGACCAGCACAACGTTGACGCTGTCGGCGGTCTTCATCATTTCGAGCGCTTCGCGTGCGGCTCTTGTGGCCTCGATAGTGGAGTTCCATGCAAGGAGGATCCTTTTCGGTGCAAGCGTCACCGATTGGCGGTTGCCAGATAGAAGGACCGGGTGGCCCGAGCGAAATAGCGCACCCTCAATCGCGTGCGAGCGAAGCCGCGAACTCGCCTTGAGGCTTGTCCCGATCAACGTCACGTCAGCGTACCGTGCCCGCTCTCCGATCTCATCCTCCGCCCACGCTTCCTCAGGGTAGCTCCCGTGGACATCAAACGAGATGCCAAGTGCTTCCAGAGTTGCGCGGGAACTCATAACGGCGTCGCCGAGTTTCTCGGTATCGCCGGCGCGCACGTCCAGCCACGCGACCGACATCGCCGCGAAGTCACCGAGGGGCACAGGGGCGGCAAGCTTCACAAGAAAAACGGACAGGTGCGCGTTCCCTGCCACGCAAAGATCTGCCGCGGTTCTCAGATCGATATCATAGTTTTCGGCATCAGCAACCAGTAGGACAGTCTTGTATGTCATTGCTCGATCTCCCGAATTGATGTTTGGGCTATCAGCCAATCTACGCACGGTCTTACAAACGGCATTGACGGCAATCAAAGACCCATTCTCGGGAACTCAGCATTTCGCGACCATCGTCTGCCGCTGGCGCGGCTAGTTCGGATGGGCTGGATCGAGGTCGAAACAGTGCAATACCGCAGGATAGCTGTTCGGCCAAAGCCTCGCGCATTTCGAAAAGTGGAAAATTTCCATGAAGGGGACGATGCAGGAACAGGTCGTGGATCATTTCCACGTAGTGAGGATTGCGAACCGTCACCGCGGCGATCTCCTGTCTCCTCCCTCCATCCACAATACCGTGACTTGTGCCGCATGCAGACAGATCAGCCTGGTTTGCTGAACGTACGAGATCCAGGCGACGGCATCAGTCGAGCAGTTCGCGAAGTCGCTTTGCGAGTTTTCTCGCCGTATAGGGTTTAAGCAGCCACGAAGCACCTTCGGGCAGCCTTTCTTCTGCGAGGCTCGGGGCCGCGTAACCCGACGTTACGAGTATCTTCATCTCCGGGCGGAATCTGCGAACGTGCTGGGCGAGCTCGTTACCGGTCATCCCGCCAGGCATGACCATGTCCGTAAACACAAGGGAAATCTCCGGGTGGTCTGCGAGGAGCTGAAGGGCTTCGGCGCCTGTCTCGGCCTCGACGACCCCATAACCGGCGTTTAAAAGACGCGCTACCACAACGCGGCGGACGCGGGCGTCGTCCTCGACTACGAGAATGGTCTCGTGTCCGTGTGGTATGGGCTCGGCTTGAGGATCCTTCGGCCAGTTTTCCTCGTCGGCCGGCGATATTCCTTTCGCCGCCGGTAAGAAAAGCCGTACGCTGGTGCCGTGGCCAGGTTCGCTGTAAAGTTGGACATGGCCGCCTGACTGCTTGACGAAGCCATAAACCATGCTGAGACCGAGCCCGCTTCCCGCTCCGGTCGCTTTGGTCGTAAAAAAGGGCTCAAATGCGCGGCGTCTGACATCTTCCGACATGCCGACCCCCGTATCACTGACGGTAACGAGGATATAGTGTCCCATCCGGGCATCTGGAAACATAAGCACGTAGTCCTGATCGAGGCTCGTCTTCGACACCTCGATCGTGAGCCGTCCGCCCCCTCGCATTGCATCGCGCGCATTCAGCGCAAGGTTCAGAAGAGTGTTTTGAAGTTGCGGGACATCGACGAGTACAATGTTGTCAGAGCCACGAACCAATGTCGACAGTTCCACCGTTTCGCCCAGCGTTCGCCCCAGAAGATTCGCGAAATTGCCGATGAGACCGCCCACGTCGACGAGTTTTGGAGCAAGGGGTTGACGCCGGCCAAAGGCGAGCAGTTGCGCTGTGAGCTTTGCGCCGTCGTCGGTTGCGGCCTGTGCTTCTTGCAAAAGCTGCCTAAGGTCTTGATCCTCGAGGCGCGCCTCGATCATCTCGAGGTTGCCGGTTATGACCGTCAGCAGATTGTTAAAGTCGTGCGCGAGTCCGCCGGTAAGTTGCCCGACCGCCTCCATTTTCTGTGCCTGACGCAACTCCTCATCAATACGTTGGCGGCTGGTCAGGTCCCGAATGAAGCCGGTAAAGATCCGGCCCCCGGCTGACCGGGCTTCTCCGACGGACAATTCCATAGGGAAGGTTGTACCGTCCTTGCGCCTGCCCGTCACAACTCGCCCTATTCCGATGATCCGACGCTCGCCGGTGCGCAGATAGTTATTCAAGTAGCGATCGTGCGCGTCACGGTGCGGAGACGGCATCAGCATCTTCACGTTCGCGCCGCGCACCTCGCTCTCGGTGAAGCCGAACAATCGTTCCGCCGCCGCGCTGAAAGAAGTGATCAGCCCCGTCTCGTCAATCACCACCATTGCTTCGGGCACCGTCTCAAGGATCGACCGAAGATGGGCCTCTCGCGAAACAAGATCGGCCTGGGCGTGTTTCAAGTTGGTGATATCGCTGTCTATCTGCACGATAAGATCGCTTTCACCGTTTGGAAGACCGACCCAGCGGCTCGCAACGAAGACCTTGCTTCCATCCTTGCGCTTTTGTGCCAGTTCGCCGGACCATGACCCGTGTCGTTCAACCTTCTTGCGGATGTTTTTGACGGGCTCTGGAAATGTCGTGGCGAGCAGGTGGTGGATCAGTTCACCTTGCGCTTCAGCCCGTGGCCAACCGTATAGTCGCTCGCAGCCTTTGCTCCAGTGACTGATCTTTCCGCTAGTCTCATGCACGATCAGGTTCGCGTCCTCAAGGAGACTAACGATTTTGCCGACCGTCGTTTGCGTCATCATCAACCGCCACGTGCTCAAGCGAAGCAGCTTCGCCCCATCCTGTTAGACATCGCAGCCGGACGAAGATCGCAATCCTCACCATCCGCGATCGATTGAAGCATATGCTTTTTCAAGACTATGATCGAGCGCCGGTCGGGCGCAGCGATGACACCGTTGCTCGCGAATTTCGTTATGGTGCGAGATACCGTCTCGATGGTCATGTTCAAGTAATCGGCAATGTCGAGCCGGGTCATCGGTAGATCGACGTGATCGGTCCGTTCGGCGTCTCGGTCTCTCGCCATCATGAGCAGGAAGTTGGCGACCTTCTCGTCGGCGCTGCGTCGCGACAGCAACACCGCGTGGTCCTGGGCCGCAGTCATTTCGTCGCATAGCTTGGAAAAGAGTTGCGCTCGAAGGTGCGGTTGGCGTGCCACTTCGTCTTCAAAGCGACGACGGGGATATCGCCGCAATCTCACTTCGGTAATCGCTTCGACCGTATAGACGTAGCGGTCTTTAAGAGACACACCCAGGAGATCGCCGGGACGCAGAAAGCCTACGATAACCCTACGGCCATCGGCAAGCAGGCGCAATGCGCGCAGCATACCGTGTTCAACCTGAAAAACGAATTTGGCATCATCCCCTTCCCAGAACAGTGCTTGGCCCGGCACAGCCGCGATGATCGGTTGGAAACTGAAGACCGAGGATAGCTCCGGCGGAGGAAGAGAGCACTCCAATGCTCCAGGACCGCCCTGCATAGCAACTGATTGAAGGGTCATCGCGCATCCTCCATCCGACGCTGAGTGGGGGATTTCAACATATGTGCGTGACCCGGCATCGACGCGCCTGCAACGATTGGTGCTATAGTGTGACGGAATGTAACAGCACTTCGGGGAAGGTTATGGCAAACGCTCGAAACGAGCCGGAGCTTGTTCTTATCGTGGATGACGATCCACGTATAAGGCAGATGTTGTCACGCTATTTCGAAGGGGAAGGCTATCGCGTCACCCTTGCCGGCGATGGTCGGGAAATGCGCAACAAGCTTGAGAAGGCTCATGTGGATATCGTTTTGCTCGATCTGGGGCTTCCCGGAGAAGATGGGCTGTCACTGGCCCGCGAGCTTCGTGCCCATTCCGACATCCCCATCATCATGTTGACCGGCCGGGACGACGTGGTCGATCGTGTGGTGGGCCTTGAAATCGGAGCTGATGACTATGTCACGAAGCCCTTCCACCTTCGCGAAGTTCTTGCGCGCGTGAGGAGCGCGCTTCGCCGTCGGCGGCCGCCTCCCGCATCGGTTCCTGAAGTCCAAACGAGCGAGACCTTTTGTTTCGAAGGTTTGCGTCTCGACGTCGCCTGTCGTCGGTTGACATCTAAGGACGGCGGGGAGATCGCCTTGACGACGGCGGAGTTCGACATGCTCTGCACCTTGGTGAGACATGCCGGCCGCGTCCTTAAACGCGACGTGTTGATGGACTTGACACGTGGCAGGTCACTGGAGGCTTATGACCGTGTGATCGACGCCCAGATAGCGAGATTGCGACGGAAGATCGAAAGGGATCCGCGCCGCCCCGAACTGATCAAGTCCGTCCGCGGAGTGGGCTATGTGTTCAGTGCGCACACCATGAAACAGGACGCTTAGGCTACCCGTCTCCATCGATCGCTCGCGCAGATTTCAGCGCAGCGGGATAACTATCCCGTCGGGCTCCTCATCACAGCTTCCGTTGGCAACCGGCCATCGATCCGGCGCAAGAGTTGCGACACGAATGGCGCCGCAATGTCTATCGAACGCCATTGCGCTCAAGTATCGGAGCAGGGAACCGCAGACGCCACGCGTGTCGCCGGCGCTAGCTATGACAAAAACCGGAACGGAGAGGTATCGTCCCAGTCGCTCATGATGACTCACCTGTAGAATGGCGATACCTTTGACGTAACCGAGCGAATTTTCGGCAACTGCAATCTCCTCGACAAAGGGGGAGGAGTACTTTCGCGCGAGAGCCGCCGCGCAGATTTGCCGCCATGCATCAAGGCCGATGTCGTAGCCCGCGGCGTCGATGAGACAGTAGGCCCGTTCGACCTGTGCTGCTTTGATTGGGGCGACGACATAGGCGGAAGCCATGATATCCTTCCCGATGAGTGGATCGGATTGAACCAACCCGCGGCCCCAGACCTTTTTGCCGTGCGATTGCAGGCTCTTCTCCAGGATGGTGGCGCGGTTCACAATGAGGGCAGTTTTCCTGTGAACCGGGAAGCCGTCATTGACGAGCATCAATGCCGGCAACTGATTTCTGTCTTTTATTTGGCTGAAATAGCGCCTCAATAGGGAGTATGAGCCATGTCGGTCGATCTGCGCGGTCGCAGCTTGCTCACCCTTGGTGACCTAACCCCCGAGGAAATCCATTTCCTGCTTCGGCTCGCCACTGATCTGAAGGAAAAGAAGCGGATTGGCACCGAGGTCAGGCAATTGAGCACCAAGAACGTCGCGCTCGTCTGCGAGCGAGATTCGATCCACGCGCGCGCCGCCTTTGAAGTTGCAGCCCACGACCAAGGTGCGAATGTTACGTTGATTGGACCGTCAACCGGTTATACGCGACATCGGGAGTCGACCAAGGACAACGCTCGTTTTCTCGGTCGGCTGTATGATGCAATCGGATATATCGGGCATTCCCAAGCTGCCGTAGAAGAGGTCGCCAAATGGGCGCGCGTGCCTGTCTTCAATGGAATGACGGACGAGTCACACCCCATGCAAACTTTGGCCGACCTTGTGACAATGAAGCAATGCAGCGACAAGCCTCTCAATGACATGATCGTGGCCTTCCTTGGGGATGGACGCAGCAACGTCGCACGATCTCTGGCAGTGGCGTCCTCAAAGCTCGGCATCGACCTTCGCATCGTTTCGCCACCGAGTTTCTGGCCGGAAGCACCCTTCGTCGAACGTGTGACTTCGGTGGCAAGGGATAGTGGCGGCCAGATAACCGTGCTGGAGCACGTCGGTACCGGCATTCTCGGGGCCGACTTTATTTGCACCGCTCCCTGGTTTGCCGAGGGAGACGTTCGTTGGGCCGAGCGGGTGAGGCAGCTTGCGCCCTTTGCCGTTAGAGAGAATGTAATGGAAGCAACCGACAACCCGCACACAAAGCTGATGCACAGTCTACCCGCCTGGCACTGGCGGGAAGATGGGGCCGGCGCCCGTATCGCCAAACGTTTCGGCGTCGAGTGCATGGAGGTGTGTGATGGTGTCTTCGAATCCAAATCCTCGATCGTGTTCGATCAGGCAGAGAACCGCATGCCCGCAATCAAGGCACTTCTCGTGGCTACGCTTGCCGATTGATCGCGCCACGGTGCGAGCAGAGAGCTTGCGGTTGAAGCAACGAGTTCCCGGGGGCCTCGGGCCCGACGACCAAAATGAGGCTTGTGCAGATGATCACTCAACCGCTCATTCGCTTTCATGGAGCCGCAGGCACCGTGACCGGTTCCTGCCAACTGATTGAGTTCGGCGCGACAAGAGTTCTTATTGATTGCGGGCTGTTCCAAGGATCCAAAACGGAAAAAGAGCTCAACTATCGTCCGTTTCCCTTCGATGTCGACAGCATCGACGCCGTGATCCTGACGCATGCCCATATCGACCACTCCGGTCTCTTGCCGAAGCTCGCCAAACTTGGGTACGGGGGTCCGATTTTCGCAACCCCGGGAACGACCGATCTGTGCTCTGTCATGCTGCCCGACTCTGCCCATATCCAGGAAAGCGAAGTCGATCAACTCAACCGCCGGAACCTCCGGCGTGGGCGGCAACCGGTGACGCCGATTTACAGCGCTCGTGATGCAGCTGTCGCGGTCACGCTATTCAGGCAGGTGCGCCTCGGTACATGGGAGAGGGCGGCTGACGGAGTACGCTTTCGGTTCTGGAACGCTGGGCACCTCCTCGGTTCAGCGTCAGTCGAAGTCGAGTTGGACACCTCCCCGGGCCCCCTCAGATTGCTTTTTTCAGGCGACATCGGTCCCCGACACAAGCTTCTTCAATATGACGCGGCCGCACCGACCGGCTGGGACTATGTCGTTTGCGAAAGCACCTACGGCGACGTCGAACGGGAGGACGCCACCGACGAAATCAGGCGGAGCATTTTGCGCTCGAAAGTGCTGGAAGCCGCCGATCCAAATGGCGCGTTGATCGTGCCATCCTTCGCGGTAGAACGAACCCAGGAGCTTCTCACCGATCTCGTCTACCTGATGGACACGGGCAAGATCGAAAAATGTCCAATCATCATCGACTCGCCTTTAGCGACCCGCGCGAGCGAAGTCTTTCGACGGCACGCGCGGGAACTCGAGAACGGCGATCTGCTTGCCAAGGCTTTGCAAGCAAAGAACGTGCGCTTCACGGAGACCGCCGAGCAATCGAAAGCAATCGATTTCATGAAGGGCTTTCACATTGTCATTGCTGCAAGTGGAATGTGCGAGGCCGGTCGCATAAGGCATCGCCTGAGGAACTGGCTTTGGCGGGACGAGGGAACGGTACTCCTCGTCGGCTACCAGGCCGCCGGCACGTTGGGGCGTATTCTTGCGGACGGTGCCTCCGTAGTGCGCATCCAAGGCGAGGACATTCGCGTGCGCGCACGCATCAGGAAGCTGGACATCTATAGCGGGCATGCCGATGGCAGGGAGCTTGCAGAATGGGTCCGGTCGCGCGAGCCGATCGGCGCCGGCGTATTCCTGGTGCACGGTGAAGATGCGGCTCTGGAGGGGCTGAGGCAACGGCTCCAGACATTCCTGCCGGGTGACAAGGTGGTACGTCCGCGTTTGGATGCTGCATTCCGTGTAGAGGCGAAGGGAGCGGTCGAAGTATCCGAAGGCATCGCCCCACCACGCATCGATCCACTTCGCACGGGGCGGATGGACTGGAACAACGATTTTCAATCGCTGGTACTCGACTTGCAAGCGGAATTGGCCAAGGCAGCCGACGACAAAGCGCGAGGCGTGGTCATTCGCCGCGTGCGGCGGGCACTGAACGAGGACGCTTGAGCCGCCGCGCTGCCAGCGACCAAGTGAATCGACCTGGAGCAGGCACGTTGGACGCGATATCATCAACCGGCGAGCGCCATACGATCCTGATCCGCATCGATCAGTTGGCTCGGCTCTTCAATTCGCTTGATCCTACACCCTTCCATGAGCGGGACCTGGACGAGGATGCCGAGCGCTTCATTGTCGAATGGGCTGAGGAGGCTCCAAAAGATCGAGCAATTGCAATCGTCGTGCAGTTGCCCCCGGGGGAAGTCGACACGGCGGTCACACGTGTCGTCCAGGACGCGATGCGCTACAATTTTGAAAGCCGCGCCAAGCAAGCCAGTCGCGAGTTGCGTCAACTTCTGAGGGAGGGCCGGCGAGCCTTGTTCATCGGCGTCCCGATCCTCGCATTCAGCTTGATCGCAGGTCAGCTCGTGACCAATATCTCGGGCGAAGGCGCATTCTCGCGTGTCGCCAGCGAAAGCCTCGTCATTTTCGGTTGGGTGGCAAACTGGCGGGCGGTTGAGATATTTCTCTACGACTGGTGGCCGATCATGCGAAGGCGTCGGCTCTATCGTCGTCTGGCTGAAGCGGAAGTCCGGGTGTCGTCGTTCTGACATCCTGTTTTCCTTGATGCGCGTCAATGCGCAGGCTTGGATAGGTGAGATCCTGACATCGTTACCAGGAGTGCAGGATATGCAGAATTTCCTGAGGTTCTTGCTTGCCGCCGCGATCTGCGTCGCCGCTTCGTCGGCCCCAGCAAGTGGATTTGACGCCGGCTTCTCTGACAGCCTGGCGCGAGTAAGGTCTGCGGTTGTCGGTATCAGCAGCACTGCCAGCCGCATATTGACGAACGACTTTCTGGACGATGCGAACGTGCGAAAGATTCTGGGCCTTCCGGATGGTGTTCTCATTGTGCAAAGCGGCGCCATCGTCACAGGCTCCGGTGTAATCATCGACAGCGAGCACGGTTACATCGTTACAAACAGTCATGTGATCGCCGATGCCGACGAGATCGAGGTGACCCTAAACGATGGCCGCGTTCTGCAGGCCGAAGTTGTGGGCAGTGATGGGCCAACTGATCTTGCCGTGATCAAGATAAGTGCACCGGGTCTAGTCGCTCTTGACTGGGGGCGTTCGTCCGATCTGAAGGTTGGCCATTTCGTGGCAGCCGTAGGCAGTCCGCTCGGCTTGGAGCAGACCGCAACTTTCGGGATCGTCAGTGGTCTGGGGCGATCCGGTTTAGGTATCGACGAGTACGAGGACTATATCCAGACTGACGCAGCACTCAACCCCGGAAACTCTGGCGGCGCGCTTGTCAACGCAGCAGGCGAGCTTCTGGGCGTGGTACGCGGGGTGCCCCCGCCGAATGAAGGCGCCCAGGGTATTGGTTTTGTCATTCCATCCGAGTTCGCGTCCAAAATCGTTCGCGCTCTCATCAAGGACGGGGAAATCCGACGCGGATGGCTTGGTGTTTCAGTCACCCTTTCGCAGGTAGGTATCGACGCGACGCAAGATCTGGTGGTTGACCGGCTCTCCTGCAATTCGACGGCCGAGAGGCAAGGGGTGAAGCTCGGCGATGCCGTGACGGCACTCAACGGCCACGCGGTCCCGACAGAGGCCGCTTTTAAGAATGCAGTCAGCCTGCTGGCGCCCGATGCGCAGGTCGTTCTTGATATCCTGCGTGAAGGAAGGACGCTAAGATTGAAACTGACGCTTGCCGATGCCGCCAGTGTTCGAAGTGCTCCGGTCCATCGCGCCCTGGACACCGTGACCCTTGCTTTTCCGGTTTCATCGGCTTCGCGCGCGTGTACGCCAAACGGGCCGGTTCTCTTGGAGGTGCCGTCCGACAGCATAGCATATGCAGCTGGGCTCAGAGCGGGTGACTATCTGACATCGATCAACGGAGAGCCGGCCGTCTCGTCGCCTCGTATTCAAGACCTGTTGGACGCCGCAGATGGCAAAGTTTCTTTCGATATCTTGCGCGCCGGCATCGCTTATCGAATTGAGGTTCCGTAAGCGCATTCATTCGACGTATCGTAAAATCAGAGCGAGAGAACGTCATGAAATGGTCCTTAAAACTGGGCTCCGTCGCGGGGACCGAAATCCGCGTGCACGTAACATTCGCCCTGCTGCTCATTTGGATCTGGGTCATGCACTACCGGATCGGTGGCCCGCCGGCTGCCTGGGAGGGCATTGCCTTCGTCATCAGCGTTTTTCTCTGTGTGGTGCTTCATGAATTCGGGCACATTGCAGCTGCTCGCCACTTTGGCATTAAGACACCAGACATCACTCTTCTGCCGATCGGAGGGCTGGCGCGGTTGGAGCGCAACCCCAACAAGCCGCTTGAGGAGTTTGTGATTGCCATCGCAGGGCCGCTCGTCAATGTCTTGATCGCCGGTCTCGTCGTCATGGCCATCGGAGGCACCCTCGGCTGGGACCAACTGGTCGCACCTCAGGATCCCCGTGTTGACTTCCTGGCCCGGCTCGCGGGCGTGAATATCTTCCTGGTCGTATTCAACATGATCCCCGCGTTCCCGATGGATGGCGGGCGCGTCCTCAGGGCAGTGCTCGCCTGGCACTTGCCGTGGGCGCGGGCCACCACACTTGCGGCCCGGACCGGACAAGTCATCGCCATAGCAATGGGAGTCTTGGGCATCTTCTTCAACCCATTGCTCATTCTGATTGCCATCTTCGTCTATTTCGCCGCGGAGACTGAAGCGCAAGGCAGCGAACTTCAGGCAATCTCCGCCGGCACGAGCGTCTCTGACGTGATGATTACCGACTTTGCGACGCTCGGTCCCCAGGCGTGTGTCGGCGAGGCCGTCGAGCTATTGCTGGCAACTAGCCAGAGCGAGTTTCCTGTTTTGAACGAGGTCGGCCGGTTCGAAGGACTGATCACGCGCGAAAGCATCGTCCAGGCGATGAAAGATGGGGGTGCTAACGCGCCCGTGATCACGGTGATGCGTCGCGACATCCCTACGGTCGATGAACAAAGCCCAATCGACGTGACTCTGAGGCTCATGCAGGAGGCAAGCGCGCCTGCTGTGCCCATAGTCGATCGCAGCCAGCGCGTTGTCGGCCTCATGAATTACGAGACCATCGGGGAATTGCTGATGCTTCGCAACGCCGATGGGCGCTTTCAACCGGGCATCCGTGTTCGCCGTTCGAGCTAGGCATATAGCCAATAGCTGTCTATCGCTCAACGACCGCGGCCCCCTCGGCGATACGGTCACTTGGGTAGAGAATGACCCGCTCTCCGGGGAGCAACCCATCCCGGATCTCCACCTCCAGGTTGTTACGGTGACCGACGACGACGGACCGCAATCGCGCGTGGCCTTTCACGATGGTGAAAACGCTCCATTGGTCCTTCTGCCGAAACAACGCGCCCAGGGGCAACTTGAGGACCTGCCCCTCGAAAAGGATGATCTGAACATCGGCGCGATAGCCGTGGCCGAGCGCGCGCCAACGAACTGGTGGATCCGCGAAATCGAGGACAACATCGACACGCTGTTCCTCGATGCCGAGCGCCGACACCTCCGTCTGGCCAAATGGCTCGATCCGACGCACGATTGCATTGAGATCTTCCCCACCCCAATTGGTCACGAACGCCTTTTGACCTGGTTTGAGCTTGACGGCGTCCTCCGAGAGAAGATTGACGAGGATCTCCATGTCATCTGGATCGCCGATCTCCAGCAAGGGGGTGCCCGCGTCGACAACGCCTTCGCTCCGGCGCATGACCCTTAGGACGACACCATTCACGGGCGCAATCAACGAAACACACTCGCAAGGTCCGCTCCGGCTCCTGATTTCCTGGCGCGACAGTAGCCGTGAGCGTGCCTGGCTAAGCTCATGGCGTCTGACGTTGAGCGCTGCCTCCGCCGTGGCTAAGTTGGCCTGGGCTACGTTGTAGATGCGCTCCGCATCGTCAAGAGTCCGCTTCGAGATCGTGTTGCGCGCCATGAGCTGGCGCGCGCGGCCCCGTTCTGCCTCCGCAAAGGCGAGGTCCGCCTTCGCCTTGTTGAGCTCGGCGGCCGCGAGATTATAGGCGGCGCCTGCGGCTTCCACCGCTGCTCGTTGCTCCGCTTCCGTTCTCACGTCCAAAAATGCTGGCGCTGCAGGCTCGATCTGACCGAGCAAGGTTTCTCCTGCCTTGACATGATCGCCAGCTTCGGCGGTTATGCGCTGCAGTTGGCCGCGAAGGGGCGCATGAAGTGTGTAAACTTCGCGCACGCGAGTTTCCCCTTCCTCGTCGACCGTCACACGCATCGGGCCGGTCTTCACTGTCGCAAGGTCCACCGGAACCGGTTGGGGTCGCAGCGCATAGACGAGGCCGACTACCAGCAGTACCGCCAGACTTCCCCAGATTGCCAGTCGCTTTCGTGCCGTGCGCACCTTCTACTCCCTCGATTTCAACGCGCCGATCAAATCCAATTGATCGAGCCTCCGGCGTGCGACTGCGGCGCAGACCAATGCCGAGACAAGCATGATGATGGCGGCTTTGCCGTAAGTTGCATCGTGAAGAACGAGCGGCACACGGTAAAGTTCTGTCTCGAAGGCGCTCGTCATCCACCACGCCAGGCCAAAGCCGATCGCGGCGCCAAGCGGAACGGCGAGCCATGTGAGTAAACCGACTTCTCCAAGAAGGATGTAGGAGATCTCCCAGCGCGTGAAACCGAGTATGCGCAGTGTTGCAAGCTCCTGCGCTCGCTCGGAGAGGGCGATGCGGATTGAATTGTAGGTTACTCCGACGGAGAGCGTCATCGAAAACACAATGAAGAAGCCAATGAAGATGAAGATCGTTTCGCCCATCGTTTTGTAGAAAGTATCGATGGCAGCGCGGCGAAACTGAATGGAGGCTATGTCAGGCATGTCCTTGAGTGCTGCCATGAGGCCGGATCGGTCAGCCGTGTCGATGCGGATGTGCAGACCGCTTGCAACACGGCCGTCTCCGGCAAGGCGATTGAGCGCGCTTATGTCCATGTAGGCGGGCTTGCCGATGTAGGTCTCGAACACTTGAACCACGCGCATGCTGACTTGAGCTTGGCGCCCCTCCAGGAGCTTGATGATGACGCTATCGCCGATCTCAAGTTGGAGCAGTTCGGCGAGCTTGCGAGAGACGACCAGTCCGCCAGGTGGGACTTCGAGGCGCCCGCGCAAAACGTCGAAGACGGGACTAAGGAGAGCGTCACCCGGTACGCCGATTATGCCCTGGCGCTCGGCACGATGCCCGTGGCTGATGCGAGCGGACACGTAACGATAGGGCTCGGCCGAAAGCACGCCATGGAGGTTCTCGAAGTCCCCGACGGTCTTGAGAGGGTGGGGTTCGTTGAAGGCGATCGTCGCATCCTGGTGTTGCCCGCGTTCGAATACGGTTTCGGCAAGAGAGTCGATTGCGTCCACCCATTGGAGAGCCATGATCATGACCGCCGTCGACATCGCAAGTCCAATGCTTGTGAGCAATGCACGCCCCGGCCATCTAATGATCCGACGCAGGATCATGCGGGTCGGCTCGTCGATTGTTCCGGCGAGCGCGGTACGCGATGCGAACATGCGCCGATAAACCGCCGGCGAGGGGGGCTTCATGGCCTCAGCCGGCGGAAGCCGAACGGCACGATAGGTCGCCGTGAGGCTGCCTGCGAACGCTGCGGCCACACTGATTGTACCGGACACGACGAATCCAGCCGGGCCAGGACGATAGAGCAGGAAGGGAAAGCGGTAGAATTTGGTGTAGAGTTCGGTGTTCCAGTGGCCAAGCCATGCGCCGACGAGCGAACCGATCAGGATATCTGCAGTTCCTATTGCGAGCACGAGTTTGAAGTAATGCGATCCGATCGTCCAGTTCGTGTAGCCGAGGGCCTTCAGCAGGCCGATTTCCCGGCGCTCGGTATCGACGAGGCGTGCCATCACCAGATTCGTTAGGAAGGCGGCCACGGCAAGGAATACGGTCGGCATGACCCGGGACAGGTTCCTCTGTTGCGCGATTTCACTTTCGAGGAACCAGTTTGAAGTCTGGTCGGCCCGACTGTAGGCCCCGACGCCACCGTTTGGCCCAAGAATGGCATCGAGCCGTCGAATGATATCGTTGACATCAGCACCTGGCAGCAGGCTGAGCGCAACGCTATTGAAGGAGGCCTTGAGGTCGAAAGCGGCGGCCAAGGCGTCCCGGCCCATCCAAAGAATGCCGAAGCGCTCGTCATCCGGCATCAGTCCCCCCGGAGCGATCGCGTACACGAATTCAGGGCTGAGCGCGGTTCCCACGATCTGCAGTGTGCGCTTGCGACCTCGCAAGATGGCATCGAAACTGTCGCCGGGCTTCAACCGATGGGCTTCTGCAAAGGGCTCGCTGACGACAACCTCGTCAGGTCGGGTGGGGTCGACCAAACGTCCCGAACGGAGCACGAGCGCATTTAAGAGCTGGGGCCCTCGGTCGGGCAGGGAGATCACTTGCGCAACGACTGGCTCGAGATACCCGGCAACGTTGAGGATGGCGCGCTCGTCGATCCGTGTTTCCACAAGCCTGACACCGGGGATCTCCGTGATGTCCCGGCTGCGGTATTCGGGCACCCGTTTGGCATGAGCGAAAATATCGGCAAAGCGGGTCCGCTCATAGTAGGCGGTTGTCGTTTCCTCAAGTGCTTCGATGGTTGTCAGCGACATGATCAGCAGTGCCGTGCCTGAGGCGATCACCAACGCGATTGCCAGAAGTTGAACCTTCATTCTCCAGAGCTGTCGTAGTAGCTTTCGATCGAGGCTCGTCATGGCCGCCACTCACCAGGTGAGTTCGCCGGGCGCGCGTTGCGTTGTGTTGCATCGCGTTTCAACGATGCGCCCATCCGCAAAATAAAGGACGCGATTGGCGATTTCGGCGATCACGGCATTGTGGGTGATGAGCGCGGTGGTAGTGCCCAGCTCCCGATTGATCGTTAGGATGGCCTCGAGCACGAGAATTCCGGTCTTGCTGTCGAGAGCACCGGTTGGTTCGTCGCAAAGCAGCAAGTCGGGTCGCTTCGCGATCGCTCGGGCGATCGCGACCCGTTGCTGTTCGCCACCGGAAAGCTGCGCCGGAAAATGGTCAAGGCGATCGCGCAGCCCGACAAGTGTCAATGCGTCGGCGGGGGGCATGGGATCCCTTGCGATCTCCGTCACGAGAGCGACATTTTCGCGCGCAGTCAAACTCGGTATCAGATTATAGAATTGAAAGACGAATCCAACGTGGTCTCGTCTGTATTGATTGAGCGCACGTTCGCTGTCCATCGCGAGCGGCTCATCGCCAAAGCAGACTTGACCACGGGTGGGTTTGTCGAGACCGCCAAGGATATTGAGCAGGGTGGACTTGCCGCTTCCGGACGGTCCGAGCAGCACAACCAGTTCTGCCTTATAAAGGTCGACATCAACGCCGCGAAGGGCAGGAACCTCAACGGCGCCCATCCGATAGACCTTTGTGAGGCGGCGCGCCGAAAGGGCGACGGCCATCTTTTCGTCTTCCACCGATCACCCCTTTTGCTGCGCAGCGATTGGACGCGATCCTGACGCCAGCCGTTCAAGCTTCAACCGGAAAGGTATTTCTCGATATCCGAGACTTCGAATTTGACGAGGTCCTTTGCCAATTCCGCGCTGACTACGGACCATGCACGAGGGCCGAGCTGCTTGCGCAACTGGCCAAGCACGCGCCGGGGGCGCAACAAGCACGAGATTTTTGATGTCTTCGTCGCGTGCGAGAGCCGACAGTTTGCCTGCAACGTTGGCGACAAATCGCTCTTCGGCCTATTCGTGCCAGTCAGTCTGCTCAACCTTGCTTCGCGCAGCGCCGACCGACCGGTAGACCCTGCCCTCACGATCGCTTCCGAGCATTCGCGTCGGTGGTCAAGGTTTACGATGGAATCCATCGCAATAAAGTTGAGGAGTTCAGCATCCCCCGCATTGCGCATGTCAAGGGCGCAGCCCCCGTCGCATGCCAAAAACCAGCAATCGTGCGGAACTCTCGGTTTCATGGCTATGCCCCTTCTACCTGCGAACGTCTGGGACATCCATCCGTTCAATGCGCCATCAGGATTGGCAAATTTGCCTCCTTGAGCATGGATTTCGTGACGCCTCCGAGGATGAGTTCCAGCAGTTTGGAATGTCCATAAGCGCCCATGACAATCAGATCGGCGTTGATGTCCAATGCATGCCTTAACAGAGTGTCGGTCACGAAGTGGCCGGAGCTCGGCAAGGTCTCGACCGAGACGTTGATGCCGTGGCGCGCGAGATAGGTCGCGATGTCGGCTCCCGGCTCATCACCGCTCACTCTCGACGCAGCAACTGGGTCGACCATTGTGACGTGAACGGACTGAGCCATTTTCATCATTTCGAGCGCTTCCCTTGCGGCATGAGCCGCACTTGGGCGCGAATCCCACGCCAGCAATATCGTCTTCGGTCCCAATGTCGCGTTCGCGTCGCGCGGGACGAATATGACGGGTCGCCCCGCTTGGAAAAGCCCGCCGCTGACAACCTGCGACTTCAAGTCGTCGTTCGCAAAGACGCCGGGCCCGGCCACGACCAAGTCTGCGTAAATGGCTCGTTCACCGATGTCGTAGGCGGGGCCAGCGACGTCCGCGTATACACTGTCGACATCAAACGATAAATCGGTCGTTGCGAGGCGCTGCCGGAACTTGGTAACGCGTTCGGAAAGCTTCTCCAGGTTGCGCTCGCGAACTTCCAGCCAGCTGGGTGACAAGGTCTGATAGCGGCCAGTCGGCACGGGCGCCATGGTTACGAAAAGGGTGCTGAGATGAGCTCCCACCTCTCCGGCGAGCTTCGTCGCGACCTGGAGATCCTCGTCAGCTCGATCCTCGCCGAGCACATTCAGAATGGTTTTGTACGGCATGATTTCCTCCCGTTAGGCCGGCGCTCCGCTCTCGCAAGCGCCGCTTGCGAGAGCGGAGCGCTTGATTGTTAAGCGGATTTCACCTGGATTTTGCGATCGTTCTGTCTGGCCTCGTTGCTCTTGGGCAAAGTGACGGTCAAAACGCCTTTCGAAAAGGTGGCCGAAATGTCATCGGCTTTGACGCCTTCAGGCATTTTGAAAGTGCGCTGGAACGAGCCGTAGCGTCGCTCCGACAGTACGTATTCCTTGTCCTTTTCTTCTTTTGATTCCTGCTTTTCGCCGCGGATCGTCAGGTTCCCGTTGGAAACCTTCACCTCGATGTCCTTTTCTTCGATGCCTGGCAACTCGGCAGTGATCTCGTAGCTTGCCTCTTTTTCCACGAGATCGACGGCCGGCGCGATAGCCCAGGTCGGCATAAGAGATGCTCGCTGAATGTTCGTCGGGGAAAAGGAACGACGCCACAAGCTCGGGGTGAAGTCATCGAACAAACGGTCGATTTCGGTCCGAAGGCCTTCAAAAGGCAACCACGATTCCGGACGGGCCCGGGTTGCTTTTTCTTCTTCCTTGACGGGAAGTTTGGTTTCTGTCTCAGCCATGACTGCTTTCTCCTTTGGATGGACGTGGCGCGCGTGGTCGGCGACATGTGCGACAGAGGGGGCGGATCGACTTGGTTGCCGTCCCTTTGCTGACTGCTGCCGCCTGGCCAGCAGACGTCGCAATTAGACTGCGTTCGCGAAGGGAGCGCATTGACGGCCGTCAAAGCAGGAGTGTTGCTGCTTTTGATGAAGCGCAACGCCAGGCGCCGCCTCTCATGCCATGATTTCAATCGTGGTGGGCACTACGGGAATGGCAAGCCGGGATACACTGCATAAGATACAGGCGGCCCTGTTGAATTGGCTGCTGCTGATGCTGATCCTTTTCATGATCGCGTCACTCTTCAGCGTTCTCCTGATAAAGGGAGTTCTTCCGAAGGACAGGCAAGTGAACGTCGAGCCGTCTAGGGCTATGGCAGCAGCCTGCTGCGATTTGCCATTCTCAGGCCCGAAATCCTGACCCTTTGAGTTCGACCGTCTTGGAGCTTGGCCGATATTCGGCAAAGAGCAGGCGGCTCAGCCCAAATGACGTGCGAGCGCGACCGCCGCGCCTTTCAAGACCGCCTCGTCGCTGCGGATGAGGAGTATCGGTATTTGGGCAAGCCAGGACGAGCGTCGCCCCTTTGCTTCGAAAGCTGCCCGGAACAACTCCGCCTTTAGCCTTCTCTCCATTCTTCGTGGAATGGGGCCCCAGAGATAGATGCCACCCCGGGCATCATAGAGGAGAGCGATGTCACCTACAAACCTCGCCAGCCATGTGGCGAAACTGTCCGCGGCCTTCGCGGCCGCCGCGTCGCTCCCGTTTAGGGCCGCATCGATGATGTCGGAAGCCGACAAGCCGCGGATAGCCTGTCCAGCGCTTTCGAGCAGCAGTTCGTAGAGATGGGAAAGACCGGCATCCGACAGGAGGTTCTCGACCGAGACATAGTCCGTATCGCAGCGGATGCGCTCGAGAATTTCGAACTCCCAGCGCGTCTGGGGGGCAAAGGAGATGCTTCCCGCGTGAGTGCGATGCGTGCTCCACGTGCCATCGGCTGGGGTCAGAGATGTCACGCCCAGCGCCTGTCCGATGCTGATGATCGCCTTCGGCCATTTCGCTTCGACCTTTTGTCCGCTGATGACCTTGGTGTCGTGTGAAGTCAGATGCGGGAGAGCCAATGCCAGCGCGTCGAGGGCTTCGACCTTCAAAACAGGTACCGGTGAAGGCCCCCAATCGAGTTGTTTTGCCAAGTCGTGCTGAAGATGATCTTGGTCGGAAACCGGAGCGCCGTTAATTACCGCGATGCCGATTGCAGAGGAAGCCACGGGTATCGATCGGACGTAGGCCGCCACCGCGTCTGTCACGCAGGAGAAGGCGTTGTTCTCGAACTGTACGTAGTGATCGATCGATAGTCGGTCATAATCCGTGACCGCGAGGCGTGTGTGTGTCTCGCCTATGTCCGCGACGATTGCCTGACGTGCCAACTTGCCCACCGCTGATCCCTCCTGTGTCGTTCTCAACATTTTGCCTAAAGTCCGCCGGATGCGCTTTGATGGCCGTCAAGGTCAGAGCCCTTTACTATTCACCCCGTTATCGGGATGGGTTCGTGCTGGAATGTCGTGCCATAAGACGGATTCGAGAGAAGATGGGCTTTGAAAATGTCGCGCAAATGATCCTTCTGTCGCTCCCCGCAAGAGGCAGAATAGGTGCTGGACGCAATGGCTGAGAACGGGTTGAAGCGCGGTAATGGGCTTGAAATCTACGTTATGTGCGTAATCCCTTCCAATGTCATTCTGGCTGCGGAGTTTGCACGACTGCGATGGGTTTTCGATCGGGTTGAACGATCTGACCCAATTGACGCTTGGCATCGACAGGGACTGCGAGGGTCTTGCAGCCGTCTTTGATGAACAGGATCCAGCGGTAAGGTGGATGATCCGCAAGGTCATCGGCGACGCCAAGGCGGTAGGTGCCAAGATTGGCCTTTGCGCACAGGCACCCAGCGATCATCCCGGTTTCGCCGCCTTTCTCGTCGAGTGCGGCATCGACTCGATCTCGCTTACGCCCGACAGTTTCATTACTGTAAAACGCACGGTTGCGGCCGCGGAAGCGAAACGAGAAAAAAGGTAGAGGGTCGAGGTGAATGGAGCGTCTAGCTTCATCCCTCAGCTTCCAGCTGTTCGGCTGCCACAAACAGAAGCGCGCGCATTTTCTCCTGCAGCATCATCTTGTCGGCCACCACGTTGGCTGCACGCAGGTCGCCGAGTACCTTCAGCAACACGTCATCATCTCCCGGTTCGGTTTGACCGGCCGTGATTACCTCTTCGACATAGGCCGATGCGTCTGCGCGTCCGATAACCTGGGCCGCCCATTTTGCCAGAATGCGATTGCGTCGATCTCGAACCCTGATCGCCCTTTCGAAATCAAGGAAATACTTCTCTTCAAGAGCCTTTTGGCGTTCGTTCAATGCGGTCATCATGATGCTCCGACATGTTCTGGGGCTATGCTTGCATGCCGGCTTCGACAAGGCCGTCCTTTGCCGGCTCCGGTATTTCCGTTATGGTGGCTTCGGTCAACAATAGAACGCTTGCGACTGACACCGCATTTTCAAGCGCTACGCGGACGACCTTGGTGGGGTCGATTATGCCGGCAGACATCAGGTCGACATATTCCTTCCGTCCGGCGTCGAAGCCGTAGTTACCTTCCCCCTCCATCATCTTCGCCACTACAACGCCGCCATCGGTGGAGGAGTTTTCCGCGATCTGGCGCGCTGGAACTTCGAGGGCGCGCTTCAGGATCTGCACCCCCGTGCGCTCGTCGCCTTCACATGCCCCTTCCTCATCGGCAACGGCGTTCATGCATCGCAAGAGCGCAAGGCCGCCTCCTGGTAGAATACCTTCGGCTACCGCCGCCTTGGTTGCGCTGATGGCGTCGTCAAGCGCCTCCTTCTTCGACTTGAGTTCGGCTTCCGTGGCCGCGCCCACCTTTATGACGGCCACCCCGCCCGAGAGCTTTGCCAGCCGCTCCTCCAGTTTCTCGCGGTCGTAGTCGCTGGTCGTCGTGGAGATTTCCCGCCTGATCTGTTCGGAGCGGGCGTGAATTGCCTTCGTGTCTCCCGCCCCGCCGATGATCGTCGTTGTATCCTTCGTGATGACCACCCGTTCCGCACGACCAAGTTGTTCAGTTGTCACCGTTTCAAGCTTGATGCCCAATTCTTCGGAGATCAGCTGACCACCAGTGAGTATCGCTATGTCTTGAAGCAGCGCCTTTCTCCGGTCGCCGAAACCGGGTGTCTTTACGGCGCAGTTTCGAAGCGTTCCTCGCATCTGGTTGACGATGAGGGTGGCAAGCGCTTCCGTCTCGACGTCCTCGGCGATTATCAGTAAGGGGGTACCGGATTTGGCGATGCCCTCGAGTAGGCCGACACAATCCTTCAGCGACGTGATCTTGCGATCGAAAAGCAGAACAACAGGATTGTCGAGAGCCACTTCCATTCGCTCCATGTCAGTGACGAAGTAGGGCGAAAGATAGCCTCGATCGAACTGCATGCCTTCGAGTACATCAAGGACCGTCTCAGTTGATTTCGACTCCTCGACGCTGATGACCCCTTCGTCGCCGACCCGCTCCATTGCTTCCCCGATAAGGGTGCCGATGTGAGTGTCGTTGTGGGCCGAGATGGTTGCGACCTGCTCCTTTTCGCGCTTCGAAGACACAGGGCGCGAATTGCGCTTCAGTTCGGCAACCGCGCGCTTGAGCGCTCGGTCAAGACCTCGCTTGATATCGATCGCGCTTGCGCCGGCCACAACGTTGCGCAGGCCGTCGGCAAAGATCGCATGGGCAAGAATGGTCGATGTAGTCGTTCCGTCGCCGACGATTTCGCCGGTCTTTTCTGCCGCCTGCCGCAGCATCCGCGCGCCGAGATTTTCCTCGGGGTCTTTGAGATCGAATTCCTTGGCGATCGTCACGCCGTCATTGCAAACGATCGGTGAACCCCACTTTCTCTCAATCAACACGGCCTTGGATCGAGGTCCGAGTGTAACCCGAACCGCATCGGCAAGCTGAGCCGTTCCCTTCAGGATCTTCTCGCGCGCGGCCGAGTGGAAAAGGACTTGCTTGTGCGCCATGGCTCCGATCCTCCGTTCACGAATATCTAGCATGGACGGGGACGTGCGACCTTGATGGGCGTCAAAGACATCTTCATTCGCGCCGCCGCACCTTTGACGGTGGTCAAGGCGAGACCAATCGATTGGTGCTTTGATGAAGCGATCGAAGTCCCAACGTGGGGTCGTAGCGATGATTTACAATACGATAATGGTAAGCTTGAGCATGCACGAAAGTGTTGCACGGCAGCTAAGATTTTCGCGTGACGTGGCGTCGCGCTTCGAAGCAACACTCATCGGTTTCGCAGCCGGCGACATTCGCATCATAACGGCAGCTCCCCCCGGCGTGGTCATGGACGATGAATTCATGCGTCTCGAAGCGATCGACATCGAACGCCGTCTCGAAGTTCTTCGGAGAGAATGCGAAGCGGAAGGTGGAGGCATGGATTTGCTACGAACGAGCGTTGGCAATCCAACGAAAGAGCTCGCTGCTGCCGCGCGCTTGGCGGACCTGGTTATAGCAGGCCTGTGGCAAGTCAGGAGCGAGCACGTTGATATCGGTGAACTGATCCATTCGGCCGGTCGCCCTGTCCTAATCCCCAGAGCCGATCTTGACCCGCTCGGCGCGCACAAGGTCGTCGTTGCCTGGAAGGATACGCGCGAGGCTCGGCGCGCAGTGGTCGATGCGATGCCGTTCCTCGTTCATGCTCGTGAGGTCCTTGTCGCATCAGTCGAGGAACAAGGGAAGCAACAGGTGTCGGAAACACTGAATGATGTCGTCGGCCATCTGATCCAGCACGGTGCGAAAGCCCGCGGAGAGATCTTCAGCTGCGATGCTCCTTCAGATGGCGAGGCCCTCATCAATATTACCAAGCAGTTTGGTGCAGATCTGATCGTTTCCGGAGCCTACGGCCACAGTCGCCTGCGCGAGTGGCTGGTGGGAGGCGTCACCCGATCCCTGCTGCGCGAAACCTCTCTCCATCGCTTGATGTCGTCCTGAGCCAAGCGCCAAGCGGTTCGCGCGAACGTTATCAGAAAGGGGGAAAACAGTGAGTTCGGTGCCCGCCCTGGATGCGAAAGCTCGCTTTCCCAGCAACCGGGCATCATATCCTGATTGGCCATCGAGGATCGAAGCCAGGGAGACGCATATGTCGTGGCGTCGAATTCGCGCGCCTTGATGATGAGATAGCAAACTGTATCGGGCGAGATCGACAGGTTCCTCGCTCATCTGAATTCTCCAAGCTTTCAGATTTGCCCCGCTCTCGTTTTGCCACAATAAAGGGCGCTCAATTCCGCGGGCCGTACACGCCCACCCTCTTGTTCATCGTCGCAGAATTGATCAGCGTCAACGCGACAACGGCGGATGGCGAGCATGATAGCGATGCTCTGATGGCGCGGATCCCCGGCCGCCGCCATTCGCCACTCAAGCGAGGCAACATGCTCGTTCAGGACCAGACCAATGCCATAGCATTCTTGGGCGACCGGCATACGCACGGAAGCGATGAGATCGAACACATCGAGACTCATATCTCGCATATTTTTCTCGCTCACGATCGAGCTTTCAAGATGAAACGCGCCGTCAAGCTTCCGTACGTTGATTTTTCTACGCCGGAGTTGCGGCTGGAAGCCTGCAAACGGGAGGTTCGCCTGAATGGGGTCACGGCTCCCAGCCTATATCTTGGCGTCCGAACGATCTCGCGCGACCAGGCGGGCAAGCTTCACTTTGGGGACGGCGAGCTTGTCGAGCCGGTTGTCGAGATGGTTCGCTTTAATCAAGACGCGCTGTTCGATCGTATGGCCATGGAGGGACGACTGAACGCGAAAATAATGACCCAAGCGGCGCGCATGATCGCCCGTTACCACCAGGGCGCGCCTGTCGTTCATGGGAGTTCGGGATCTGCAAACATTGGCGCAGTGCTCGCCATCAACAGAGCTGGCTTTGCCACCAGCCGTGTCTTCGACGAAACCGAAGTCGCAACGATCACTCAGCGCTTCGAAGAAATACTGAAAGAGAATGCGTCGCTTCTTGATGGCCGAGAGGCATCCGGCAAAGTCAGGCTTTGCCATGGGGATCTACACCTGCGCAACATATGTCTCATTGGGGGTGAACCTTGCTTATTCGATTGCATCGAGTTCAATGATCAGATTGCTACAGTCGACACGCTCTATGATCTGGCGTTCCTTTTGATGGACTTGTGGCACAGAGGGTTCCCGCAATTTGCCAACCTGGTCATGAATCGCTACCTCGATGAAACGGACGACGATGACGGGTTTGTGCTTTTGCCCTTCTTCATGGCCATAAGGGCGGCCGTCAGGGCCCACGTGATCGCCACCCATGTTGCCGAGGGCGGAAACGCAGCCGATCTCGAGTCCGACGCACGTTCATATTTTGAGTTGGCCCGCTCGCTCCTCACAAAGGTTCAACCGCGCCTCATCGTGATCGGTGGCTTCAGCGGCTCGGGTAAGACGACCGTAGCGGATGCGCTGGCCGCGCTGCTTGGCGCCCCTCCTGGCGCTCGTATTATCGAGAGTGACCGCATTCGCAAGGCGTTGCACGGTGTTTCAGCCGAGGTGCATCTCGATGCGGATGCCTATCGGCCAGATGTCTCCGACAAGGTATATTCAGAGATAGTTCGCCGCAGTCTCGCGATAACAAAGGCCGGCGGGTCTGTTGTCGCTGATGCCGTGTTCGACCGTCTGGAAAACCGCCAGCTTATCGAGGTTGCGTCTACGGCCGCAGGCAACCGGTGCGAGCCTGTCTGGCTGCAAGCCGACGTGCGGGTCTTGCAGCAGCGCGTTTCCAGCAGGCACGAGGGGCCTTCCGACGCGGATCTGCGCGTTCTGGCTCGGCAGTTGTCCGGTGGGCAAACGCCACCTGCTTGGCGCGTGATCGATGCGCAACAGCAGGTTGGCGAGATTGTTCGGGAGATCCTCGAACCTGGAAAGGTCGGGCGGGCTTGGGGATGACCGACATGCTTGCCGCGTCAGTTGAAGACAAATTCCCGCCTGTGGTTGGGCCATGAAGATCGCATTTCTTGCCTCCCCGAGACCAGTTGCACAGGAGGCGCTTGAGCAATTCGTCAGCATACGGTCAGAACACGATTTCAGATGCCGACTATGTCGTAACGATAGGGGGCGACGGTACCAATGCGGACGAAAGGCTCGATTGGATTTCTTTGCAATCCGTTGCAGCTGTCCGATCTGGTGAACCGGATGAGCAACGCCATCCCCCTTGATCTGCCGGTGCGAGCCGATGTCACCCGATTGGGAGGCCAGCGAACGACTGTCTTTGCAATCAACGAGATTGTGCTTACTTACAGCGCCTGCAACAGGGGCGTGTCAAACTGACTGTGGACGGAGAGAGTTCCACAGCGAGGATTGCCGGCGATGGTTTGGCGCTGGTAACGCCACTCGGAAGCACGGGCTATAACCAATCGCTTGGCGGTCCACGCCTGCCTCTCGGCTCACATCTTTTGGCGTTGACGGGCATCGCGCTTACACCCGGATCCCGTGGCATCGCTCGATCTTGCACGAGCACATCATCCTCGACATAGAGGTCGTCGAACCCGAGCATCATCCCGTTCAAGTCGAGACCGTTATTGAAACCGTACCCGACATCTGTCGGGCGCGCCTCGGTTGCAGCGGCCACTGCAAGACCACTCTTCTGCTGGATAGGGACGTGTTGAGTTCGCTAACGGCACTTCACGGCCACCATCGCTGAGCTGAAACCCTTTCTTCAGTCCTGTTCGACTGAACGCGTCGAAATTGGTCCGTTGACAGCAACATTTTCATTCAGGGCGCGTCTTTAGCCGGTACCGCTAAGCGGCTTGCGTTTGACGCGCCCACTTCGACGTCAAGAAGCGCAATGTGGAGATCGAGGCACGACGCATCAAGGTGGATGTCCTTGATGGAGGCAGGGTCATGTTGGCGGGGCAAGACTATTCCTGGTGCGAGCGAAGAGCCGCGGAACGCGCCATGGGCCGCCGCAGGCGTAAACGGGGTCGATGACCGACCTAACTGTCGGTTCGCACTGTCTTCGGCCACCGGTCTACGCCAGAGTGGTGAACGAAGAACATAGGCCGCTCTCCGCGTTCTGGTCGCTTGCTCTCGGCCCTCACAGTCGCTATCGCTGCGACTTGATGTAGGCGGCCAGATCAGCAATTTCGGCGCGTGTTAATGAGAGATCGGGCATCCGCGAGTGCTGAGGCGCCGACAGGAATGCCGACAAACGTGCAATATCGAATTTCTCCGATTTCTTGATTTCGGAGAATGTCGGAACGTTATCTGATCCGCGTTGCTGTCCGGGAGCTATCACGTGACATTCACTGCACCATCGACTGGCGATGGCGCGACCGC
Source organism: Ensifer sp. 22460 (assembly GCF_052044935.1). Lineage (NCBI taxonomy): Bacteria > Pseudomonadati > Pseudomonadota > Alphaproteobacteria > Hyphomicrobiales > Rhizobiaceae > Ensifer > Ensifer sp. 22460. Next base: position 103,688 of record NZ_JBQENZ010000017.1, read on the forward strand.
GCGCAAGATCGGCCGCGCCGCTTTGATTGCTGTGCAGCAACAAGAAGACGGCGGCAACCTGTAAGGTCCTGGTTCGCGCCCATGGTGAGGCCGCCGGCACTTACATTACCCCCTGGGCGGCCATGTTTTCGACGAGACGTTTCTCGTCGCCGTGAAGACGTGTGACCGTCTTCCGTAGGGAGGTCGAGCCCATCTCCGCGAAGCGCGCTCCTCCTTTCACGTAGTCGAATAGCGCGTCTTGCCAGAAGGTGCACCATACGTCGAACAGGTCGCTTTGGTGATCGGGCGATTGACAATCTTCTATCAAGCGCAAGTCGCTGTTGAGACGGTTTTGCAGGAACTTCAACGCCTCAATCTGGCAGCGAAGGGTGGCCTCAATGGCCGCTGTCTGCATATGCCCGAGCGACCACAAGGAACCGGCCGCTTCGATCGAGGGGATTGCGGGTGAGGGAACGAACCAAAAAGGCGCGCTTGATTGATGCTGATTTGTTCGTTGCAAGTTCATCGCTCCAGTTGCTTTAACCTTTGCAAACCTTGGTCAAAAAGCCCAATTCCGGTGGCGGAGCAGGACGCCAAAACGGTCGGGACCTTCATCAGTAAGCTATCGAAGCCCACCACCCTCGTCCTTGATACCGATCAAAGCTTATTCATGTGGTGATGGTCGAATCTTCGGAAGGTTCGCTCTCTCTTGATCGGCGTCAATCTTTGATGCCAGCCGTTGAGTTATACTGCGTGGGTCCTGATATTCTTACGGGGTCGCAAATGCATGCTGCGGACATCATGACTCGAAGGGTCTTAACCACAAGCCCCGAGCATAGTGTGCGGTATGCCGCGCGACTGATGCTCGACAATCGGCTTAGCGGCTTGCCAGTCTGCGATAACGAGGGAAACCTCGTCGGTATCTTGTCCGAGGGGGATTTGCTGCGCCGCTGCGAGTTGGTATCGGCAACGATTAGAGAAACAGGCAACGGTCCTCAACAGGATCCCGAAACTTACTTCAAGGCACACAGCTGGCGCGTCGGAGACGTGATGACCAAAGACCCGGTAACGGTAGAGGCGGACGCATCGGTGGGCGAAATTGCAGCGCTGATGGCGGCCCGCTCCATTAAGCGTGTGCCGATTGTTCAACTGGGCCGCCTGATTGGGATTGTTAGCCGTCGCGACATTCTCGAGGTTGCACTTTCGGCCAAGCCCGAGAGATTTGCCGCCGGTGACGAAGCCATCAAGCGCGCGGTGCTGGCGCGTCTCTCATCCGATCTCAATCTTGATGCAGGCGCTATCGACGTAAAAGTGAAGAGCGGCGTCGTTGTCTTGTGCGGCAGTGTCGAAAGCGGCGTCAAACGTCTGGCTGCTCGTGTTGCTGCAGAAGCGGTGTGCGGAATGGGGTGCGTGAGAAATGAACTGCGCGTCACCAACGATGCCGACTGTAAAGTTTCCGGGCCTGGAGGGTGAAACGATGCCCCGTTCGTGCGATAGCACTCAACCCAATGTGAACCGACATTTTCGGCCGTAAATGACAGGTAGAGTGGCGGCCAATGCCCTATGCTTCCAACCTCGACCTGCCGGCATCACTGTGGCGCGTCTTGCCAGGCCATGCACCCGAGGCATTCAATCACGCCTTTGTCTCTCACCAAGACGATCCGCGCAAGGAAGAGACCTCGCATCGAACAGCTTGGGGCGCCGTGAAACGGCGATATGTGAAGGTCGGGGATGGCTCGCTTGCGCGCACCCCGGCCGCTGACCAAAAGGAGTGATGAACATGACCAGTCGCATCTTGGATCGGTCCGAGTGGCATATCTTTTTTGATCGCATGGCAAAGGCCCTTCGAGGGAAGCGTGCGCAGGTCGAGATTACCGGCCTTCGACTGGGTGACCAAATCCAGACGAAATTTGTTCCGTTGTTGGGCATCACCTTCGATCCCAAGGGTGATCTGCTCGAGATTGCTATGGAGGGATTGGATCATCTCATTCACAAGCCCACCAGCATCGCTATCCTCGAAGAGGTCGATGGGCTTAGTGGTCTGGAGATCGTGGATTCAGAAGAGCACCGCCAAATTGTCACCCTGACGAGCCCGCTTAGGCTTTCCGCGCCACGGGATTGAGCAGGAGGATACGATCTTGCCCCGAATGCGGCCAGGAGGTCTTGGCCCGTCTTGAGGAGGAGTTGAGGTGGGCGATGAAGGCGATGGTACTTGAAAAGCCTGGGACACCCCTGGTCATGAAGACCCTTGCCGACCCGCGCCCAGGTCCTGGCGAAATCCGCATACGTGTGGAGGCTTGCGCCGTTTGTCGCACCGACCTCCACGTGGTCGACGGAGAACTCGATCATCCGAAACTTCCCCTGATACCCGGACATGAAATCGTCGGAGTTGTCGAAACTATCGGCGCCAATGCCGATCGGACTCTTCTTGGAAGGCGAATTGGCGTGCCGTGGCTGGGCTTTACCTGCGGACATTGCTGCTATTGCCGTGCCGGCCTGGAGAACCTGTGCGACAAGCCGCTCTTCACGGGGTTTACCCGCGATGGCGGGTTTGCCACCCACGTTGTTGCCGACCAACGGTTTTCCTTCAAGCTTGAGCTTGCGGAAGACCCGGTGGCTGCTGCGCCGCTTCTCTGTGCCGGCCTTATTGGCTGGAGGTCGCTTAAAAAGACTGGAAGCGCAAAGCGCATCGGTCTTTTTGGCTTTGGTGCTGCTGCCCACATCATTACCCAGATCTCAATATGGCAGGGGCGCGAAATATATGCCTTCACCCGGCCCGGTGATGTTTCGACCCAACGCTTCGCGATCGGTCTCGGCGCAATCTGGGCCGGTGGTTCGGACGAGGCGCGTGACGGGTCGCTTGACGCCGCCATCATCTTCGCGCCAGTGGGCGATCTCGTGCCGACGGCGCTGCGTGCAGTGCGCAAGGGAGGGCGCGTAGTGTGTGGTGGCATACATATGAGCGATATCCCTCAAATGTCCTATTCGCTTCTTTGGGGTGAACGTGAAGTCGTTTCGATCGCAAACTTGACGCGGGCAGATGCGCTCGAGTTCTTTCCTGTCGCTGAAAGAGCTCGGGTGAAGACCCACACGGTTGTCTATCCCCTCGAAAAAGCGAACAAAGCCCTCGAGGATCTTCGCCGCGGCAGACTGAACGGGGCAGCCGTCCTAGTTCCGTAAACTGGAATGAAGAGCGGGGAGGGCCGTCCGCCTGCGCCATCGCTGACATCCCTTGCTTGCAAGGCCGATATCGGATATATATCCTGATATAACACGGAGGCTGGCCATGAGCAATGCCGCACAGAAGAGAGCGATCCAGAATTACCGCGCGCGCTTGACGCAGCGCGGCTACAAGCGCTTCGAGGTCATGGCGCTCGAATCCGACCGCGAGCTGATCCGATCCCTTGCACGGCAACTGGCCGAGGAGGGACCTAAAGCGGATCAGGCGAGGCAGGCAGTGAAGGCTCTCGTTGCAGGTGAGCCGCCGAAAGTCGGTGGTGTCCTGTCGGCGCTCCGACGCTCGCCACTTGTCGGCGCTGATCTCGATCTGTCTCGTCCGCGCGAGGAAGGGCGCAAGGTCGATTTGTGACACGTTATCTCCTCGACACGAACATCTTCAGCAATATCGTCAAGCCGCGACCTTCGGAACTGCTGCTCGCTTGGTGGGCTGAGCAGCGCGACGAAGATCTGTTCGTCGCCTCGCTGACAATTGCCGAAATTCGACGCGGCATTCTGGAAAAGCCCCGCGGCAAGAAGCGGGACGTGCTTGATGCCTGGTTCTCTGGGCCGGAAGGCCCGCAGGAATTGTTCGCCAATCGTACCCTTCCGTTCGACGACAAAGCAGCCCTGATCTGGGCGCGATTGATGGCCGAAGGCAAAGCCACAGGTCGTCCGCGCAGCGCGCTTGACATGATCATCGCTGCCGTCGCGGGGGCCAACGATTGTGTGGTGGTCACGGACAACGAAAAGGACTTCAAGGGGCTCCAGATCGTCAACCCTTTGCGACTTGGAGCCGGAGGGGAAGAGAAATGACGGCGACTGCGCCTGCTCCGACAGTATACGAACTCATGGGTCTCACCGAAAGCGGCGGCGTTGGCGATCTGCTGGCTGACCTTGATCAAAAGTAGGGGCGCATCCGGCTTCAAGCGTTGATCTCCGAATGGCGTCGTGTTGACCGGATCGGGAACCTCGGTTTCCGCCGGCGGAAAAACCATGGCCAATCTCGAGGTTGCGGTCTTCGAGACCATTGAAGCATTTTCCGATCGGCCCACCTCGATCACTCCTATCATCGAGACAGATTGCGGACCGTCATGTCCTCGATCATCCGGCGGCGAAGAGGGCTAAGCTCAGCCATCTGGACCTCTTGTCTGAAGGGTGGGTTGCAACACCACCATCCAATCAGTCAGGAGGCTCCGCTCAAAGTCGGCCCCATTCGCCGCGATAGCGGCTTAGTTCAATCCCAAAAATCGCCCGCTCGCTAAAATCTGCCAAAGTAGTGCTAGACTAGTGCTACACCTCAAAGTTCCATAATATAGATTACGCGATAATGGCCACATGGCCCCGGCATTTTAGAGATGCGACACATAGGCCAGTTAGAGATGCGACAGTCGTCGCCTCTTGGGATGCTGGTCGAAGGTCAGCGTTGGGGAGCAGATCAGCGACTTGCATCGTGGCCAAGGCCATCTGTGTTCGGAGTCGTCATGTCTTGTTTGATCGTCATGTCGCAGAAAGAATTGCATCGCCTTGAACTCATTCAGCGGATTCGCGGTGGCAGCCTGAGTGTCGTCGAGGCGGCCGAGTTGCTTCGTCGTAACCGCCGACCCTGTTTTCCCCTATGAAGACCTGCGGTGTGGTCGCCACGCCATGCTGCGCCTTGAAAGTGTCCGTCTCTTCGCGCGTCGTCAAATGACGGTCGTCCACTTCGTAGCCCGACCGCTGCAATAGGTCCTTCGCCTTCAATCCGTACGGGCAGGTATGCTCCGCCATCACCATGCGATAGAGCACGGCCTTCTTGGAGAGATTTCCGGGGTTTGTCCTGTCCAACATTTCACGTCTCCTTGTCTCTTGTGAAACTGTTGGCACGACAATACGTTCCGTACTATGGTACGGAGCCAAGAGCCCATGGAAATGACAATCGGAAAACTTGCGGCAGCCGGAGGCGTAGGCGTGGAGACGATCCGCTACTATCAGCGGCGGGGCTTGTTGGACACGCCACGAGGGTCGCAGGGAGTCCGCCGCTACAGGGACCAGGATCGACGGCGGCTGCTGTTTATCAGACAGGCACAGACGGCTGGTTTCACGCTTGAGGAGATCAAGGAGCTTCTCGATCTGGATTCCGGCGAAGACAGGGATCGAGCGCGGAACCTCGCGAGGAACCGCATCGATGCTCTGGACACCAGGATCGCCGAACTTCAGCGCGCGCGGGAAGCATTGCAGCGACTCGTCGGGGAGTGCGCGGCGGACAAGTCTGGTCCCTGCCCGATCCTTGGATCGTTTGATTTGTAGTGCCGAGCTCTTTCCATCCTCAGTTCACCGAGGTGACCAGCTCGGACCCGAGCGCTCTGGAGCGGTGCGGACCCGGTGTCGTCAGCGGGGCTCCCGATCCGCGACCGCCGTGCCGTCGACTACGCGGTCGCTCGGATGCAACACGACCCGATCACCCGGCGAAAGCCCGGATAGCACCTCCACCAGTTTGCTGTTTCGCTGCCCAGTGCGCACGACCGTGGCACGGGCACGACCGTCCTTGACCGCAAAGACGGCCCAGTCGTCCCCTCGCCGGAACAGGGCACTCACAGGTAATGTAAGTGAATCTTTGGATTCCCAGATGGCCACGTGAACGATGACGCGGAAGTCGTGACCCAGCCGTGCCCAGGATTCGGGTGGATCGACGAGATCGATCACAGTGCCGACGCGCTGTTCCTCGATCCCGAGAGCGGAGACTTTGGCGAAGCCGGCTGGGTCGACGCGTATCACGCGGCCGCGCAGGACCGGTCCACCCCAGCCATCAATGGTGACCGCAGCGCCGGCCCTGATCTGGACGGCCTCGGTGGAGAGGAAATCCGCGACGATCTCGAGATCCCTCGGATCGCCGATCTGAACGAGTGGCGCTCCAGCCTGAACAACCGCTTCGTCCTCCTGGACGATCCTGAGCACACGGCCGCTTTCGGGCGCGCTGATCTTAACGCAGCAGTCCTGACTGGTGCCGGTATCCGTTCCTGACTCGAGAAGGCGCGCCGACGCCACCGCCTGCTCCCGACGTCGCACCTCGAGCTGTGCCTTCGCCGTCGCGAGCTGGGCCTCGATCGTCTCAAGATCAAACCTCGCCTTTTCCAGATCCCGTTCGGGAATCGTGTTGCTGCGTGCGAGCCCCTCCGCGCGCGCAAACTCAGTACGAGCGAAGCTGACCGCTGCGTCGATGCGACGTATCTCCGCCTCAGCCAAGGTTACGACGGCGTTTGCGGCGATGAGCGCAGCATCCAGTTCCGCGCGAGAGCGGACATCGAGCAGACCGGGAGCCATCGGCTGCATGACCGCGACGATCGTCCTGCCCCGGACCACTTCGTCGCCGACGTGGAGAGAAGTCCCATCATGGCCATCAGGCCGGGATATCCGCAGAACCCTTCCGGCCACCGGCGCGGAGACGGTGTAGACATGCCGGACGCTTGTTCTTGCCTCCTCGTCAGCCGTCACCGCCATCGGGCCCCTCGCCGCCCGTGCGGTGTCGACGGGAATCGGGCGCGGCCAGGCGAGCCACGCGACAGCGACCGCCGCCACGCCCATCGCTCCAAGCCACCCGACCCGTTTCACCCAGTTCCGCTGCATGGTCCTATTCCCGAGATTTGAGGACAGACACAAGGTCGAGCGCGTAGACCCGACGACCGACGACAAGCGCCGAGATCAGCGCCGCCACAAAAATGATCACGGTCGCCAGCACGTAGGTAAGACTCTCGACGACAAGGGGTACGCGCATAAGTTCCCCGGCAAGCTGATTGTCCATGAGCCATGAAAGGCCGTAGCCGATCGCCCAGCCCGGCGGCTGAGCAAGGGCGACAATGACAGATAGTTCGAGAAGCAGGATGCGCATCGTCTCACCCTGACTGAAGCCAAGGACTCGCAGCGTCGCGAGTTCCCGTGCGTGCTCTGAAAGCGAGATGCGTGCGCTGTTGTAGACAACGCCGAAGGCGATCACGATGGACAGCCCTGTGTAGATGCCAGCCATTGTCGTCACGATAATCGCGAGGCTCCGACGGAAGTTCACGAGGGACACACGCTGCAGCGCCACGCCGGCAACGGTCGGCATCTGCTTTATGGCCTCGTAGAGCAGGTCAAGTTTACCGTCGTCCACGCTGAGATGGACACCGTTCGCGACCGGAGCCTCGCGCACCAGCCGGGACAGGGTCCGACCGTCCATCATTGCGGCAATACCGAAGTAGTCCTCCACCAGGGCGGCTACCGTCAGCTCGACGGTCCGCCGCCGCCCGTCGAGCAGGTCCACTTCGACGGTGTCACCCACGCGCGCATCGAGAAGACGTCCGAGGTAGGCGGAAATCGCCACCCCGGTCTCCGGCAGGCTGACAGTGCGCAGGTCGACATCGATAATACGGCTGAGATCGGCTCCGGGTGGCCTGCCTGAGAGCAGCGTCCTGCGTTCCCGGCTTCCCTTTCGAATGCGGATGGGGACCTGCCGATAGGGCTCGGCGGCAAGCACACCGGGCAGCCTGCTCACGTCGAACAGAACCGTCTCCGGCCGCTTCTCCACAAAGCTGATCGTCGCATCCTGGCGGTCGGCCATGAAATACGTGACGTCGACCAACTCCTCCATCGCATTGCCGATAAACAGCGAGACCACGAGAATGGCAGTCGCAAACGCCATGCCGAGGGCCGCCAGTGCCGCCCGGATCGGCTTCCGCGCCATGCCCCTGACCATCATCATCGTGCGTTGAGACAGCAGAGAGCCAAGCTCCATCCGGCCGAACAGCGTGCGCTGGACCGACGGAGGAGCCGGAGGCTGCATCGCGATCGCCGCGGCCAGCGAGACGATCTCTCGAAGGGACCGGAAAGCACCTCCGAGAGCAGCGAATACGCTGAGGAATGCAGCGAGGAGATAGACGTCGGGATTGTCGGCGAAGACGAGGAATGGGAAACGGTAATAGTCGCCGAAGAGCCTTGTCACGTAAACGCCGAGCCAGGTTCCCGCCACGCTGCCGATGACTATTCCAATCAGGGCGACGACGGCGACGAGTTTCACATAGTGGGCGACAATGCTGGCGTCGAAGTACCCGAGTGCCTTGAGCAAACCAATCTGCTCGCGTTCAAGCGCGACCAGTCGGCTAAGTGTCAGGTTGACGAGGAAGGCGCTGACGACGAGGAAGATCGGCGGAAGCGTCCGGCTCATGTTTCGGAGCATGTCGAGCCCGTGCTCAAGATAGGCATGCGAGGTCTGGTCCTTGCGTCCGTAGGCAGCGCCACCGCCGTAAGCCTCGAGCATTTCGTCGAGCGCATCGATGACTTCCGTCTCCACGGCATCCGGCATCAGCTTGAGGCTCACCGAGGAGAACGCGCCCTCCAAACCGAAGACCTCGGCCAGAGCGCGCTCCGACATCCAGATTACCGCAAAGCGGCGATCATCGGGCATCCGGTCGCCGGGGCCGATCGCATAGACATACTCCGGCGACAATGCGATGCCGACGATCGTCAGCTCATGCTTGCGGCCGTTGAGCGTGGCGGAGAAACGGTCACCTGGCTCGAAGCCGTGCGCCTTCGCAAAGCTCTCGTTGACCACGACCTCCTCCAGGTCGTTCGCGCCAGGCAGACGTCCGTCTCGCATGTAGAGCCGATTGAGCAGAGGGGAGCCGCTTTCGGGAAGCGAGATGAAGCGCCCGGTCGCAGGTTCGGGGAACTCCGGGATGTCGAGAAGCGCAAGTTTGGCGATCCGGGCTTCGACCACGGCGACGCCCGAAATCTCGGCGATGCGCGTGACGAGCGTCTTCGGAGCTCGTGTCACCTCCGCGAAGATGTCAGCGAACTGGTAGCGCTCGTAGTAGGCGGTGCGCGTCTCATCCAGCGACCTGAACGATCCGGTCGACAGCACAAGGGATGCGACGCCGCCGGCGATCACCAGGGCGATGGCAAAGACCTGTCCCCAGAGCCGCTGCAGGTCCCGCCTCAGTTTGGTGTCCAGCGTAGTCATTGTCTCACCAGGTCAGTGCGGCGGCTGAGAGCCGCCGTTCATTCACCTGAATCTTTGAAATCGATCCGTCGGCAAAGAAGAGCACGCGGTCGGCGACGGCGTGGATGCTGGTGTTGTGGGTGATGATCAGCGTCGTGGTCCCGAGCTGGGTGTTGACGTTGACCAGCGCGTCAATCACGCGGATGCCCGTCTTGGAGTCCAGCGCTCCCGTTGGTTCGTCGCAGAGCAACACCTCCGGGCGTTTTGCAATCGCCCGAGCGATGGCCACCCGCTGTTGTTCTCCTCCCGAGAGCTGCGCAGGGAAATGGTTCCGCCGCGGTTCGAGCCCGACAAGCGCCAGCGCCTCGTCGGGCCGCATGGGATTGGCCGATATCTCGGTGACCAACGCGACGTTCTCGTAGGCGGTCAGGCTCGGTATGAGATTATAGAACTGGAAGACGACGCCGACGTGCTCACGTCGGTAGAAGGTGAGACCGCGTTCCGGGAGGGTCATCAGCTCGGTGTTTCGGAAGAAGAGTTGCCCGCTCGTCGGGCGATCGAGACCGCCCATTATGTTCAGCAACGTCGACTTGCCGCTTCCTGACGGCCCCAGCATGACGACCAGTTCACCCGCTTGTATGTCGAGACTGACATCGCGCAGGGCATGTACGGCGACTTCGCCGGTCAGGTAGGTTCTGGTGAGGTACCGGGCACGAAATATCGTCTCCGTCATCGGCTCCTCCAAGGCGAATGGGGTCTAGCCTTGCTTACGCTAAACCGCCGGTGGGCAGTTCAGCGTTTCTCGGGTGCATGCGCGATCCCTACATCATACCCATCATCGGAGGCAGGAGCAGCTTGTCGGCCATCTGCTTCTGCTCTGCCCCGAACAATTGATAGAGAGGCTCAAGGGCGGCTTTCAATTTCCGCACGCCTCCGAGGCGGCTGTTCAACAGGCTCTCCCGACGTTCGAGACGCTGCAACGGAGTCCCTACGGCCCCGCCCGGCGTGCCCATGGCGTCTGGCATTTGCATCATGCCATCCTTCATGCCGCCGGCATTGGCACGCAGAATATCGGCGAAGGCGTTCCATGACGCCTCCTGCTCCGACGTTATCTTGAGTTCCGTCTTCAGGAACGCGATCCGTCCCTCGACATGTTCGGGAGCCATCATCTCGGCCATCGGCCCCATACCCGGCGGTCTCATTCGTCCCGGTCCGCCAGCCATCATCCGCATCATGTTGCCCATCATATCACCGGACATCATGCCGCAGGACATCATGGAACTCGGTTCCGCCGCGGAATCCAACGGTTGGGCCATTTGTTCGCTCGTTTGCTCTGCAGAGGTCTCGGGGTGATGCGCGTCTTCCGCAAAGGCTGGCGTTGAGAGCATGAGTACCGTACCCGCCAGCAGGATTGTCCGCAGTGTCGTCATTTCGCTTCTCCTAAGCTCCGATAAACGACTGGTATCGAGGGTACGCCGGCTGAGACAGTTCACATTGACGCAGATCAAGCTCAAATCAGAAGACGCAACGGCGGGCGAGACCAAGAAGAACAATCAAAGCAGCGCAGGAGAGATATTCTGTCGATGGCTATTGACCTTGCCATCGTTGGAAGCACCACATTCGACCATATCAATCCTTCACGAGGAGTTCTCGAATGTACCATCTCAACATCCCCGACATGACCTGCGGACACTGTGCTGGCGCAGTGGAAAAAGCGGTGAAGTCGGTCGACCCCAACGCCAAAGTCGCCGTCGATCTCGATGCCAAGACCGCATCGATCGACTCTCCGGTGGCCTTCGACGCATTTGTTTCTGCGATCGAGGAAGCGGGATACCAGGCCGCCTTCAAGAAGTCCTGCTGCAGCCACGTGGCTTGAAGCATAGGGGTACGCCGCCGACATGCCGGAACACGCCGCTCAGGCGCCGTGAAGAACGACAGTTCGGCCGCAGATATTGGCGGCGTATCGCATTGCGGCAGCTCAAAGATCGGATGACCGGGTAGGTCTTGACTGTTTTTAGAACAAGCATTGCTCAGGAGCTTCCCCATGAGACGTTCACCCGGGCCTTCAAATGCAATATGGGTACTTGCAATCCTGGCTGCGACCGTGACGTCCGCTATTGCTGCAGGGTCCCACGATCATCCGACAGAGAACGGCAGCGCCGAGGCTCCGCTCGATGTCGTCCGTCCTGCGCGTGACTTGGCGCCCCCGATTGCAAGAACCGAGCCTGCGACGGTCGCGGTAAAACTGGACACGGTCGAGGTGACGGGCGGTCTGCCGCCGGTCGACCACGAGTTCTACGTGACGCAAGGCGAGGTCTATACATCGCAGCCATACGGCTCCAAGGGGAAGCTGACGGAGAGCGTCGAACGGCTGCTCGATGAAGAGCCGGAATACTACGTCTTCAACGGGGCCGCCAACGCGCTTGCGGGCGACAATGCCCTGACGGCGAAGGTCGGCGAGACAGTCCGCATCTACTTCGGTGTCGACGGCCCGAACAAGACATCCAGCTTCCATGTGATCGGAGAAATCTTTGACAAGGTCTACCAGTTGGCCTCGTTGACGACGGAGCCTCTATCCGATGTCCAGACGATCACCGTGCCTCCCGGAGGCGCGGCCGCGGTCGACATGAAGCTGGATGTTCCCGGCGAATACGTCCTCGTGGATCACGCCTTGTCGCGGGCGGCACGCGGGCTGGTGGGCAAGTTGGTCGTGAGCGGTGAGAACCGCGCCGAGCTGTTCCAGAGCGCCACGCCTGCTACGGCCGAAGGGGAGCACAGCGCTCACCGATTGGATTGAGCCTCGGCCCCGTGCACCAGTTCGGCCACGACGACCGCTACTCCCCCTTTGCTCTAAACTTGGCGTGGCAGGAGGTGCAGATCTGCAGCATCATGTGGAAGGCGTGCTCGGCAGGCATTTTCACCGGGTCCGGAGCTGCCGCCTTCCTCTTGGCGAGCGGCCCGCCCATTGTCACGTCGCCGCCCTTCATTCGCATCTCGGGAGCGAGAACAGCCGGATTGCGGTCGGCTGCGACAACAAGCGCCGACGCATAGACGCCAAGTTCGGCCGCCAGCTTGTCGAACGTTGGCCGATCGGCCTCGATATTGGTGCTGGCCTTGGACGCTTCGGCGAGGACCGGAGCTTCGAACAGCGCCGAGAGCTTATGCCCGGAATGGATCCGGATGGTCTCGGCGGCCGCTTTGAAAGCCCTTGAATCGTATGGCGAGGTGTCTTTGAACATGGCGTCGATGATCTTGGCCGCACCTGCCATCGCCTTCATGTCCTGCTGTCGCTCGGCCACCTTCGGCGACTTCGACTGTCCCGTCGCTGCGGAGATCGCCATGGTGAAGACGGCAGCTGACAGTACCAGTGCTCTCACCTTCAATCTCATGCTCTCCCAGTTTAGTCCAACGCCGCGTAGCCGAGTCTTCGCGGACAGCGTCGATTGATCAAGGTCAGGGCGATGCCTACACGAACGTGCATTATGCTCGAAGACAGTACAGGGTGTCGAACCAAACCATGATCGCCGCCAGTCACATCGTCCGGAAACGTGCAAGGGAATTGCTGCCATCATCCCGCCAATCGTTGTGAAATAACCGTGCCTATCGGGTCGGTTGGAGGGGGCCGAGGGACTTTGCCCTTCTCTCCCCCAAACAGCCTTCCGCCCGCCTTCCTTCGCTTCCGCTTTCGTGCAGGCGGTTCAAGACCCTCACCCTCAACGTCAAGGCCACCATCAAGCCCTGCGACCGCGACAACGACCGCGCCCCAGACTTCCGCGTCACCGCAGGGGGTGTCGAGTTCGGAGCAGGCTGGCCCCGCACAGCCCGCGAAACGGGTGCCGAAATCTCGCTCAAGCTCGACGATCCGTCCTTCACGGCGCCGGTCTACGCCTCTCTCGTCCAGGGCGACAAGGGCGAGCACAAGCTCATCTGGTCCCGCTAAACAGGCCAACTGCGCTCCGCTCAAAGCGGGGCGCCATCATTCGATGACATAGCCCAGCGCGCGATAGCCCATACGGCGCTTTGCGGCCATCCGGGCCAGGACCGGAACCGTGCCATCGACATAATCGACGACGAGGACGTCCTTCTTGCCATCATGCAGGCGATGCAGGCGGCCGACATACTGCGCCAAAGTTCCCTTCCACGCGATCGGCATGGTCAGGAACAACGTGTCGAGCCGGACGTCATCGAAGCCTTCCCCGATGTAGCGGCCGATCGCAAGTATGAGGCGCTCAGCATCGTCGGCGACATTCAATGCCGTATTAGCTTGCTTGCGATCCTTCGCCGACATGCCACCGCGCAGCACCACCAGATTTTTTACAAACGGGGAGAACTTCTGCTGGAGATAATCGAGGTGGTCCTTCCGCTCGGTCAGAACGATCGGTGAGCGCTTGGCTTCAAGCGATTTCAACACGTCATCGAAGATAAGTTCATTTCGCCCGTGGTCCTGCGCAAGGGCTGCATAGATCGCGGGCATTGACGGGCGCTCGGTCGACGCCAGAGCCTCTGGCAACTCAAACTTCGTCGAACGGTCACGGGCACGGTGGCGAATACCACGCTCGGCAGCTTGTACTCTTGCATCGACCCGATGGCGAACGGGGCCGCATTGCATGAAGATGATTGGATGATGTCCGTCTTTTCGGGCGACCGTCGCTGAAAGGCCAACGACGTATCGCGCCTTGGATCTGCGAGCGACAAGTTCAAAACTAGCAGCGGACAGATGGTGGCACTCATCGACAATCAGATGACCGTAATTGCCGACAATGTCGTCGACCTCGCCATTCCGTACCAGGCTTTGGATTAGCGCCACATCGATGATCCCAGTTGGCTTTCTTTTCCCGCCCCCAATGACGCCGATCTGCTTTGGGTCAATGGACAGAAAGGAACTCAGGCGCTCCACCCATTGGGTGAGAAGCTCCCTGCGATGGACAAGAACTAACGCGTTGCGCGCCCGATGTGCGATAAGCGCGGCTGCGACAACCGTCTTACCAAAGGCCGTCGTCGCGGCAAGCACACCGGCGTGATGGGCAACAAGAGCATCAAAGGCCCTCGGCTGGGGCCGCCGCAGTTCGCCCTGGAACGCAATGCTGGCAAGTAGCGCAGCCCCATCTTCGCGATGATCGTCTAAAACGGCGGTCGAACCATGCCTCTCGATGAGCTCGATTGCTTCGTCGAAACAGCCTCGCGGTAGAGCGACATGGCGTGGATGAAGTTCGGCGCATGAGATGATCCGCGGCTTGCCGAATGTCGGCAGTCGCATTGCTTGCGCGCGATAGAATTCCGGATTTTGGAACGCTGCCAGACGCAGGAACTGTGCGATCAGCGCAGGCGGAAGCTCTGTCCTATCGATGTAGACCTGATCGGCGATCACGACCCTAATGCTTTGCGGGATCACAGCTTCTATTGGCCGTGGCGCGCTACGACGTGATGGCAACATTTTCCACGGCTCGTCGGCATGTTCGTCATCAACCGGCATCCGGACGCCCAAGACCCGCCCCGCCAATTCAGCTTCGTCGGCGATTCTGAAGACTTCGTCGGCCGATAGCCTGTTCAACGACGACAGGTACGCCCACTGGTCATCGTAAGGTCTCAAGTCACCATCGACAAAAACGCTGTTGCCATTTTCATGGGCTTTCCTTTGAAGGGGAAGCGCGATCAGATTGCCGAAGCCGCCAAGTGGCATCGTATCCTGGTTGGGAAAGAAACGGTCGTAAGACGTGAAGCCGATCTCGGGACGGTTCTCCATCGTCTCTGTTATCAGCGCGGCACCAAGTTGTCGGGCGATCTTCGCGGGAACGGGTTCGGAGAAGAATATCCAGACATGGCCTCCGTTTCCCGACCTCGACCGTTCGAGGGCTGCGGCAATTCCTTTTGCACGACAGGTTGCCAGCAAAGCTCTGGTATCATCCGCCCAGCTTTCCTTGTCGAAGTCAGCAGCAAGGAACCAGCATGTTTCGTCTTGCAGCAATGGATATACGCCGGCAACAAAGTCGCTTGAGCGGGCATCGCCGCCGCGAAGGTGCTTTTCGATGATGTCCTCGGAATATGGGATAAAGGCCTGATGCGGGCAGTCCCCGCATTTTACCTTCGGCTTGCCGCAGATTCCTTTCGCCCATTCGTTGGAACAGGCTGGCGAATAGCCGGAGCGTCCATCCTTTCTGTTTTCCCATCGAGCCGGAAAAACATCTGGACGCCCCGCAAAAAGCTGCCGGAACAACTCCACCTTCTCCATCGACGGTGAGCTGTTCGTGACAGGTGCATCCGCGAAGGATGGCGTCTCTGTCATAGCGCGGCTATCGAAAATGACCTGTTGCTCAAACGCTTCAAGTTCACGCTCAAGCTCCATCCGCTCATCATTCAGATCGGCTAACCGCCGTCGAATGCGCGCGATGTTTTCCCAAGAATCATTCTTTTCCGCCAACTTTCCAGCTTTCGCCTAAATGACCATACGGATCAGCATAGGCCAAAGACGCTCGTGTTTTAAGACGGACTACGCATCAGCACGTGGGGAGGCATCAGGGATTATGCGGACCGAAATCCGCCGAAATCACCGGCAAATCCGGCCTTCAGCGACCGACACACTGCATAATCACGTTCTCAGCATAATCAACGTTTTGCGGTGCACCGCAAAACGTCGAATTCGGTGTGGCCTGGCAGAAGAGCTCCGAGCAGACTGGCCGCGACTACCTCTCGGTCAAGCTAGACGACCCGAGCCTCCCCGCTCCGATCTACGCGACGCTTGCGGAAATCGAAGGCGAAGACGGCTACCAGCTGATCTGGTCCCGCTCCAACAGGGACTGAGGCAACTGGGCCCGGGGGCCACCTCTCGTGGTTCGCCCAAGCGATTACGACCACCGTTCGCGGCCGCATCGGTTCTCGCTGCGTGCGGCGGACACGTCACTTCGAGGGGCGTTTTACCGCCGGCTGATATCCCCGGGTGCGCTTCTTCCTGAGAACATCGAGAAACAAGGCGACCGCCTCTTGCTCGCTGTCGAAGTGATGGACCATCGATTGGCCCCTTTGACCGATCCTTCCCCAGCGCCGCGTCAGGCAGGCCTGTCCAAACAGCGTCCGCTCGATCGACAGGGCATAGAACCGGGCCATGTTCCTGCTTGCGTCGGTTCGTTCGACATAGAGATGGTAGGGCTGACTGAGCATGGGAGCAGCATCGCCGATGCCCCGAATCCCGTCCAACGAGTGTTTTGAATCGATCCGGCCTGATCGATTCATGATTGTGATGGATCAGGTGGGCTCTGGGCGGGGCATGAGACTTTTCTGCTTGACGCAGCCTCGCATGTCGTCCCGTCTGAACCATATGGCGCGACCGCATCTGAGGCGCAGTCCCGCTGTAAACGCGATCTGTTCGTCAGCGGGCATGCGCAGCACTTCGTCCGGTTGGATGAGCGGTCGCGCCGCAATCTGCTTCGAGCGTGTACGTGACGACCCCCTCGATTGGAGACTGCGGCTCAGCTGATCGACTTCGACGGTCGTCGCGCCGCAGCGCCTTGAAACGCACTCGGCCGTCTCAGGATCGTTGATGCCGGCAAAGGAAATCCAGCTAGCGCTCTCGAACCATTTGCTCGTGGCGTCGCGGCCGCCGACGCGCGGTGCCCAAGTCCAAAAGCGATGAGCCCTCGTTGGCGTCAGGCGAAAGTGCCCTACCGGCATCAACTCAGCCGATATGCGGATCCATCTATCGTGGATCAGGTTATATGCACCCGGCGCGCCGGTTCGGTAGATCGATGGCCGGGGTGGGCGGGCTAGGCTTGCCACGGATCAACCACGACAACACCTGTCCCCCAAAAATCCTTTGTGTTGCGTGTCACGACGATCATGTCGTGGACCAGAGCGGTTGCCGCAATCAGCGCATCGGCCTCATTGCGCCGGCCGGGAACATGGAGATGCGCGCACCGTGTCGCGATCGAATCGTCAATCGGAAGGATGCGGCTTGCAAATTCTGGAAGCACGCGAGTGTCGAGCCAGGTCCGGAGCCGAGCGCCCTGCGCGGCGTCGCGGCGCTGTACGCCCAGAACACCTCGCTCAAGTTCAAGGATTGTAATCGCTGAAATGAAAAGCTCACGCGCGTCCTCTGCGCCAATCCAGGCCACCACGTTTGCGTCAGCCTTGCCGTCCCCGACCTTGCGCAACTCTGAAATGACATTCGTATCCAGCAGGTACTTCAAGACAGATCTACCTAGCGGGGCGCGATTTGAGCCCGCTGCGGCTCGAAGTCGATTGCAGAAAGCCCGGGCATGGCGAGTGCTTCGACAAGGTTTCGGTGCTTGCCGCTCAGGCGTTCGAACTCATCGTAGGTCATCAGGACGTGGGACGGCTTGCCGCGGTCCGTGATGATGACTGGGCCGCTTTTTGCAGCCTTCTTGGCGCTGCTCACGTCATGATTGAGCTCTCGGCTGGAAAGGGTAGTAACGCCCATCTCGCACCTCTTTGTAGGTAATTACCTACATATAGCATGCGTGGGCGGCATAACAAGGCCGATAGGGCACGGCGCGAGGCAATGCCTACGCCAGCTGAATTGATGGCCCTAGGACAATCCTAGCGCCGTGGCGCTCTCAGCTATTATTTTCTCACCCACGGAACGTCCTTCTTCCTTGATGGTTGGGCGACTTCATCCCTCAAGAAATCGGAATCGCGAAATGCCCACTGAGAAGACATTGAACGACCTCTTCCTTGACACGCTGAAGGACATCTTCTTTGCCGAAAAGCAGATTCTGAAGGCCCTTCCCAAAATGGCCCGCGCTGCCCGGTCGGACGAAGCCAAGGCTGGCTTTCTGCAGCATCGCGATGAGACGCAAGAACAGATCGTGCGTCTCGAGCAGGTGTTTGAAATTGTTGGCAAACCCGCCCGCGGCAAGACGTGCGAGGCTATTCAGGGAATCATAGCCGAAGGCGAAGAATTCATGGAAGAATACAAGGGCACCGCCGCCCTTGATGCCGGCCTCATCTCGTCGGCCCAGACCGTCGAACACTATGAAATTGCCCGCTACAGCACGCTCAAATCATGGGCCGCGCAGCTTGGTCTCGATGGAGCCGTCCGCCTCCTCGACGCCAATCTCCAGGAGGAGATCGCCACGGATCAGAGGTTGGCGGCCCTTGGCGAAGCTGCGGCAAATCCAAAGGCGTCCAAGCAGGCCGCCGAGTAGTCCCACTTCAATATCGAGAAGCCGCCATGACAGGCGGCTTTTTCATTCCGGCACGGTCAAGAGCGCTCGCGCGCCGACCTCGACCAAGAAATCAGGACATCGGAGTTCGCCCCATGGCTAAGAAATCGCTCGAAAAAAAGTCGACCTCGAAAGAACGAGACACCGTGACCATTCATGATCAAAAGGTGCGCAGGGGAGAAGGTGGCGAGCTTCATCAGATAGCAAAAGACAATACGCCTGTGCTGACCACTGCGCAGGGTGGGCCTATTGCAGACGACCAAAATTCGCTGCGTGTTGGGCCACGCGGCCCCCTTGTCATCGACGACTTTCATTTCCGCGAGAAGATTTTCCACTTTGACCATGAGCGGATCCCCGAGCGGGTAGTCCACGCCCGAGGTTATGGAGCCCACGGCTATTTCGAAACCTATGACTCCCTTGCCGCTTATACACGGGCCGATGTTTTTCAAAGAGCAGGTGAGAGGACGCCAGCTTTTGTCCGCTTCTCCACAGTTGCCGGCAGCAAGGGATCTTCGATCTTGCCCGGGATGTCCGCGGTTTCGCGGTAAAGATTTACACAAATGAGGGTAACTGGGACCTGGTTGGCAACAACATTCCCGTCTTCTTCATCCAGGACGCGATCAAGTTCCCCGACATTATTCACGCGGTGAAGCCCGAGCCGGACCGGGCCTTTCCCCAGGCACAATCCGCCCACGATACATTCTGGGACTTTATCAGCCTGACGCCGGAAAGCATGCACATGATCATGTGGGTGATGTCGGATCGCGCCATCCCTCGCTCGTTCCGCTTCATGGAAGGTTTTGGCGTTCACACCTTCCGTTTCGTCAATGCCAAGGACGAGTCGACCTTCGTGAAGTTTCACTGGAAGCCGAAGCTGGGCCTCCAGTCCGTCGCCTGGAACGAGGCGGTGAAAATCAATGGCGCCGACCCGGACTTCCACCGCCGTGATCTCTGGCAAGCAATCCAGTCGGGCAATTTCCCGGAATGGGAATTGCGGGTTCAGCTTTTCGATCAGGAGTTTGCCGACAGCTTCGATTTCGACGTGCTTGATCCGACGAAGATCATTCCCGAGGAGATCCTGGTGCCCCAACCGGTTGGACGACTCGTTCTTGATCGCATGCCCGACAACTTCTTTGCCGAGACCGAGCAGGTGGCGTTCATGACGCAGAATGTTCCGCCTGGCATCGATTTCAGCAACGATCCTCTTTTACAGGGTCGTAACTTCTCCTATCTCGATACGCAGCTGAAACGTCTCGGCAGCTCCAACTTCACCCATCTTCCGATCAATGCGCCGAAGTGTCCCTTCGCGCATTTTCAGCAGGATGGCCACATGGCGATGCGCAATCCGGTGGGCAGAGTGAACTACCAGCCGAATTCCTTCGACGAAGGGCCACGGGAATCGCCGATGAGCGGCTACCGCCACTTCCCCGCCGAAGAGACTGGCACCAAGGCGCGGCTGCGGCCGGAGAGCTTTGCCGACCATTACAGCCAGGCTCGACAGTTCTACATCAGCCAGACCGCGCCCGAGCAACGCCATATCGCTGCAGCTCTGACATTTGAGCTGAGCAAGGTGGACACGCCAGCTATCCGCGAGCGGATGGTCTCCCATCTCCTGAACATTGACGAGACGCTGGCAGCCACGATCGCCCAGAAGCTTGGTTTCCATTCGATGCCGAGCCCGGCTGATGCGGCCATGCCAACCCGCCAGGATCTTGAACCCTCCCCGGCACTCAGCATCGTTGAACGCGGACCGAAACGTTTCGAGGGCCGCAAGCTCGGCATCCTGGTCACCGATGGTCTGGATGTAGCCTTGTTAAACGGTTTGACGGCGGCGATTGCCAAGGAAAAGGCTGTCTGCGAACTCGTCGCGCCGAAGGTCAGTGGCGTTGCCGCGTCGGACGGAACCTGGATCGAAGCGCATCACATGATTGATGGAGGACCTTCCGTCCTCTTCGACGCTGTCGTCTTGCTGACCTCGGCTGAGGCGATTGATGATCTGGTGAAGGAAGCCACCGCCCGCGATTTCGTTGCCGATGCCTTCCAGCACTGCAAGTTCATTGGATACGCCCCCTCGGCGATGCCGCTGATCGAAAAAGCCGGTATCGCCGATGGCCTCGATGAGGGCACGATCGAGCTTCCAGGCGAAGAGGGGATATCCGACTTTGTCTCCAAGCTCGGCAAACTGCGCGTCTGGGCCCGAGAACCGTCGGTGAAGCTCGGCAAAGCGTCGGCGCCGCTAGATTAAGTGGCGTCGATACGCCTGACCGGACAAAGAAGCGACCTGGACTTCGCGAGGACGCGCTGCAGTGCCACCACCGAGGAAAACAGCCTGATTGTTCGTCGGGGGTAAGGTTCATCCAGCAACTCTCCCAAGGCAAGCAACGCATGGAGATGTGCACGGCTCGGGAAACCGGATCTACTCGCATAAGGGATAGTGGTGATTCTCTCTGCGAAGCCCGATGGCAGGTGGATCGAAGCCGACTGCGGAGGCCAGTTCACTATCAAAAGTGTTAGTAACGTGCTCGGCCGCGTGGACTGACGCCAAAGGAAAAGACAGCGAATCCAGTGGTGTAGCGCCCATCACCGCCTCATTTCACTTTTCATCATTTACCTTCTGTTAACCCTATTGTTCTGGACGCTCTGAGAGAATCGTGTTCTAGCTCTTGGCGGGCAATGGTCGGTAAACCGGCTTTAGGCCGCCAAGAGGGAAAAATGGCGATAGCTAGACGCGCAGAAACTGACGTTCAACTCAAGGAAGACGCTGCCGCCAAGATCTTGCGGCACGCCGGTCTTTTGTCGAGCCAGCTGCAGCAGCTGCGGACCCGCATGTACCCGCCGAAATCCGAGAAGACCTTGAGGTCATTTCTCACCAACGAAGTTTCGAAGCTGACATCCATACCGGATTCGACCCTGAAGCTGATGTCATCCGAGGGGCGCGGGCCGACGCCAAGCCGCCTTGAGAACAATCACCGGGTCTATACGCTCGCCCAGATCAACGAGCTTCGGGAGCTGTTTGCCAAGCAGAAGCCTGCCGAGGCTCTGCGCTTTTTGCCCCGCCGACGCCCCGGCGAGCACTTGCAGGTCCTCGCGATCGCGAACTTCAAGGGCGGAAGCGCCAAGACGACGACCTGTGTTCATCTCGCGCACTATCTCGCTTTGCAAGGCTATCGCGTTCTCGCACTCGACCTCGATCCCCAGGCATCGCTCTCCGCGATGTTCGGCGCACAGCCGGAAATCGATGTCGGTGCCAACGAAACGATCTATGCGGCGCTCCGCTACGACGTCGCTGAGCGGCGACCGATCCGGGACATCATCCGCAAGACCTACTTTGATGGCGTCGATCTCGTTCCGGGCAACCTCGAAGTCATGGAGTACGAGCACGAGACCCCCCGCGTCCTGGCGAATAGGTCGAGCTCCGGTGCGATCTTTTTCGAGCGTCTGAAGCTTGCCCTAGCGGAAGTCGAACAAGACTACGACATCGTCCTTCTCGATACGCCGCCATCCCTTGGCTTTCTGACGCTCAGCGCGATCTATGCTGCCACAAGCATGGTCATCACGGTTCACCCCGCCATGCTGGATGTGGCGTCCATGAGCCAGTTCCTCCTGATGATGGGCGATCTGATCAGCGTATTGAATGAAAGCGGCGCTCAACTCGATCAGGACTTCATCCGATATCTCGTGACGCGGCATGACCCGAACGATGCCCCCCAATCGCAAGTCGTTGCGATGCTGCGGCATATGTTCGGGACAGACGTCCTCCTGCCCACTGCCATCGAAAGCACAGCCGTAGAGGCGGCCGGCCTGGCGAAGCGTTCGATCTACGAGCTCGAAATGGGCCAGATTGGCCGTGATACCCATAAGCGCGCGCGTGAAGCCGTCGATGCGGTCAATGAAGCGATCATCCGCCTTGTCAACGATAGCTGGGGGCGGCCATGAGCAAGTCTTCTCGCAAGTCGATTGTCGCGAGCTTCGGTTTGCTGTCTCAAGAACTGGAGAACAAGCTCGCAGATGACCCGCAACCTGCGGCCCCTGCCCCGTCACCGCGTGTCGGCGCGGGCGTTGTCGGTGCTGCCCATCGCGCTATCGATGACATCAGGGCCGAGAGGGACCGTTTGAAGGCGATCGTCGAGGCGGGCGCGGGGACGATCCTAGATCTGGATCCCGCGTTCATTGACCCTTCCCCCTATCCCGACCGGCTACCGGACGACGACGCGGGCGATTTTGAGACGTTCAAGCGTTCGATCGAGTCCGAAGGGCAAAAGGTTCCGATTCAGGTTCGGCGCCACCCGTCGTCCTCCGGGCGCTATCAGATTGTTTATGGCCACAGGCGCTGGCGCGCTGCCAGGGAACTCGGGCGCGCGGTTCGCGCGCTTGAAGTTGAGATATCGGACCTGGATCTCGTCGTCGCCCAAGGCATCGAGAACGCCAGCCGGCAGGACCTAACGTGGATCGAGCGGACGCTTTTTGCATCGCGTATGGATAATGCCGGCATTAAAGCGCGGAACATCTATGCGGCACTATCGATTGCGGACGCAGAACTTGCCCGAATGCGCAGCGTCTATCGGGCGGTCCCTGCCGATGTGATCGAAGCGATCGGGCGGGCTCCCAAGGTGGGTCGGCCGCGCTGGTTAGAGTTCGCAAAAACGATAGCAAGTGATTCAGGATCTCTAGCTGTGGTTCGGCAGGTGCTCACGGATGCGGGTGACGGCGTCTCGGTGTCGGATCAACGCTTCCAGCGGGCTTTCGAGGCAATAAAGCCGTCGGCCCCGTCGCGAGAGAACCGCACTGAACTATCGAACAGTGCTGGCAAGAAACTTGGGGCCTGGAAGGTTTCACCCAAGGAGCTTCGAATCTCCGTGGATGGTCCTGTCGGCCAGGAGTTTGTGAAGTTCGTCGGGCAGGAGTTACCGGCCCTCGTTGAACGCTTCTTTCGTGAGCGTGACAATTAGAAGCCCTGACCACTGTCAGAGGGTCTCATTCGACAAGGGAATACGGAAGGAACACCGCAAAAGAAAAAGGCCCCCAAACGTTGCCGTAGTGGAAGCCTCTCTCATATCTGGACAATCTGAGAATCGCATTTCCACGAATCCCCGTCAAGAGTGATTGGCACCGAATTTGGTGAGCGGACTTCTTTTGCCTTTTGAGAGGTGAAGGAAATGCAGAGTGGAAGTGTAACGACGCCCTTCGGGCGGCGGCCGATGACGCTTGCGCTGGTAAAGCGGCAGGTGGCATCCACCGAGATCAGTTCGAACAAAACGGCTGACAAATGGAAAGTGTTTCGTGACGCCTGCGAAGCCAGGACGCTTCTCGGCCTACAGGATCGTGCACTTGCCGTCCTTGACGCGCTCTTGAGCTTCTATCCTGAGACCGATCTGCGCCAGGGAGCGTCTCTAATCGTCTTTCCGTCGAATGCTCAGTTGTCGGTCCGTGCGCACGGTATCGCCGGCGCCACGTTGCGGCGACACTTGGCGACGCTTGTTGAGGCCGGCCTAATTGTTCGCAAAGATAGTGCAAATGGGAAGCGCTATGTCCGTAAGGACAGGGCTGGCGACATCGAGGATGCGTTCGGATTCGATCTTTCCCCGCTCCTTGCCCGTTCGGAGGAGCTCGCGCAGATGGCCCAGCAGATGGCGGCAGAGCGCGCGCTGTTTCGCCGGACCAAGGAGGCGCTTACCATTCGCCGGCGCGATGCCCGCAAGCTCATCTCGGCAGCGATCGAAGAAGGCGCGAGTGGCGATTGGGGCAAGATTGAAGATGTGTATTTGGCGCTTGTTGCCCGGATACCTCGATCCCCAACCATCCACGACCTAGCATCGATCCTCGAAGAGATGGACCTCCTCTGTGCAGAGATAGTCAATCAGTTGGATGATTTGGATATTTCTGAAAATATGAGCAGCAATGATGCTCATAGTGAGCGTCACATACAGAATTCAAAAACCGAATCCACCGATGAACTTGAACCTAGCTCTCGAAACGAGCCGGGGGCGAAGGCTGAGCCAGAAAAGCAGCCGCTGAGGGAGCCGCTGAAGGCGTTCCCGTTGAGTATGGTGATGCGGGCCTGCCCTGAGATCACGATGTACGGACAAGGCGGGACCATATCGAACTGGCGCGACTTGATGGCGGCCGCTGTGGTGGTGCGTTCGATGCTGGGGGTGAGCCCGACCGCTTACCAGGATGCTTGCGACGTGATGGGGCCTGAAAATGCGGCGGTTGCCATGGCTTGTATGCTCGAGCGGGCAGGACACATTAACTCGGCCGGAGGTTACCTGCGCGATCTGACGGCAAAGGCGCGGCGCGGCGAATTTTCACTTGGCCCAATGCTAATGGCCCTGTTGAGAGCGAATGGAAGCCCCGACCGGCAGGTTGGGTAGACGATTTCCACCCCGGTACTCGATTTTCGTTCCTGGCGGAACCGGGCGCGACAGTGGCGACCCGTGCAGTGCGACCGATCCTGAGAGGAGAGCACATTGGCTTCTTCTGACGTGCGGCCGACAAAGTCGGACCGTTCGCGTGGCCTCCCTCTTGAGGCATGCGCTTCTCGATGGTGGACAGTTTCTGTGGCCGAGCTCAAGCAAGCTTCCGAGAAGATCCGGCGCCGCCGTCTATGCACCATCGGTGTAGAAGAAGACCTATGAGATAATTTCGGCCGAGTTGACTCTACGCCCCTCGAACTCGAAAACTCATTGTCGGCGACCAGGAACGGTCGCGACTCACCGGTCAACCGTTTTCGAAGGTCGTGGAGACCAAGACGAGCGCGTTGGGATCAGTCTCTGCGGCGATGACTTGGAGCTCTTTGGCGTGTTGGGAATTGTGAACCATTCGTTCCACGATCAGGTTGTTCCTTCCCCCTCCCCTTCCCTGTCTGTCTGATTTCGCCGTTGCCATCCTTGTTTCCATCTTGCGCGCTGCCAGAGAGTGCGAGTTCTAAGCACATCACCGACCGGGTGAAGTTTTCGCAGACGGGTAGACCCGCCCTTCCCTATCGGCAACCCCCGGCTGGCTCGTTGCCGACCGTCCGTGTGGAGCGCGCCGGAGGTTGATCCCTCCCCTCGGCAATCTGCGCAAAGAAATGGGAGCCCTCGTCCAGCCGCAGTCACGGCCAGAGGTGGTGGCAGTTCCGTAATCTATGGGATCGACGTTGATGGCCGCGTTCACGATGGTTAACGAAGAGTTGCTGCAGAGCGATCCGTCATTAGCCCCTCCGCTTTCTACCAATTGGCTAGAGCGCGAGAAATCGGCGACGCGCTGGGGCGGCGAGCCTGTATTGCTGATCGGGCGGCGGACAAGGCAGGTGTTTGATGCAGTAGTGGGCCTGTTCGATTCCGCACGCTTTGCGTCGGTGGTCCAGGCGTCGCTTCCGTTCTCACCCATGATCGCGTACCTTAGCGTTGCTGTTCGGCATGTCGATTGACATCCCTCTACGCCAGGACACATCCGCTTGCCATTCGGGTTTTCCTTCTTATGGCCGTGGTATCGCTCTTGAGTAGGCGGCCGACATAGTTGCCGTTGATCAGGACTCCTCATCTAGCCCCAAACGACGCTTTGTCGCCGGCGGAATCTCGACTGTCTCGGCCGGGTCGGAGGGCGGCGTCTGCGTGATCGGAAGTACGCCACCGGCGCCCATCTTCCAAGGTGGCAACGATGGCAAGAACGAGCGCCGGGCGATCCTTTTTACCCTCTTCTCGTCCCTCCAAATGTTGCCAAGGAATAGCGGGAGACCCAGCCGACCTTCGGCTCAGTCGGCAGCGTTCTTGTCCTTCGTCAATTCGGCATTGAGATGGTCAAGTCCAGGATCGATCGTGGATTTTTCGACTGCAGCGAGCTCGTCCGCGTCCAACGCGCTCGTCAACTCGACTCGGCGCTCGCGCCGCATCAAGCGAAGTTAGTCCTCATAGGCGATCAGAACGGTGCGCGGTCGGCCGTTCTTGGTGATAGTCAACGGCTCGCGCACGGCTGCGTCCTGATAGGTTCCAAAATTCTTGGAGACCGCAGCGGCGGTAACGGTGGATGTTATCATGCACCTCCATTTCTCCGTAAAATACGTACTTTACGAAAATTCGTCGCCCATCATCTCTGTGGGACCCCGTCAAACGCACGGAAGATCCAAACCATGGCATGCCGGTGGAGGGCGGGCCGCCTGCTTCGGGCAAAAGGTCCGCATGCCCCCGAGACCGTCCGGCGCCGCAACTGGTTGATCCTGACCCGTTGGCGAGGCCTGACAGGCGCCTTCGATGGGCCGTCGCTCAAATCGGCGCTGCGGCTTGCGGTCCGCGCCAGCGCCCGACCGCGGCAACGAAAGAGCAAAAAGGCGATGACGGGCGATGTGCTGGCAAAGCTTCTGCAGGCCTGCGCGGGAGAATAGCCCGTCGATCTGTGCGATCGGGCACTGCTTCTGACGGCGTTCGCCGCCAGCGGCCGCTGGCGGTCGGAAGTGGCGGCGCTGCGTGGCGAGGATCTGACCGACGACGACCCCGTGCAGACCGATCCGGCAGATCCGGCCTCCCCTCCCCTCCCGTGCCTGACGATCCGCGTGGGTCGCACGAAAACGACGACGAGTGACGACGACGAACGGGTGGTCCTCATCGGCCGGCCGGTGGTGGCGTTGCGATGCTGGCTCGAGGTAGCCGATATCAAGGACGGCCCCGGGTTTCGGCGCATCGATCAGGGGAAACGTCGATCGGCGCGCGCTCACGCCGCAGTCGGTCAATCTCATCCTGAAAAGCCGTTGCAAGCAAGCCGGGCTCGACCCGACCTTGCTTTCGGCGCATGGATTGCGATCAGGCTACCTGACCGAGGCGGCCAATCGCGGCATGCCGCTGCCTGAAGCCATGCAGCAGTCTTTGCACAAATGGGTGTCGCAGGCGGCGCGCTACTACAACGATGCGGAGCGAAAACAAGGGCGGGCTGCGCGATTGGTTACCTAGCGCCCTCGCCTTCGCCGGCAGACCAGTCGTTTAAATCCTTCCTCACACGACGATTGGCTGTCAGGTCATCGGAGGCGTGGGTGCTATTCGTCCGTGTCCATCGAGGAGAACAACTCTTCGATGTCGCGATGCCCTTCGATGATATTGACCACCTCGAAACGATCGTCGACGTAGCAGGACCCTTGAACGCAGTGCTGCGCACATCGGGGCGCAACTCCGGCCTTGCCCGGCAGAGGGTCCCCGGGAGATCGGCCAGGGTCCGGCACTTCTGCCGAAGTTCCCCGACGAACCGACGGCCCACCACCAAGCTGCCGCTCTGTCGGGTGATGTATTCGAAAATATTTCTGAAATTGCCCTCACGACCACGACATGAGCGTATTGGATATCGCCCAGGTCCAAAGTGGCGGACATCGAACAGGCGTCCGCCCTCCCCCCGAAACTTGAAAGCACGAAAGCGATGCCAGAAGCAAGCCAAGGAAACTCACATCTGGACTCCATTGCTGCGATCGACATTCGTCAACCTGGAAATCTAATCGCGGCGAAAGGATGACCTTGGCATCTGCCCACCGCTGACACGCGGGTCGCCTTTCTGCTTCAGCCCGAGCGCGACTTCGCAGTCCTAATCCGGTAGCCGTTGAACAATCTGGACAATGTCTCGCGTGCGTCTCGCCCGATCGCCCCATACGGCATCGAATTTGTTTCCAGGGGATGAATGGCAGCGTCCACCGCCGCTAAGCTGGAGAATTCATAGAAGGCGGTGTGCTTCGAAGGATCGGTTCGGCTCCAGGTGCGCTAGGCGCGGATTGCCCCAAACTCGCGCTATGCGTGTGGCATTTGGCCATCGTATCACCGTTCGAAGGGACTCAGTCCGCTTCCGGCACGCACCATAGGCGGCGCTTGCGCGTACATTTTACGCCTCGCCTCGGATCAAATGGGATGAGGGGCCCGATAAGCATGCAGGGGTTCGGCAAGGTTCACGACAGGGCAGCGCAGATTAGCTGCCGGACTTGGAGCAGGGGAATCCCGATCGTGCAGATACGTACCTCACTGGAATTCGTCATGTGACATCATTGAAAGCCGCCTGATTGGGTACGATGGCTGTGCGATGCACTGATGTGCGCAGTTGATGAAGCGGAGCTCACTTGAGCGCGTACCCGCTGAAATGACAAAACCCTGACAGCTGTCAGGGTTTTGTAGTGAGCCCCCGCTGCAGAAGCGCGCCGGCACTGCGCTTCTTCTTCATCTCACGCGGGCAGCCGGATAGTCGTCGCGTTGGAAGCGTTGAGCTGCCATGCGCTCCGACCGCAGCTCCCTGTCTGGTCTTCGGGGCGCATTCTCGCACGGCGACTACGATTGGCGGAGATGGGGGAAAAAACCCTGACAGCTGTCAGGGTTTTGGGTGAGATTGGGAGATCCTAACTGAAGTGCAACACGCCGGTTTTCAGGGTAGGGGTTCAGCCTCCCTCTCGCAAATGTGCCCGGAACACTTCGGTCGGGGTTGAGATGGCGAGCAAGCTGGATGAGCTTGCGTTGCGGCACGCCTGCAAGGTCGGTATCGCCTGGCATGAAGCGGCGGATGCGCTTGTTGGTGTTTTCCACCGCACCCTTCTGCCACGGTGCACTGGGGTCGCAGAACCAGCTGCGCGCGCCGATGCCATCTTCCAAAGCCCTGAATCCGGCGAACTCCGTGCCGCGATCAAAGGTGAAGCTCTGCCGGGCAAAGGCTGGCAAGGGAGAGAACGTTTCGATTATCTTGTCTATGATCGGTCGTGAGTGCCGGCTGGGGTTCTTGATCATGACGGTGTAGCGGCTCTTGCGTTCAACCAAGGACGTGAGGTTGGCGTTGCCCAAGTCACGTTGGAAGATCAACAAGTCGCCTTCCCAATGGCCGAACTGCGAACGATCATCAATGAAATCAGGACGTTGTGATATCCTGCAGGCAGCAGGAAAAGTGCCGTCGCGGGGTTTCCTCGAGCCGCGGGGGCGGCGTTTGCGGCGGCCTTCCGCCAGATGCTGATAGAGCTCCAGCGCCTGATCTTCCTTGCCGTAGATGAAGCGATAGATCGTCTCGGTGCAGACCCGCACGGCGCTCACGCCATCGGCGAGCAGACGACCGGCGATCTGTTGCGCGGACCGCCTTCAGCTGCTCGATCACCAGTTCGCGCAATTGCGGGTGCCGCACCAGCTTCCTCAAACGCTGCCGCCGCTCTTTGCGGATCTCGTCTGCAACCGTTGGGAAGTAGCCGCTATAGTCGGGCAGCTCGCGATCGTGGAAGGTCTTGCGCCGGATCTCACGATAGATCGTCGATCGATGACGACCGAGTTCGCGCGCCATTTCTTTGATCGGCAGCTTGCGTTCGACAAAGTGGAAGAGGCGGCGTCGATCGGCCAGATTCAGTTGCGAATTGCGTCGGGCCATGCCAAAATATCCAAGGGAAACCATTGAAATCATTGGCATGTTGTACTTCAGATTAGAATGTACCATTGCGCACGGTTACGATGCATTAATGGGCGGCTCTATTAGGTCTGGGAACCTTCAAGCAACGCACCAGTCAGTGTGGAGTTCCGCGAGCCGGCGGAGTGAGTTGAGACGATCCAGGCGAAATGCACGCCCATGCCGGAGGCGCATTTGTGAGCCTGAAGGATGTTTCGTATGGCAACGACAGCGTTCGGATTGGTCAAAACCCTGACAGCTGTCAGGGTTTTAGGTGAGATTTCCGCTCAGGCGTGGATGTATAAAAGAGCGGCTCAATTGCATATCTGAGGCCTCCGGTAATCCGCTAGGCACGTGTGGATATC
This sequence comes from Ensifer sp. 22460, assembly GCF_052044935.1. Classification (NCBI taxonomy): domain Bacteria; kingdom Pseudomonadati; phylum Pseudomonadota; class Alphaproteobacteria; order Hyphomicrobiales; family Rhizobiaceae; genus Ensifer; species Ensifer sp. 22460. The sequence continues at coordinate 133,735 of NZ_JBQENZ010000017.1, forward strand.
TGCAAGAGAGAAGTGCGGGTCGAGAACATCAACGCGAACTACGACGCGTATGCTGGCGGCGGATCTGTGAGCCGGAAGGATACTCCCTATGGCAACGGCGGGCCCATTCGATCAAAACCCTGACAGCTGTCAGGGTTTTTTAGAGAGCGCCTGGCTTGGAAGCGCGCCGCCCACCTTGCTCCATCTCCGTCTCATTACTCGCACAGACGGATGGCCGCTGCGTCGGCAGTTTTGAAATGCCTCGGACTGTGACGGCGGCTGGTTGTCTGAGATTCGAGCATCCTTACATGGCGGTTACGATTTAGCGGCGTTTAGGGGACCCGATTAATGATGCGCAAGCATCATTCAGTACCGTCTAACGGTTTTGGCCGGGATTCGAGGGCCGAACTGGGGGATGCTCCATTGAGAGCTGGCGCGTTCATTGACGGCGAGAAAGCTGTCTGGGAAGCCTCCTCGGACCCAGAGAGAGTTGATGTCCTTTTCCGCTACCTCGAAGCTATCAATCGGTCTCAAGATTAGCGATGCGGGTGGCAAGAGTTTCGCCGGACTGCTTCAGCAGGTCGATAGACGCTGAGCTCAGCATGAGAAACTGCGCCGATCGTTTGCCTGTTCGGCGACCGCGATCGATCGGGTCACGCAAGTTTGGAAAGGGGTTGGTCAGTCGATGAACTTCGTCAAGGATGGCGAGCTTGTCTGTGTGTTGTTCGATGTAAAGCTCTGGCTCACTCAGTTTGGCTCAATCACGGATTGGAGATCAAGATAGATCGATTGGCGCTGCTACGCGATTGCAAGCGTTGCTTGCCCAACCTGGCGCGGTCCAATGAGCGGGACGGCGGGGTTGCTATCAATGAATTCCTTTAACATGGTCGCTATTATTTGGCGCTCAGTCATCCTTGCATTTATGGAGTTCAGTTCCAGAAATGCAAGGTAAAGTAGGTGCCGAACGCGTTCTGTAGCTTCCTGTCAGTAAAAAGATGAACGTCCGCGAATCCTCAGACCTGCCAATTGCGCGCTCGTCGCAGTATCGTTCGGTCTCGTTATAGTAGCGCGCTGCTTGGGTGACGGACTTGTGTAGCGACTGCTGCATTGCCTCCGGCAAGGAATGCCACGGTTGGCGGCCTATTTGAGATAGCCAAACAGCAATCCGCGCGCAAAACAAGGTCGAGCCCCGCCAATTTGCAGCGTGTATTCAGTATTCGGTTGACCAATCGCGGTCTGAGGGCTCGCCGGTCGATGCTTCCCCACTGGTCTGTGCGGCGGAAGACCGGGCCATCCTTGATACCGGCTACCTCGAGCCAGCGTTTCAACGTGACCACTGGCCGGCCGATGATGACCACCCGCGCGGCCCACGCGGATCGAAAGGCAGAGGAGGGGAGGGGAAGCCGGATGCGCCGGCTCTGCCCGCACAGGGTGCTTGTCGGATATGTCCTCGACAAGCAGCGCTGCCACTTCCGACGGCCACCGTCGGCAGATGCGAATCCATCAGAACCAGTGCGCGATCGCGGTCAGAGAATGGCGGCGGGAGGCTGTTCTGCAAGCCAATCTACAAACGTGGGCTCGGGAACAGGCGGTAGCAGTTCGATATGATATTCGTGTCGAGAACGATCATGTGGGGAGAAATCCGGACGGATTGGAATTAATTGAGCAAGAGCAGCCTGGCCACATTTCTGTCCGGCTCTTGGCGGACTTTGCCAGATACAGCGGATTTTTCGTCACCGGAAAAGCAACCGTGCCATCGGTCGCTTGATGAACCGTGCTGTCAGCGGCGGATGAGGCCAAATCGGTGGGCTTCGTCCAGCAGGTCGCGGACGGAGGAGGGCTGCCATTTCTTGCCGCCGCGTGCAGGCCGTTCTCCCATTTGGTCCAGTTGCGCGCCAATGTCGCGAAGCGATAGGTCGGGATCGGCAATGGCGATCGCCGCCACCAGCTTCATCAGATGGTCCTCGGGGGCGCGGCGAGGGGACCGGACCAGGAGGTCTTTTTCCGCGAGCTTTTCGCGGACCAGGCGATGAACGGCGCGACGCAGGCGCTCGACGGTCCAGTCGTGACCGCGGCGATTGAGCACCCGCACGACATTGTCCCAACTGTGCTGGGGCCGGAGTTGCCGTACCATCGGCAACCACGTCGGCGCCGACGCAATGAGCTCATCGAGATAGAGTTTCTTGCGTGCCTGCGAGACGGCCTTGATTGCCTCCGGTCGCCGTTCTCGCAGGCCGGGGTTTCCCGGAAGCTTGCCGCGGGCCTTGGCCGCCTTGATGCCGGCTTTGGTGCGTTCGGCGATCAGCGCCCGCTCGAGCTGGGCGACCGCGCCAAGGACCTGGAGGGAAAACATGCCCTGTGGCGTCGAGGTGTCGATCGGATCGCGGATCGACCGGAAATGCACGCCGCGCTCTTCTAGATCCTCAATCACCTGCAGCAGGTGGCTCACGGATCTGGCCAGCCGATCGAGGCGGACGACGACGAGGACGTCGCCCGCGGTGAGTTCGCCAAGCAATTTGGTCAAGACTGGGCGAGCGCGCGATGCCCCGGAGCCATGCTCCTGATAGATCCGATCGCAGCCGGCGGCGCGCAGCTCGTCGATTTGGGCATCGTGGACCTGGTCGTCCGTCGAGACGCGGGCGTAGCCGATCAGCCGCTTGAGAGGCTGTTGGACGTTAACGGATTGTCGCTTCGCCATCGCTTTTAACGGCCTCGTTTCAAAAGGCTTTGTACAGATAAGGAATGCGTGAGAAATTGGTCAGTTGCAAGCGTGTTTTATGCATCAAATTGAAGCCCGCCAGACTCAAATCGTTACCCGGGATGAGCAACGGGGCGTCCACAGTGGCAAACGCGCGTCAGCGGGCTTCTGTGGCCGAAACGCCGGAAAAATAGCGGTTTCGGAGATGGCCCACGAGAGAAGGGGCTGCTGAAACGCATCGGAGCTCAAATCCGGTAAAGGGGACGGGCCATGTGCGCCGCCGCCGCGCGGCGAGTTCCGTCTTGGGGAGTCCGGTCATCCCGGGCTAACGCACCCTGGAAGCCCGGAAAACCAGGGGTTTCCGGTTATCCCGGACGACCGACATCAGGCGATTTGCGCCTGCAAATCCATCAGTATCGATACTTGAAACCTATCGATAGTGATGCGCTTCGGAAAATGGCGTCCGGATGACGGAAATATGAAGCCGCTTGACTTCCGTTTATGAAATTTCAGACGTTAATTCATATGGTTAATGATCAACTAAGAGATGCTGCATCGAAAACCCGGCGCCGGGGTTCCGTGAGGCCGCGCGGCGGCGGTGATCGCACGAGTGGTGTTCACACCGCCGCAAGAGTGAACGCTAGAAACCATACTTTTCCCGGCGGAGACGGAAGGCTGCTTCACCGCCTTCCATGATCTGTTTGATGGCCGCGCGTGTGTCTTCGACGTCAATGGCACCAACCCCCTGAATGGTTCCTCGAGACTGGTCGTCAGAAGTTCGGTACCCGAACCAAGCCACCAGTTCGGCGTCGCCATTGACCACCAGATTGGCGTTATGGCTTGCAAAGGTGATTTGTCGCAGCTGTTTCGCATCCCAGAGCTGGTTGACGATTTCCAGCATAACAGGGTTGTCGAGGTCTTCCTCGGGCTGGTCGATGATCAGCGGTGGCCCGGCCTGGTTGAGAAGGGTTTTGAGGAGCGCTGTTGCTTGTTGCCCTGCGGAGGCATTCTTGAAGGATATGTACTCTCCCTCCCGCGCGCGGAATTCGTACACGGGAACGGACTCGACGGAGACAAGCGAAAGTGTCAGCCAGTCTTCTGGCGTCAATGTGTTGGCGATGCGCTCGCAGTCTGCACTCGAGAGCCCGAAACCGAGCAACAGCGGCGTGTGCGGCCGCGGTTCGCCTTGAGCCTGGTTGATATCGAAATTGGCGAGCGTTTCGAGCTCAGTCAGCGCTGAAAACCAGATCTTGGTTGGATCACTGGCAGTGGTGATGGCTTCCCCAATTGCGTCGATCTTTGCGCTCTGGACCCGGGAGCCCTTGAGGGACTGTGCCAACACCTCGACAAATGCCGTCGCATTTGCATGCCGCCGAACACGAACTTTAATGAGGCCGCCGGATCGTTCGGTGAGCGCTGCACATTCGCGGTCGATAAGATCGTCGCGCTCAGCCTGTGCGCCTAGCCATTCGGCACGGGCGGTTTGATAGCCGGCCTCGGCGTCAGCGAGTGTCGCCAGCGTTTCCTGAACCCGCGTCGTTTCCTCGCTCAACTCGGCGATCTTGGCCTCGAGACTGCGGAGTTGTTGAAGCTTCTCGGTATGCGAGGACGACCGCTGCATGGCCTCTGAATAGCGGGTGAGGAACATCGCATGGGCGTCGTCCCATGCTTTCCAGGGTCCGGCAACCTTGTCACTCTCGATGGTGCTAATTGCGTCGGCTGCTAGTGCCAGCTTGCCCAGCGCCGCTTCTGCATCGCCCAACAACGAAGCGTAGGCAGCCTGGGCCTCAGCCATCGTCTGCTTTAGCTCGTCGGGGCCTTCCATTGAGGGCTGAAGCGCCGCTTTCTGGGAGGACACCAAGCGGTGAAGCTCCTTTGCCTTGTTGGCCACCGTGCCCGCGCCAGCACGCCATGAGGCCACGAGGGCATTGGCAGAGTTGAAGATTTTACCTTGGTCGAGCAACGCACGGTCTGGCTCGGTTAGACCTGTCAACGAATCCCGGATGGCATTGGCCTGAGCTAGAATGGAACGCTCTTCGAGCATGCGGTTGTGTAGGAGGCGCGAAAGACTTCGGAAACGCTGACGTGTGGCGTAGGTTTCCCGGATATGGTTCGCGCGGTCGGCCATCTTACGATCGAGGCGATCGATATTGCCCTTGATCGGCGCCGTGATAAAGCGCGTCAACTCGTCAACCCGAACGCTCACATCACTAAGCTGCTTCTGGCTGTAGGCTTGGATTGGCAGCAGTGCCCTCACCTCATCTTCGGTACAGGGAGCCAAGTCCCCCTTACCGATTTTCATCTGGACGCTACCGTCAGCTGCAGCGCGCCGCACGAGGTGCGGTACGCCATTAAGGACGTACACGACCTGCACACTGGCTCCGAGCGCTTTGAGCGTGCCGTCAATAAGCCGACCACGACGGGCCTGATAATTCGGAGTGTCTTCGTCATCACCGGCTGGTGGCTGATCGCAAAGGGCCCAACGGATATACTCGAGAAGGGTCGACTTGCCGGTACCCCGACCGCCGATCAAGGCGTTGTATTGGGGGTTCAAATCAAGGTCGAGTGGCCCCAGGAAGGATGAGTTACCGACACTGACGTGGGCGATGTAGGTTTCCGGAACGCGTGGTGTTTCAAGGGCAATGCGCGATTCCTGGGCCAGGCAGGCTTGGCGTAAAGCCTCGGCGGTAGGGGTTGCCCATTTGATCCAGGTCGACGGTTCACCGAGCGTAGTATGATCGTCGCGCCGCGAATCGGATGTCTGGATACAGGCAATTCGCTTATTGCCCCACGCCCGATCCTTGCCGGCAAGAATGTTTTTCTTGCCCTCTTTCAGCTTGGCAAATTCGCCGTCGGTATACCCACCAACCCACGGCATCTCCGCGTATTTGCCGTGCTGGCCCGTACGTAGAAGGGAAAACTGCCCTTCACCCGTGACATTGGGCAGCACAATATAGCGGTCACGAAGATACGAATGCTTGTCCAGCTCGTCTTTCAGCTGCTTCATACTCAGAATATGAGCAAGCTGTTGGGTTTCGCAGGTTTTAGCCTCGTCGTCTTTGTTTTGCGTGATTGTCAGCGCGTTCAACGCCAACTGGAACATGTCATCTGGGAAATCTGCATCAAAGATGAGGAGGGCCTGGCAGGGTACGCCGAGCGTCAGTTCCATTCCGGGAAACACTACTAGTCGGTCATTTGCCGGTAACTCGCTGCCATCCGCAGCCGTCTCTTCGCTAGCCGCGCGGCGAATAAAGGGAAGGAACGTCATGTCGTGGTGGTCGGTTACCGCAATCGCCTGAATGCCCCGCTCACGGCACGCTTGTATGAGCTTTCGGCCATAGGCCAGTCGCTCTTCCTCCGTTATTGCATTCGGGCCCGACCAACGCAGGTCCCGCGGCGTATGGACCTGAAAATCACAGCGGTGAAAATGAGCACCCTTGTCCAAGGCCCCTCCCGTAAGTTTATTTATTAGGTGACACCACTATACCGAGCGTTCTGTCAACTTGGGAAGATGGGATCAAGCAAGGACGACCGAAAGTCCGATCGCCGCGAGGATCCCGAGGATTCACGAGTCGTCGAATGGCGGAGACTCGCTGTGGAGTTCCCTGGAGCCGCGGGCGGCGATAGGGCTGACGCACAGGGCGGTGCCCGCAATCTACATGACCAGAATCGGGTTCTTCAAGTTTCCGACAATGATCGGAACGGCCGGATACGTCGCCTGAAACCGGCAATACTGGTTTGACCATGTAAGGGCGTTGACCGACAGCCACCCGAGGATCTCGCAGAGTTCCTGATGCACCTTGCCGAGCGTCAATCTCATAACGGTCACCCAGTTCTAAACGGAATATCAATACAGCGATTGTATACGGCGCATATTTAAACCCTGGATTATAGAAGCAGTGCCAAGACGTAGTACCCGCTCTCCCAGCAAAATATTTGCAAATGTGTTGGCTCAAGCTGAAAAGAGGCTACTCCTCGACGCAGAGAAGGCCGAGAATTTTGGCCATAAAGGATTGAAAGGAAATGAAAGAGCTGCGGCGCTCAAGGGGTTCCTGGAGGAGCATCTCCCGGCGATCTTCGCGGTCGGGAGCGGCGAGGCGATAGACTTTCGTGATCATAGCACAGGCGAACTTGACCTGTTCATCTATGATCGGTCAACCGCCGCACCTATACAGAATTCGACGGAAAGTACCCTCGTTCCTGCCGAATCTCTTTATGCTGTAATTGAAGTAAAAACCACCTTGAGCCAAGATGAGCTGAATAAATGGTTCAATGCAGCAGCGCGAGTTAGAAAACTTAAACCGTTCAAAACTAATTTCCGCCCAGCAGCAACCGACGGACAGGTTTTTGAGAATCATTACCGGTGTCCTTACTATATTTTTTCTTATCATAGCAATCTTTCGGAACAAAATTGGGCAGAAAAAGAACTTCAGAGAGTGATCAGCGCCGCCAAGTCCGAAGGATGCTCGTTGGACTTTGTCGATCAATTGTTTGTACTAGATAGAGGGTGCATTTTACCCAGCAAGGCTGTGGCGCTAGAGGATTCCGAGAAAGGCGTCTTCCTTGATTTCTATGTTCATCTCTTGAATTTTTTAACGCGAGAGCGAGCGCGCCGTCCCAACATTGACTGGACAGCCTACACGTCTCGGAGAACGTGGAAGAAGTTAATCTGAACGGAAGTGTGGGTGAAGCGATCCGCCGCTTTTCTGTCGCTCACTGCTTTTCGATGAAACGGCTCCACCTATCTGTTGAAGTCCTTCCGCACCATGTCGCGTTTTTATTTCGAACACGTTTAAGATGCATTATTCATCCTGATTCGGGACTGCCCTTGGACATCATCGAAGATCTTCTGAAAGAGCCGCAGCGCGAGACGGGCGGAAAGATAGGCGTGGAGCGTTTCGAGTATCAGGCCGCGTGGGGCCTCTCGCGTATCCTCGAGCTGTACAAGAGCGGATCCGATTTCGCCTTAGCCTTCGAGTTTCACGACGACGTCCTCGAACTCGACAGCATGGCGAGTCCGACTAAGGTAACATTCTACCAAGTGAAGACCCAGGCCACCGGGAGTTGGACGCTGAACAGCATATCCGCTCCGGACGGGAAGATGCCCAAGAAAAACAAGAAGGCACCCGGCGACCCGCCTCAGGCAAAGGATGCGAATCTCGGCGAGCCGACCTTGGAGAAGAAGCTGTCATTCGCCGGCAAGATGTACGACAACTACAAGCGCTTCCCCGCAAATACCGACAAGCTCGTTTTCGTCACCAACCAAATGTGCGCCGATCTGGCGGCCGCCGGTCATATGGAGACGCAATTCGAAACAGCGGCAGCCACGAAAATCGAGTCCTTCCGCAAGCGGCTGAGGGAGCAGGACCCGTCCTTCAAGGATGAGCATTCGAAGCTCTTCCATTTTTGCTGCTCCAGCATGACTCTTGCGAGCTTCAGCGACACAATCATGGGGGCCGTGCAGAGTTTTGTGATCGACCAGACCGGGATTACCGAGACGAGCACGTACGCGTTTTCCCTGATGCTGCTCGAGGAGTGCCGCCGCAGAGAGCGAATGGAAGTCGACTTCGCAAGTCTGAAGACGATGTCCCAGTCTTTCGTGACCCCGAAGTTGATCTCGGACCGGCTGGACGAGTTCAAGAAGAAGCGGCAGGACAGCGTGCAGTGGTTGGAGATCGTATCATCAATAACGAACATCGTCCGGCGACGTGACATCGGTGCGGCGTGGCGCCTCTACATGAATGACCGAAAAACCCGCTACGGTCCTGGGCCACAGAAGTTCCAGCGCGACGTCAAGGAGGCCATTAAGCCCCATGTGCTCGGGCAGGGAGACCTTCTTGCGGAAGTCGACGCTGCTCTGCCGGCAGTCCGCCAGCTGGCGCCGCTGTGGGACAAGACAGTGAGCGACGACTATCTGCGCGCCGTGGCCCTGTACGAGTTTTACGATGTCTAGCACCGACCGCTATCAACAGCTCATCAGAAATCTCAGATTGAAAAATTATGCGAAACTTGCGCTTCGAGAAGTTAGAACTCCTGTCGAACCTGGAGCGCAAGGCCAGGACGATCGAGTTCCACCCCCGCCTGACGGTGATCAAGGGCGAGAATGACGTCGGCAAGTCGTCCGTCATCAAGAGCCTTTACTGGACGTTCGGATCGCCAGTACGCATGCATCCGGAATGGGTGAAGGCGAAGGTCAAGGCTCGCGTCACCTTCACCATCGACGGAACGCGTTTCGCGATGGTCCGTGACGGAACGTCGTTCGGGCTCTTCAATGAAGCCGGCGAACTCCTGATCGCGACGAGAAAGATTACGTCCGAGCTCGGGCCGTACTTGGCGAAGATGCTCGATTTCGGTCTGGTGCTTCCGAACAAGTCGTCCGGGGAGCCGGAGACGCCACCGCCTGCCTACGCATTTTTGCCATTCTATGTCGACCAGGATCTAGGCTGGAAGCAGGCGCTCGAATCCTTCGAAGTCGGTGCGCAGTACAAGAATCCCCGCAAGGCGGTGATTGAATTCCACTCGGGCATCCGACCGAACCGCTACTACGAACTCCAGGCTCGAAAGGCGGCGCTGCAATCCGGTATCGCGGATCTTGGCCGCGACCGGCAGGTCCTCGAAAAGGCCGTCGGAAAGCTTAGTCTGCAACCAGCCTTCACAGGTACGGAATTCACCGAGCTCGAACATAGAGAATCGGTGAACCGTCTCCTGAGTGAGCTGCGGAACCTCAGGTCCGCAAGGCTTCACGTCGCCGCGGAGCTCGCCAGCCTAGTCGATGAGCGGGAGCTGTTGACGGAGCAGATGAAGATCGCGCGGCTGGCGATGCGCGAACTGGGCAAAGACTTCACGCAAGCGCTGGAGGAGGGCCAGGAGATCTTCTGTCCGACCTGTGGCACGTTGCACGAGAACGACTTCGGTCAGAAGTTCTCGATACTTGACGACCGCGAAGCATGCGCCCAATTCGTCAGGGACCAGCACGAGCAGCTCGTAGCTATTCGCCGAAAAGCGGAGAAGGCGGAAGCCGAACTGAAAAAGACGGATGTTTTAATCGACCGAGTAGGCGGGACCCTTGCCGAGAGGGAAGGAGAGCTCACGCTGAAGGAAGTTATCGAGAACGCAGGCGCGAACATGGCCCGCGGCTTGTTCGATAATCAACTCGAAGAGATACGCGCGGCGGTCGAGAAACTGGCAGGCGAGATCGTCGAGATCGATCGCGAGGTGAAAGGTCTCGAAGACAAGAAGAGGAAGGCAGACATTGAGTCCTTCTATGCGAAGAAGAGGACTTCCTTCCTTCGAGCGCTCAACGTGAAGAACATCGACTTCGACAGCGCGACCAAGATCACGAAGAAAGTCAACGACACCGGTAGCGATCAGCCGCGTGCGGTGCTGGCATATTACCTTGCCTTTATGTTGACCGTATTTGAATACTCCTCCGCATTGACTGCGCCGATGATCATTGACAGTCCGAACCAGCAGGATCAGGACGCAACGAACGTCGCTGCCATGATCGACCTGATCTTTAGCACGAGACCAGATGAGGGGCAGACGATCCTCGGCACGGTAAACCTTCACGATCAGGTCGTGAAGGACGGTAAGATCATAGAGCTTGTCGACGAGCTTTCGGTCATGTCGTCGACCGTCTACGACGATGTCCTCGCCACAATGACGCCTGCCCTCGACCGGATCTAGGGTCGGACTACGCACTCTCGTGTTGTGTTCGACCGGCACGATGAATCGCAGAAGTCTTGCCCCCTTGTCGGTAGAGGCGCCAGATCGTGCGAATGGCGTCCGCCGCCTGCCGAGGGGCAATGAGTGTAGCCTTCTAGCTGGCACCGTAAACTTAACGAAGTACCGATCAAAATGTGGGATCTGGCGGCATGACCCGATCTGCCCGTGATCCTCTTTATCGCCGCCACCGATTTCCAGCAGAAGTAATCGCCCAAGCGGTTTGGCTTTACTTCCGGTTTCCGCTCAGTCTGCGCATGGTCGAGGATATGCTGGCAGCCCGTGGCGTCACCGTCTCTCACCAGACTGTGAAACTGTGGGCGGAGAAATTCGGCAGGCACTTTGCCAAGGATATCCGTAAGCGATCAGCCGGCAGGCTCGGCGACAAATGGCACCTCGACGAGGCCGTCATCACCATCAGGGGAAAGAAACACTGGCTCTGGCGCGCCGTCGATCAGGACGGTTTTGTTCTCGACGTGCTGGTGCAAAGCCACCGCAGTACCAAGGCTGCAAAACGCCTGATGCGAAAGCTGCTGAAAGGACAAGGCCATTCGCCCCGTGTGATGATCACCGACAAGCTTCGATCCTATGGTGCAGCGAAGCGGGAGATCATGCCCGGCGTCGAGCATCGTTCGCATAAGGGCCTCAACAATCGGGCGGAGAATTCTCATCAGCCGATCCGACGACGGGAAAAGATCATGAAGCGCTTCAAGTCAGCGCGACAGCTTCAGCGTTTCGTTTCCATACACGACCCGATTGCCAACCTCTTTCACCTTCCCCGTCACCACACTCCATCTGCCCATCATCGCGAATTGCGCGGCGAAGTAATGGAAACTTGGCGCAATATCGCACGCCTTCACGCCGCTTGAACAAACCTTATATGCACTGTCGCTGGCCGCAGAGCGTTAAGTTTACAGTGCCCGTTCACCAATTCTGTTCGCTGATGAACAATACGCTCACGCGCCCGGAACAGGACCGCCCGAGCTTGCTGATCAGCGGTCTTTGGCTCGACAAAGCGCATTTAAGGTTGACGAGCCGCAATGACGATTGCCTCGGTATCGGTTGCGTCGTTCTTCTGCCGTTTCACGAACGGGCGCACATATTGCGGCGCGATCAGCTTGACTGCATGGCCCAACTTCACCAACTCACGCGCCCAGTAATGGGCGCTCCCACAGGCCTCCATAACAACAAGTGCCGGTGACTGCTCTGACATGAATCGGAAAAACTGCCCGCGAGACAGTTTCTTGCGATACTTCACATCACCTGTCATCGACGCACCGTGTAGCTGGAAAACATTCTTTGCCAGATCCACCCCGATCATATCGCTCATCTGCCAAACCTCTCTCTTTTATGGCTTGCACCACATCACCTTGGCATATTGCGATGCCGTCGGGGGAGGACGGCAACCACCCCATCTTAAACGTAAGAATGCGGCCGTTTCTTTGGGAGCGGGAAAAAGCTGGGGGTTAGGCTGCGAGGTCGAGCTTTGCCTGTTTGAGACGGCCGTCCGCGACGGCGGCTCGGACTTGAAGAACCCGGTGAGCGCCGATCGGTGTCCAACGCATTTGCCGCTTCTTATTCATACGGGCATTGACGAGGCTGTTGGCGGCACTTTCAGCCGGCGAACTGGATATCGGCTGACCGGACCAGTATCGCCGACAGTAGTTGACGATCGAAGCTGCGCTCTGCCCCAGGTAGGTGCCAAGATTGTTGATCAGCGCGTATAGGCGCCTGAGTTTGCCGGGGGCGTCGCGAAATCCGGGATGCTGATCCAATTGGGCGAGCATCTGCTTTACGGCTTCGCTTGCCTCTCGGACATATCCGCTCCAGAGGAGATGCCGAAGCCTGGGCACATGGACCGCAACGTTTTGCAGATAGACATCCAGATTTTGCAGATGCCTGATGCCCTTCCAGGCCTGCTCAATGTGCCGCAGCCGCATCGATAGATGAAACCAGTCGAGGATATGCGTGACGGGCTGGCGTGTTGCGCTGAGGACGATGCTCTTCAGCCCGACCTCTCCGTCGCTAAAGACAGTGACGTCTCGGCCAGGCAGCCATCCTTGCGCGCGCATCGCGGCGCGAACGATATCGTGTTTGCCGGTAGCGATATTCGGCGCACCGGCAAACTGACGCGGTGCTCGGCCTTGCGCAACAACGCGTCCCATCGCGATCTCGAAATGCCGGCTTTGATAGCCGGGAACCGCGCGAATATAGGCGCCATCAATGAAAACGGAAACGGGAGACTTGCCGGCGCGACTCGCTTGCTGCGGCCGCTGGGCAACCGCTTCAGCACACGCAAACGTCGCTGCTACAGCCAGGGCTGTAATCCATCGAGCAGATTTCCTCATCTCCTTCTCCCATCGATGTTAACGTCATGCGTCGGGCAACCACCTACCGGATCACCAGCAAGTGTTTCGACCCGGCGCGAAACAGATCGAGCACTATCGTGCCACTGGCGTTCTTTAACGCTGTCTCGAGTTCCGCCACGGTCGCGATAGGCCGGCGATTGGCAGCAACGATCACATCGCCCATGCGCAGACCGGCTCGGGCCGCAGCACTTCCATCTTCAACGCTGGAAACAACCACGTTGCCGGCCGCATCCTGGAACTCAGCGCCCTCAAGGCGAGCGGGCATGGCTCCAGGCTTGGCAATTGCCTCGTCCGGCTCGATGCGCATTGACACCGTTTTGCGAACCCGATCGCGCAGAAATTCGATTTCGACTTCCGATCCGACCTGAGCCAGGCCGACACGATTGCGGAGATCTGCCGAGCCCGTGATTTTCCGATTGTTGACGGCGATGATGACATCGCCAGCTCGAAGGCCCGCCTGTTCCGCGGGGGAATCTGTCTCAACGTTGCCGACGACGGCGCCGTAGCTTTCCTCGATGCTGAGCGCTTCGGCCAGGTCGGGAGTCAGGTCCTGGACGGAGATGCCGATCCGGCCGCGCCGCACTTCGCCATGCTCGATCAGTTGCTCCATCACGGCCGACGCCATCGCGATCGGAACCGCAAAGCCGATGCCGACATTGCCGCCGGCGGGCGCGATGATTGCGGTGTTGACGCCGACCAGCAGCCCGTCTGTCGTCACCAGTGCGCCTCCCGAGTTGCCGGGATTGATCGAAGCATCCGTCTGGATGAAATCCTCATAGCCCTCGACATTGATGCCGCCGCGGCCAAGGGCGCTGACGATGCCGGAGGTGACGGTCTGGCCAAGCCCGAACGGATTGCCGATCGCAACAACGGGGTCGCCGACCCGCAGGGCACCGGAATCGCCGAACGAGAGCGCCGTCAGCTTGTCGGCGTCGATCTTCAGCAACGCTATATCGGTTGCCTTGTCGCTGCCGACCAGTTCGGCCGTGAAGCGGCGGCGGTCCTTCAGGGTTACCGCAATCTCGCCGGCGTCCGCGACGACATGGTGATTGGTGAGGATATAGCCTTTGGCGGCGTCAACGATGACGCCGGAGCCCGCGCTTAGCCGCTGCTGCTGCTCAGGCAGATTGAAATAGCGGCGGAAGAAGGGATCGTTGTAAAGAGGATTGGTTTCGGCGGAAGCGCGAGACCTTACTGCAATGTTGACGACTGCCGGCGTGACGTCCTCCAAGACATCGGCGAGCGACGGTTGAGTGCTTGCCGAAATCGCCGACTGCGGCTGCGCCGCCGGTAACGGCGCAGGTACCAGGATGAGGACGAGTGCGGCGAATACGCCAACATATTTCGACGAACGCGTGGTCATTTTTGGCCCCGAATTCTTCAGATCCTCCTTCGGTGCAGGGGGCGGGCCCTCGGGGCCAGCCTCATCGGAGCCACGATTTTGGCTCCTGCCAAACCAGCACCAGTCCGATCACCAGTCCGATATCGAAACGCCGCTCCGATTCAGGCGCAAAGCATCTCTTACTTCACAAGTCTACCCAAAGCCCGCGCCCCGTCGGGGGCGCGGACTTATCATTGCAGTCAGAAGTCCATGCCACCTCCCGGCATCGGCGGGAGCGGTGCATCCTTCTTCGGCTTCTCGGCGACCATTGCCTCGGTGGTGATCAGCAGGCCGGCGACCGAGGCGGCGTCCTGCAGCGCGGTGCGAACGACCTTGACCGGGTCGATCACGCCCTGAGCGTAAAGATCCCCGAACTCGTTGGTCTGGGCGTTCCAGCCATAACCAAAATCGGTCTTCTCGCGCAGCTTGCCGACAATGATCGAGCCTTCGGCACCCGCGTTCTCGGCGATCTGGCGCACCGGCGCTTCGATCGCACGGCGAACGAGGTCGATGCCGTGCCTCTGGTCGGCATTCTCGGTCTGAGCGTTGTCCAGTGCTTTGACGGCTCTCAGCAAAGCGACGCCTCCGCCGGGCAGCACGCCCTCCTCGACGGCCGCCCGCGTGGCGTGCATGGCGTCGTCGACGCGGTCCTTGCGTTCCTTCACCTCAACCTCGGTTGAGCCGCCGACGCGGATGACGGCAACGCCGCCGGCAAGCTTGGCCAGCCGCTCCTGCAACTTCTCGCGATCGTAGTCCGACGTGGTTTCCTCGATCTGCGCCTTGATCTGCGCGACGCGGCCCTCAATCTCCGTCTTCGAGCCAGCGCCGTCGACGATCGTCGTGTTATCTTTTTCGACGACGACCTTCTTGGCGCGGCCAAGCATATTGAGGGTCACGTTCTCGAGCTTGATACCGAGATCTTCAGAGATCGCGGTTCCGCCAGTGAGGATCGCTATGTCCTCCAGCATCGCTTTGCGGCGGTCGCCGAAGCCCGGCGCTTTGACGGCAGCGACCTTCAGGCCGCCGCGCAGCTTGTTGACGACGAGGGTTGCGAGTGCCTCGCCTTCGACATCCTCGGCGATAATCAGCAGCGGCTTGCCGGATTGAACGACCGCTTCGAGAACCGGCAGCAATGTCTGCAGGTTCGAGAGCTTCTTTTCGTGGATCAGGATGTAGGGTTCCTCGAACTCAACCCGCATCTTCTCGGGGTTGGTGACGAAATACGGCGAGAGATAACCGCGATCGAACTGCATGCCTTCGACGACTTCCAGCTCCGTCACTGCGGTCTTGGCTTCCTCGACGGTGATCACCCCTTCGTTGCCGACCTTTTCCATCGCTTCTGCGAGGAAGCGGCCAATCTCGGTGTCGCCATTGGCCGAGATGGTGCCAACCTGGGCGATCTCGTCGTTCCTGGTGACTTTACGGGCGTTCCGCCGCAGTTCCTCGACCACAGCTTCGACTGCTTTGTCGATACCGCGCTTGAGGTCCATCGGGTTCATGCCCGACGCCACAGCCTTCGCACCTTCCTTGACGATCGCCTGGGCGAGAACAGTCGCGGTGGTGGTGCCGTCACCAGCGATGTCGCTTGTCTTCGAGGCAACCTCCCGCACCATTTGGGCGCCCATATTCTCGAACTTGTCCTCAAGCTCGATCTCCTTGGCGACGGTCACGCCGTCCTTGGTGATGCGGGGCGCGCCATAGGACTTGTCGATCACCACGTTACGGCCCTTGGGACCGAGCGTAACCTTGACGGCATTGGCGAGGATGTCGACGCCGCGCAGCATCCTTTCGCGGGCGTCGGAATGAAATTTCACTTCCTTGGCAGCCATTTTTCTACTCCTTCCTCAGGCAGCATTCCTTGTCTGGCAAGTCCGGATCGGCACTAGGCTGCGTTTCTCGCTACGGCGTCGATCTCGACCACGCCCATCACGTCCGATTCCTTCATAATCAGCAGATCCTCGCCATTGAGCTTGATCTCGGTGCCCGACCATTTGCCGAACAGAATGCGATCACCCACTTTCACATCGAGCGGTCGCAACTGCCCGCTGTCGTCGCGCGCACCCGGGCCGGCGGCAACGACCTCACCTTCCTGTGGTTTTTCCTTCGCCGTATCTGGGATGATGATGCCGCCGGCCGTCTTTTCCTCGGCCTCGATGCGGCGAACCAGGATACGATCATGCAAGGGACGGAACGTCATTTCGCTCTCCTCATCGACAAACAGATTTTTCAACGGGTCCTCGGCGCCGCATTCGGAGCGAACCGACGCGGGGCGCGCCGACCCTTTCGGCATCGCGCGCAAATCGATCTGGTTTTTGTCTTTTCGAGTTTCAAGAGGGAACTAGAAATTTTTTAGCACTCTACCCCATCGAGTGCTACCGGCATGAATTCATGAGACTATTTCACGTCGCTGGTGGTTGGAGGGTGTGGCTGCCTCTTGACGCAAGGCATCATGATCCCCACCTCATTCTCATCGACGCCGAGGTGGGTCGACACCAGTCCGGGAGCCCCAAGCTTCTTGGCGCTCCCTCGTACCTATGTTTCGACGAAGTCTTCCGCGGCTTCGGCCCGCCATCGTTGCTCGGTGGCACGTCGCCCTTCAATGGTTCGTGGCCGCACGTGGAAATCGAGGAGAATGACAACGAAATCCGCCTGATCGCGGAGGTACCAGGCGTCGATCCAGACAACATCGAGGTGCTGCTGGAAGATGGCGTGCTTACGCTTCGCGGCGAGAACAAATCGGAGACTGAGGACAAGGATCGCCGGTTCAGCGAGCGCTACTACGGGCGCTTCAAACGGCGGCTGTCCCTTGGTCGCCAAGTCGATGAGGACAAGGTCGCCGCTTTGAACTGCATTTCCCAATCCGCGATGCCGCCATTGCCTACGCAAAGCGACAGAAACTGAATTGCACCGTCGTAGACGACAGGAGCCGCCGTCCCTAGTTTTCGTTGATATTCGCCGGCAAGCTCTACCATTCAATCCCCGTTGCTGCGCGATCGGCGCATCGATCGGCATCGCCAATTTTCGGAGGAGCCCGCCGCTGAAGCGGCGGGCCGTACTCTCCTTTTTCTCGATCATACATGTGCATGCGGGTTCCGCCGATAGTCCCAGAGTGCCCAGGCTGACACGGCGGTGACGAGCACGCCGAGGACCACATGGGTCCACATCGCGTTCATGTTCGCCGCGAATTGAAGCAGCCAAGGCGAGACCATCAGCCAGGAGAAGATGCCTCAACCGCACCACCGCCTACCGCTCCTCCAGGCCTAAAAGCGGCCGCCGGAACATTAATGAAAAGCGAAAGCTGGCACCGTGCCGTCTGAAGAAGGCATTCTTTCGATGGGAACTGAATTCCCAGTCCGTATATCTTTGACGGGCCGCCTCATATGAGAATCGCCCGTCGGAAAGCTGGCAAGGCTTTGAAGCAGGCGCCAGATAACTCCGTCAGATATCGTACCGCGAATCGAGCTCTCGCAGGGCAGACCGAACCTCATCGATTGAAACCGGCTCAGGCGTTCCTGGTATATGACGGAGAGCTGGCTTCGAATCTATCGCGTAAAAGTCCGAAGACCACGCGGCGAGAATGGCCCGTTTATCATCGACAGAAAGTGCAGGAGCCTTCACCACATCCATTGGACGTCGAAACGGCGACCAGTGAGATGCTAGAACTTCCGGTCCGATGTTCACGGCAGTTGCGGCAATCTGCTTAAACATATCGTCCATCATCGGTTCACCTCAGCTTAGGTGCGGCTTCCTGCTCCACCTCGCATGAGACGCCATGACGAGGTCAGTTTCCGGCGCCAGCAGATCGTGCTTTTCCGCGAAGGCGGCAAACAAGCCGCGTGCGGTCTCAGCTTCGATCTCGCCGCACAAGGCAGCACGGCATGCCTTGAGCGCAACCGAATGCGGACCATCCCTGAGCGATATCGGCCACTCGACCAGATGTCGGTAAGCGTCCATCACGCTTCTCACTTCCGTCGGGAATCCAAGACCGACGAGAATTCGCACAGGGTTCTTGAACATATCGGGTTTCATAACTCTCTCCTTTCCAACCCGGTGTGTCCATGGGCGCCATCGAAACGGCGCCCATCCGATGTTTTCGTTTACGCCGCGCTCTGGGCTTCGATCTGCGGCGCGGCGTCCAACCTTCCAAGAACGGAACCGCTTTGAATACTGACCTTGCGCGGTTTCAATGCCTCCGGAATTTCCCGGACGAGATCGATGGTCAGCAGACCATTGCTCAGTCCCGCTCCACGCACCGTGACATGGTCGGCGAGCTCGAAACGATGTTCGAACGGGCGGTGGGCGATGCCTCGGTGCAGATAGGCTTCGGACGGAGAATCCTGCTTCTTGCCAATAACGGTGAGAAGATTGGTCTGGAACGTTAGGTCCAGGTCGCCTTCGGCGAAGCCGGCAACCGCAATCGAGATGCGGTAGCTGTCGTCACCCGTCTTGACAATGTCATAGGGCGGCCAATCGCTGGTCGAACGGTCGCGCTGGGCGTTTTCCAGAAGATTGAAGAGCCGGTCGAAGCCAACGCTCGATCGGAAGAGAGGCGTGTAGTCGTAAGATGTTGCCATAGCCATATCCTCCTGAAAGCAACATGGATATGGAGCGCCGAAAGACGGCGCTTCCAGCATTGCCAGCCCTGTTGTCAGCGGCTGGCGGCAAATAATCTGGTATTTGTGAAATCCGGCTTCAAGTGCCGCCTTGGAGAATTTTCGCAAATCTCAGTGCAGCTTGAACTCACCTCCAATACGGCGCCATTCGTTCGGCCGGATCAGGCACTAATGCGTATAGCGAACGGAATGCAGCGGGCCGTCGAGATTGACTTGCCAGATTTCTGGTAGGCAGTCAGTGTGAGCGGCAGAAGGCTCAGATCGGCAAAATCTTGCGCAAGCGACGGAAGCCATTAAATCGGACGGAGCCTATGTCGATAGATATCGCGACCATTAGACGTATTGCCCGCCTTGCCCGTCTCGCACTCAGCGAAGACGAGGCTGAAAAAATGTGTGGCGAGCTGAACGAAATTCTGACCTTCATCGAGCAACTTTTGGAGGTTGATGTCGAAGGCATCCCTCCGATGACCTCGGTTGTGCCAACAACCATGAAAATGCGCCAGGACGTCGTGACCGAAAGCAATCATGCCGAAGAGATCGTGGCGAATGCTCCTCTCAGTGAGCGCAACTTCTTCCTGGTCCCCAAGATTCTCGAGTAAGCACAGACAGCCGCAGGCTTTGGAGCATTTCACGGCCGGCGATCGCAACAAACGATGCGCCCCTTTGCGTGGCGCGTGTTGGCGGCTTGAGATTTCCGGCCCACATCCGATGCTTCGAAAGCTTGCCGATCTCGTTTGTGATCGAATGATGTGTCATGGCGAAGGTCCTGTCGTTTTGCACTTAATCAGGTTCTTCCTCAAATTGTGGTTCACTCACCGTTAGACATGATGCCGCTATGGGCGGGGATGCACACGAACACGAAATGGTCGCCCGGCCCAGGTGCAAAAGTTCTGGGTGTCGCGCCCACTGCCTGATGACAGTTGGGTTGTTTCCGCTGCCTGTCCAGGGTTCGGCATTTGCCCTGATTGCGGCCGGAGGACTCGAAATCGGCATGGCTGGTCCAACCGGAGCCTTCAGGATCTGCCGGTCCAAGGAAAGGCAGTAACGGTTAAGCTTCGGTTGAGCCGCTGGCGGTGCGCACACCCGAACTGTCAACGACAAACGTTTACCGATCGACTTCCGACGAATGCTCCCCCTTATGCGCGCCGGACAACGGAGGGTCTCAGAGATTGTCGGTCTGCTCGGCCACAGTGCCGGCGGTCGTCCTGGCGAGCACTTGATGCGAAGGCTCGGCGGCATGGCTGTCAGCGATGCCGCGCTCGCGCGTTGCGACGCCACGATCCGGGTCGTTGGCATAGGGAGCTGGCGGCGATCCTGGCGCTACGGGGCCGGGTGCGGCACGCTCATCGACAATCACAGCAGAGGGTGTTCGATGCCGTGCATGCCTTGCACAAGGAGGGTCTGTCCTGTTCGGAGAAGGCGAAATTCTCAAGGAAGCGCTCGAAATTGCCACCGGCCCAAAAAAACATCTGTTGCGCTCGCTGTCATTGCCGAAGCACTTCGCGGTGACGGCGGTGTGCGAGACTTTGGGTGTTGCCCGGTCAAACATGGCAGAACGTGCAAGGCAGATCCCTTCCAAAGCCCGTGGACGGCCGCCGCTTGCTGATCGGGGACTGGTTGAAGGGATCAAAGCGATCATCGCCGACATGCCGACCTGCGGCTATCGCCGGGTTCACGCTATTTTGCTCGAAACGCCACCAACGAGGGGCGTGCCTGGCCAAATGCCAAGGGCGTTTATCGAGTGATCAAGCTGCATGGGCTGCTTCTTCAGCGCCATACCGGTGCTATCGATGCCCGCCGCCATGATGGCCGTGTTGCGGTCGAAGTGTCGAACCTTCGGTGGTGCTCAGTGCGCATTCCGGTGAAGTCGGCCGCTGATTCCGAAACGAAGCCGGCCACCTATTCCGATCGCACCGGCTATCGCCACTATCGCTCCGACCCGGCGATCTGCCGCGACTGCCCGTTGTTGGCCGCCTGCACATCAAACGCCGCTGCGACCCGCACCGTCACCCGTCATGTCTGGGCCGATGCCCGCGAGCGCACCGATGCCAACCGCCTGACGTCCTGGGGCAAGGCGATCTACAAACGCCGCAAGGAGACGGTCGAGCGCTCGTTTGCCGACGCCAAGCAGCTTCACGATCATCGCTATGGTCCTGACCAGGGCCCCACCCAAGGCCCGGCGCGCCGCGACGACACATACAAGCCGCCGCAATCCACTCGACAGCGCAAACCCCAAAACAAAAACCCGCCGAAAATATCGACGGGCTTGTCAGCAGTCTGAGCCCGCCGCTGAGGCGGCGGGCCATACTCCAATTCTCTATCATGCATGAGCATGCGGGTTCTGCCGATTGTCCCAAAGCGCCCAGGCCGACACGGCGGCGACGAGCGCTCCAAGGACCACGTGGGTCCACATCGCATTCATGTTCGCCGCGAATTGAAGCAGCCAGGGCGAGACGATCAGCCAGACCCCGAGCACCAGGCTCGACCACTCTTCCCACTCAGCAAACGCCGACAGCGCGGCGACCGCCAGAGCGGCGAGCAAGATTCCGACAATCCATGCGTTCCACGCCGGTATGGTTTCGCTGGCGTAGCCGAGCACCCAAGTTGAAACGAACAGGGCGACTGCGAGAACCAGATTCAGCCAATCCTGTGCTTTCTTGCTTTCCATCAGTCCATTTTCCATGACAACCTCCACGAATGAAGCTTGATCGACGGTGTTCTCGCGTGCTGTGCACGCTGCGCGAAACGATGTAATTTTGCGAAATACGATCTTCAAGAGCCCGATTATCTCCGTGGGCTGCAGCTACCACGACTAAGGCGATTGTGATCGACTGCCTTCCCAGATCGACGATCTTTGCGTAGGCGAACAGTGGCGGAACACCCTTGGAGGAAAGCCCGGGACGAAAGAGCGCGGCCATGCTCTCGAACCCGCGGTCCGCCCCGGACCTTTGAGTTTGCATATAAGCGTGGATGCATAATGCACACTCCACCCCTTGAACTCGCCAAGCCGCGAGAATAAATCTTCGACGGGCGCCATCCAAGAGCGCTTTCCTTGTTGAAAACCAACGAATTCAGTGAGGTGGAAATGCACACGAAGATGTTTGACCGACCAGTTTACCTGCGTGAAAGGAAGGATCTGGTCCTCGAAATCACGAACCTGGAAGACGCGATCGATTTCCTCGAGGAGTGGTCCAAAGGAGATCGCGATATCATTCATGACGCGACGCTGAAGACCTGCTACCTGGCACATGACGGCCACAAACCAGTTCAGGTGGCGCGCGACGCGCTCCGCTCCTTTGCGCACAAGAAGGGCATCCTTGTGAAAGCTCCTGCGGTGTTGCCGTGGATGATCAAGGCCAAGCCGGGCGGCGGTCGAGTACACCCGTAAACCGGCTTTCTGGAGTGGGGGGCCGCGCTCGCGGCCTCTCTAGCGAGCGCGGTAAGCAGCGCTTGTTGCGTGGTTTTCAAGGTTGGCTGGCGCGGGCGGCAGTGAGCCTGCCTCCGAAACCGCTTTCCTCCCGTGGAAGCCATCGATAGCGCAGAGCTTCAACCAGCAGCAGCAGCGCGAAGGCAGGCGATGCCAAGCGGCGGCTCGGATAGTAGAGGTGATCTCCAGGACGAGGGACACCAGTCCGCTAGTGCCTGGATCAACCGTCCTTTCTTCACGAGCGGACCCAGGTGGTCGCACGGCAGGCAGGTAGGCCGCACCCGTCGAGGGCGGCGTCGAAACGACGTATTTTTGCGGAAACTGATCTTCAAGAGCCCGATTGTCACTGTGATGGGGCAGCCAACCATGAGTGACGAGATCTACGCCCCGCACCCTCCGTCCGCACGGTGGCCCAGGGGCCGTAAAGGCGAACGTGGGCCTGACACGATCAACCGAACTGCCCGGACATCGCGTCTGGCGGCTCTATCAGAACGCTTTAAGGGTGATGGCGAATTGCTCCGGTGCGCCGGAGCGAATGCTCGAAAGGCTGGGGCACTAAGAAGTGCCCCAGCCCAGCCATTCTAGGTAAGCGAGCGTTGACCGCCGGTACCTGTTTTCGCCCCGGGCGGTCCATCCGCGCCTATCGACATGCCCGCGTCTCGGCAGGCGTCCATAAACGCTTCGCGCGCGATGGCGACTGGCGTCATTCGGTTTAGAGCACGGCGGCACGTTTGAACCGCCCGATTGTATTTTCTGCCGCGATAGATGGCCCAATCCCCTTCGAGGAAATCGAGCACGTCGTTGACAGAAGCGAAGACCTGGGACGCCCCGTCCTTCATGTGAACGGTGACGGGCGTCATCCAAACCAATTCCGGGTTGAGCATGATGTCCTCCTTTCGCATTCAAGCCGGATGAAAAAGAAGTGAAGAAAATATCGTCGCAGACAGAGCGGATTTCAAGACTTCCAAACACCTACCGCACGATCGACGTCGACTGACCATCCGAAAGCAGATCGACGCCTGCCTCAACACACTGGGTTCACGGCGTAGGCGCGGGGTATCCTTTCCACCGCCTTGACAGTCGACGATCTTCGCACAGAAGAACCGGTCGGGAGGAACCCTGACGAAGGAGGCCCACCATGACCACCACGGACGATCAGCGCGAAATCCAACGTTGCTATGATCTTGGCGCAAACGTCTACATCACCAAGCCCGTCGACTACGACGGTTTCGCCCATGCGATCCGCTAGCTCGGCTTGTTCTTTTCGGTGATGCAGGTTCCAAGGCCGTCTCGCTTGGTGTTGTTGTGACCGAACTTGTGACCAACGCATTCAAGTATGCCTACGAATCGCGAGCCGTTGGCGAAAACGGGTTCGCCTCGTTCGAAGGGAGGACAACGCCGTGCTGGTCGTCGAGGACGACGGGATAGGCTGGAATGGCGAAGGAGATGCGAAGGGGACCGGCTGGCCAGCAAGATCGTTCGCGCGATGGCGACGAATCTTGGAAGCATCGTGCGCTACGAGCCCTTATCCGCTGGCACGCGCGCAAGCCTTGAATTTCCCCTTGATTGATCTCGTTCCGGGGTGGACTCGGCCCCGGCACTCGTCTCGCTCACACGTCTTCACACGGCATGACGGCCATATTTGTTGGAGGCTGGCATCACGACAGGGAACCGGTCTTCAAGTGGACCGTCTGCTCTTCCAAGCCCCTCGCGGCTCCTGTGACTTTCGATGCCGTCATGGATGCGCTTCGCAGGCTCGATGAAATCTGGGCCCCGAGGCCTCGACCGACCTCTTTCAAACGAGAAGCGTCGATGACGAAGCCTCTGACTCGAAACGAGGAGACGAACCTTAGCCAGTTGAATTGTTGGCTGGCGGCGAACGCCAACCTTCCAATGAGGTTTCCCGCCAATCGGGCATCGCTGAGGGGGGTGAATTTCGGCACGAACTTTCCGGCCTGGCGCTCCGTCATGACTTCGGCTCGCGTCGGCAACCGAGGCGGCTGTTGTTTGAACGCGCCCTTCTTTAACCCTTGGTCGGCTACACAGGAGGAGATCGTACGCTGGTCCAGGTCGAGCTTAAATTCCCCTGACGGGAGGCGGCCATAGCCTTCGCCGAGAGGCAAGAGCCCGAACGGCGCATCCACCAGAACGGCCTCGCCCGAGCGCTCGATCACGTCCCCGCGAGCCACGGAGAAGCTGATCGAGGCACTGCCCAGTAAGCGATCAAAGCGCAAAAGCCAGGCCGCTCGTTTCGGTGAGATCAGAGGCCGCCCGAGCAAAGAATGATCTATTCTCAAGCAACGTCGGCCCTTGAAACGCGCATTTTGCTCACCTACCTCATTTTTGCTGGATGCCCCACTCGGGTCCTGGCACGGGAACGATGGTCCACTCATGCGTTGGACCGGGTTCGGTTCATATCGCTTCGCAAGGAGGATATGGTCCGGCGTCTGCCCGACCCCCGCCTTCTTGCGTTAGCGCGCTGCGCGATCGACCGTCTCGGTCTTCTCATCGTCTCGTCCCGACCGCCTCCGATCCATTCGGCCTCCGGCATGCACGTGCTTGGCACGTCGCAAACAACATGGCTGATTAGGAAACGAAGGAGGATGCACATGCTGGTATCGGATTTTGGCCGCATCGGGTTCGACCCGTTTCTGGAAATGCGGCGCATGCAGCAGGAAATGAATCAGCGCTTGTCCGACATGACAGCCAAAGCCGCCCAGGAGTTTCCACCCGTCAACCTCTGGATGGGTGAAGACAGCGTGGCGGTGACTGCTGAATTGCCTGGGATCGCGCCTGACGATGTCGATCTCACGGTTCGCGAGAACACGTTGACATTGGCGGGCGAACGCGGATCCCCGGCGGAGGACGAGAAATCCGTCTGGCACCGGCTCGAGCGAGTGTACGGAAGCTTCTCACGAACGGTGCAATTGCCTTTCCGCGTCGATCCGGAACAGGTCGAGGCGCGTTTCGCCAACGGGCTACTCGAAGTCGAACTGCACCGGCCTGAGACGGATCGGCCGAAGAAGATCCAGATCAAAGGATAAGGAGGCAAACATGGCTCAAGAACTGAAAACGACCGAGCGCCGGGTCCCAAGCAAGCTTGACGGTGGCGAACCGACCCGTTCGCGCCCGGTGTTTGTCCCGCGCACCGATATCTATGAGACAGAGGACAATGTCGTTGTTCTCGTCGACATGCCCGGCGTCGCCTCGGAGGGTGTCGACATCACCCTCGAGAAGCGGACGCTGGCGATTCGCGGCTACGCGACGGACCAGCAGCATGACAACTATCGCCAAATTTACGCCGAATATGGCGCGGGCAATTATGAGCGCGTCTTCACGCTGTCCGAGGATATCGATCGGGACGGTATCGAGGCATCGCAGAAGAACGGCGTCCTGCGGCTGGTCCTGCCGAAGGCCGCGCCGGCCAAGGCGAGAAAGATCCAGTTGAAGATGGCGTAGTTCGTCCGGAGAAAGGAGGTTGACCATGCAGATTAGAGATCTGATCCCCTGGGGCAACAACAAGGGAAGCGAAATTGCGAAGTCAGACGATGGAAACCCCGTCTTTTCTTTGCAGCGCGATGTGAACCGTATCTTCGAGGACTTCTGGAAGCGGTTCGATCAACCGTTCGGCGCTTTCGGGCGCTGGGATACCGGTGGGCCGCGAACGGACATCGCCGAAACCGAGAGTGCGCTCGAGGTTTCGGTGGAACTTCCTGGAATCGATCAGAAGGACGTCGATGTCTCCCTGACGGACAGCGCGCTCACGATCAAGGGAGAAAAGAAGAGTGAGCAGGAAGAGAGCAAGAAGGGGTATCACTTGTTGGAACGCTCATACGGGTCGTTCTACCGCTCGATCCCGCTCCCGTCGGGCGTCGATACGGACAAGGCCGCCGCGCAATTCAAGAATGGTGTCCTGACTGTGACGCTCCCAAAAACGGAGGAAGCGCTGTCGCGCGTGAGGAAGATCGAGGTGAAGGCGACCTGACATCGACTTCACGGTCGTGAGATGCGGCGGACGAAATCCGTCGCATCTCTTACGATTACTGGATGCGTCTCGTCCGGGGATACGCCATGAGCGAAGCGCGGGCGCGGGCGACATCTTCGCGGGCGACGGTCAACATCGCGTCTGCCGTATCCAGAGCCGCGAAAGCAGCCGCAGTCGGATTGGGCCGTTCCGCAGTGATGCGAACCCAGGCGCGATCGATTTCAGCAAGAGCCGCGTGAACATTCGCGATCGCTCGTTCAATGGCATCGTAGAGAGCAATCTCCTCTTCGGAGACTATTCGCGAATTGTCACCGGTCATCGATCTTTTTCCGGCCACACCGGTCCATTGTGCATGCTCGAATGGCAAAACTACCACCAAGAGCGCTCATTTTAAACAGTCAGCGTGGCAACGATGGGATCGAAAATGGGTGAGAAACGCCGAACCGGTGGGCGCCGGTGGACGTGTGCTCGAGGCATCAAGGGTGATAGTCGCGGCCATGGAAACGGCTCATGAACGGTGGTTCACTGCCAATTCTCCCCTCTGCCTTCAACATCAGTTTTCCTGAACGGACACGCCATTCTGGTCAAGCGGGACTTCAACGCCGGCCGGCTTCGTTTCCTCGCGATAGAGGTAGACGCCGAGGACTATGACGGCGACAACCAGGCCGCCGATGATCAGGTCGAGGGTGTTGTTTTGCTGCATGAGAGCAATTTTGCCTCTAATAGGTGAAGGGAGGAGCGGTTATCCGACACAAGTTTTGATGAGCTGGCATCAATATCAACGGCGACACGGATCCGAAAAAGTCAGCCCAACAACCACCCCAAAAGGAAAACTGAGTATGCCGACCCCGCCAAGCAAAGCCGCCCGGGCCTGCGTGCCCATTTGCTGCGCCGTCCCGCCCGCCGATTTCGACACGTCCGTCGTAAACATCGGATACCCGCTCGCGCGCTTGATCCAACACGCCGGTCGTTCGATTGATCTTTGCCACTTCACGGCGAAGCGTCGCGATCTGCTTTCCTAATGCGTCGTGGGTATCGCCGACCGCCGGAGCGGCGGGTTTTGAAATCTTGGCCATCAACACGTCCCTAAAAAGGCCTTGTCCAATCCACGTGTTCCGTATCAATTCTTGGTCCCTTGCGAGTGAAAAGGTCCCGTTCCAGAACCTTTCCATATTTGGTCGTCGCCCGGATTAGCGTTGCCAGCGGCCTTCGTACTTGAACTCAGGGGCTGCCTTGAGCTGATCCTTGGTCGCATCCATCACCGCCGTCCACTTCTTGTCGTTTTCGACATAGGTGATTTTAACGGCCTTCGGGCTCACGATCACGTAGCGATCGCCCATCCCGAGAAACCCGCCAACCGACGCGATGTAACCCGTCAGCTGATCCTCAGACAGGATCAGATCCTTGATCTCGCCGATCGTCTCGTTGGCATTGTTTGTGACATTGAGATTGATGAGGTTGTAGCGGAGATGTCAGGTTAACTTCGTTGGGCCGAGATTTGGGACAACTTCGGCGCTCATGCAGTAGTGACACCGGCAATCGAATGCCAGTGCGCGATCGCTCTGACGCGATGCAGATGAATGGCCATGGCGGTGCGTTTCGAGCGCGGCGGAACGAAGAGATTTCGCACAGCCGAGAAGACGGCCAAGAAGCTCTGTAATCCTCGGGCTGAGCGAAATCCCTGCATCACCCGTTCGCGTTTTCGCAACGGCAGATGCGAGTTTTCGGCGCGATTGTTCAGCCCCTTGTGCGATCGATGTTCGACATCGGGCATGATCTGACGGTGTGCCGCGCCATAGGAACGCAGCTTGTCGGTGACGATCCGCTTCGGCAGGCATCCCTGTTTCTTCATCAGGCGGATCAGGAGGCGCTTGGCCGCCTTGGTGTTGCGGCGCTTCTGGACGATTTCATCGAGAACATAGCCGTCCTGGTCGACCGCCCGCCACAGCCAGTGCTTCTCGCCGGCGATTGTGACGACGACCTCGTCAAGATGCCAGACGTCGCTGGCCCTCGGTGCCTTCCGCCGCAGTCGGCGCGCATAGTCCGGCCCGAATTTCCTTGCCCAGCCGTCGTTTGGCACTTGAAAGGGTTCATCCTCAATTTCTGTGATTCAGTGGCAGCATTCTCGCCCTCATCAGTTGTGGGCCGGCGCGACCGTACATTGCTCGCTTCAGCATCTTGAGGCGGTTGATCTGCCCTTCGGCTTGACCGTTGCTCCACGGGAGTTCGATTGCATTTTTGACGGCATCAATATCCCGGCGCAAAACGCTGGCGAAACGCATGATTGCCGTGAGCTCGGTGTCGATGGCATCGTCGATCCATTCATCCAGCGCGTCCGGGCTCCTGCTGCGCAAGATGCCGTTGAAGCGCATGGCCAAGCCACGCATTATGGCGAACGCTCGAGAGCCCTGCTTCAATGCATCGACGTTTCTGGCCTGGCGATCTGTCAGCAAGCCGCGCGGCTTTATGCACAAAGCGGCTGCCACCACAGACGAGATCATATGGCCCGTGTCAGGATCGCGGACGGGTTCTGAAACATCCGTCTCCGGAAGCGGCTCGTCGGGTTGAATGTTTTCGACCTCACGCCACACCTTCAACAGGCGCTCCAGATTGGAGCGGCTGCCCGTGTAGCCGCGGTTCTTGATGTCGTAAAACAGATGGCGCCCAATGCGGTTTCCATTCCTCCAGCATTCAGCCAGAAATGTTTCAAAATACAGTGGCGATGTCGGATTCAATGTCGCTCGGTTTCTGTCTCGAGGCGCATTGGAAGTAAGCCAATTCGCGATGCTGCGGCGCTCGTATCCGGTCCGCCTTGCAATCTCGCTGTAGGTGAGGCCCTGCTGCCGCAAAGCTTGAAACGTGTCGAATATTTCCTGACGAGATTGCCTGTGCGCCAAGCGGGCACGGCGCTGCTGTGACCTGGCGCTGGCGATAGCATCTTCAGAGAGAATGGGTCTAACATTGGCGTGACCGTACACGCTCATCTGTTCCTTGATCGCCTCCCTGAGATTTTGGACCAGATGAAAACGGTCAGCCACCTGGAGGGCCTGCGGGGCGCCCTCTCGGGCTGCCTGAGCATACAAACCACAGCGATCTCGGCTCACGACCTCGATCGTCGGACGTTCTTGCAACCAAGATTTTGCGCTCTCGACGCTGCGGTCCTCCAAAACATCGACGACCGAATGACGCTCAAGATCGACCATGATCGTCCCGTACCGCGAGGAATGCCGCCAGCTCCAATCATCGATGCCCACAACCCGAATAGTGTCTTTTTGCGTGGACGCCGGATTATCGCGCTTCAATTGCCGCAAGATCGTGTCGTCGCTGACCGGCATGCCAAGCCGATGCAGCAAGTGCTCACCTGGGCGACCGCCCATCCTGTGGCCAATCAAGCCCACAATCTCAGCCATCCGTTCAGTTCGTCGCATGTAGGGTGAAGCAATCTCAGGCAACCTGTCGGTGAAGGTTCGTCGCCCGCATTTCCGGTGTCTGCACTGCCACCGGTTCAGTGCGAGCTCGATTTTCACAACTTGACCTTGAACAGGCAAGTCCTGGAGGCGGCGGTTGTGCCAGCCGTGGCGATGCCGGCTTTGCGTTCCACAATCCGGGCAGATACCGACAGGTTTCGCAGCGGCAGAAACAACCCAGTTTTCTTCATCTTGAACGGTAATACCCAGAACCTTGACCCCTGGGCCGGGTGACCATTTCAATTGCGCTCGCATCCCCGCAGATAGCAGTCGAGGCGCTAACACTCTGTTAACCACAGAAATTGAGGAAGAACC